>OMTX01000135.1 GCA_900314085.1 uncultured Lachnospiraceae bacterium | reverse complement strand
CCCGCGGTCTCGACCTTGGCAAGGTCGCGCGTTACCAACTACGCCACTATCGCAATTGCCTTGCCGCCGCTATGCTTCGCTCTCGCGACGACAAGTGATACTATACTGGTTTTGCCTTTCAGTGTCAAGCAAAAAAATATTATTTTTTGAAAAAAATTTCCGGCAGTCGGGAGCGGTAGAAATGCTGCTTCGTCAGCCGGAAAATTGTCATTGTTCAATATTCAGTTGCTGCTTGCCGAGTCGCTGTTCAGGCTGTTGGCATAATCGGAGATGGCGGAGAGATCCACCTCGTAGGAGGGCACACCGGAGTCTGACTTCGCACTCTTGTAATTCTTGTAAGCAGACATGGAAACCCACGTGATGAGGGCGGCAGCAACGGCAGCCGTGCAGATCCAGGCGATGGCGGCATTGCGCTTCCGCTTCTTCACGGCCTTTTTCATATTCTGCTTTTCTTTTTGTTTCAGTTCAACTTTTTCCTGACTCATATGATTTTTCCTTTTTCAAATATTTCTCGCTGCCTTAGGATATGTGCCGGCAGCGGCTGTGCTTCAAAAATCCGGTCAAGCCGGTGTTTTTACTGCAGGGGAAAGCACGGACGCCCCTCAAAAGCACGCCCGCTATTATAGCGTACGCACCTTCTTTTTTCAACAGTAACTGTTTTTTGTCGGAGGCTTTTGATATAATGTTTTCGTATGTGCAAAGCGTCTGCAGTTGCAGCAGGCGCCGGACGAAGACATGCGAATGTTCCGCACCGGAAAGCAGACCGGGACGGAAGAAAAAGATTTTTTAAGGAGGCGTCCATGAGCATCGCAGTCCGGTTGAAAAAAGGCTTTGACAAGCTGATTCGCTATACGGCCATTATCGGCGTTCTGGCCATCATAGGCTTCGTGGTGAGCGGAGCCCTGGCCGGCAGCTTCTACAGTCAGGAATTCGTGGCGGAAAAGCTGCAGCTCGGTGTCCGCAAGGATATTCAGACCGTGAACAAGCGGGTTCTTCTCGCCGCGGCGACAGGAGAGCAGGACGTCATCGACGAGCAGAGAGCCGATTTTGAAGAGCGCTTCCCTTCTATGAAAGCGGACATCACAAAGCTGGGAAAGCTTGTGAATACGGATGTCTCCGATGCGGAGGCCAAGGTCGACGCTCTGGCTGATGCTTCCGAGCAGATTTTGCAGACGGCGGAAAACAAGGGAACAGAGGAAGCAGTTTCTGAATACCGGGAGTCCTTCAATGCAGTTTCCGAGGAACTGGCCGATGCCTTTGAAGCGGCCGGAAACAAGGCGGAAGCCCAGGCTACAACGAAATACCGGGCCATTATTATTTCTTCTATCGTGGATCTCGTCGTCATTGTCCTGGTCGGTCTCTACTCATTCATCAATTCCCGGAAGACAGCGGCAAAGATCACAGAAGATATCAAGAAGCCCCTCGATGAAATCAAGGAAGGAGCCAAGGAGCTTGAGATCGGCAATATCCAGAACGCAGAGATTGCTTATACTGCAAACGATGAGATCGGCGAAGTCGCAGAATCCCTGCGGCAGGCGATGAGCCAGATTTCCTACTACATCGGTGACATCGACCGGGCTATGAAGGAGGTATCCGACGGCGAGCTGGCGGTATCCTTCGACCAGGATTACATCGGCGATTTCAAAAATATTCAGAATTCCATTGACTATCTGACGAACCACCTTTCCGAATCCATCCGGGAAATCGGGGCTGTATCCGGGCAGGTTACCCAGGGCTCCGACCAGATTGCCCAGGCGGCGACACAGCTGGCGGAAAGTGCGACGGACCAGTCGAATGTCGTCCAGACGATTTCCGATTCCATTTCGGATATCACGGAAAAGATCCGCGCCAATGCCGACAATGCGGCTACGATGAGCAATGAAGTCAAGGCTGTGACGGACGGCATCCGTGTGGGCAATGAGAAGATGCAGGACGTCGTCAAGGCCATGGCTTCCATCTCCGAGACTTCCCACGAGATCAGCAATATCATTTCGACAATTGATGAGATCGCATCCCAGACGAACCTCCTGTCTCTGAACGCTTCCATTGAAGCGGCCCGGGCAGGCGAAGAGGGCAAGGGCTTTGCCGTTGTTGCGAACCAGGTCGGCTCTCTTGCCAACCAGTCCGCAGAGGCGGCGAAGACGTCCACCGGCTTCATCAATGCAGCCCTTGAAGCCGTTCAGAACGGTATCGACATCGCAAATGACGCGGCGGCTACCCTCGAACAGGTAGCGGAATCCGCCGGCACGATCGAGTCGAAGATCGACGAGATCGTTTCCGCGACGGAAGAGCAGTCGGGCGCTGTCACGAGCATCAAGGAGTCTGTTCAGCGGATCGCCGGCGGCGTAGAGACAAATGCCGCTTCCGCAGAGGAGACGTCTGCATCGAGCCAGGAAATGACAGACCAGGCAGCCCACCTCAAAGACCTGATCCAGGAATTCCATGTAGAGGGCGCAGCAGAGTAAGGAGTGTTTTGGGCATGAGCCTTGCAGATCAGATTTTCGTTGACATGTGCACGGATATCCTTGAAAACGGGACATCCACGGAGGGGCAGAAGGTCCGCCCCCACTGGGAGGACGGGACGCCTGCCTATACGATCAAGAAATTCGGCGTCGTGAACCGCTACGATCTTTCCAAAGAGTTTCCTGCATTGACCCTCCGGAAAACCGGCATCAAGTCGTGTACGGACGAGCTCCTCTGGATCTGGCAGCGGAAGTCGAACAATATCCATGACTTAAAGCCCCACATCTGGGACGAGTGGGCGGACCCCGACGGGTCCATCGGCAAGGCCTACGGCTATCAGATGGGGGTGAAGCACCACTATCCCGAGGGTGACATGGACCAGGTTGACCGCGTCATCTATGACCTGAAGCACAATCCTTTCTCCCGGCGGATCCTCACGAATATCTATGTCCACGCGGACCTCTCCGAGATGAACCTTTACCCCTGCGCCTATTCCATGACCTTTAATGTGACGGAGAAGCCGGGGCACGAGAAGCTGACGCTGAACGCCATCCTGAACCAGCGGTCGAACGACGTGCTGGCGGCGAATTCGTGGAATGTCATGCAGTACGCGGTTCTCGTCCACATGCTGGCCCAGGTCTGCGATATGGAGGTCGGCGAACTCGTCCACGTCATTGCGGACGCCCACATCTACGACCGCCACGTCGACATCATCCGGGAGCTCATCACGCGCCCCCAGTACCCGGCGCCAATTTTCCATCTGAATCCGGATGTGCACGATTTCTACGACTTCACGCCGGACGACGTGTCCCTCGAGAACTACGTGACGGGACCGAAGGTTGAGAACATCCCGATAGCGGTGTAAAAATAAGATAATACGCAATGCGTGCTGCCACGTTTTCTGGTGTAGCACATAGACGGGTTTGTATTAGCCATAAAGGAGAACTATGAATCTCATTGCAGCAGCAGACAGGAATTGGGGAATCGGGAAGAACAACGGCCTCCTGATCTCCATCCCTGAGGATATGCAGTTTTTCCGCGCATCTACGATACATAATGTAGTCGTTATGGGACGGCACACGCTTGAGAGCTTTCCGAATGCCAAGCCTCTGCCCCAGCGGACGAATATCGTTCTTTCGGGGAAGCCGGACTACGAGGTGAAAGGGGCGACGGTCGTTCACGGTATTGCGGAGCTCAAAGAAGAACTGAAGAAGTACGACACGGACGACGTCTTCATCATCGGCGGCGACTCCATCTACCACCAGTTCGAGCCCTACTGCAAGGTGGCCTACATCACGAAGCTCGATTACGAGTACGATGCGGACGCCCACTTCCCGAATCTCGACGAGAAGGAGAACTGGGTACTGCACGATGAGAGCGAAGAGCATACGTATTTCGACATCCCCTATACCTTTGCCTGCTACTACAATACGGACGTCAAAGAGCTTTGATATGAATGGACAGGACAGCATCCATGCATGCTGCCTCCTCTGTTTAAAGGAAACCATAGAAATCGCTAACTCACGTTAGAAGGTGCATATGGATATTACCGGAAGAAAACTTTTTGTGAAGGCGCTTCTTGCCGAGGGCGTGGATACGGTCTTCGCTTATCCCGGCGGCATGATCACGGATATCCTCGACGAACTGTATAAGACGACGGACATCCGCGTCATCCTCGCCCGCCACGAGCAGGCGGCCGTCCACGAGGCGGAAGGGTATGCCCGGGCAACGGGAAAAACCGGCGTCGTCCTTGTGACATCCGGTCCCGGGGCGACGAATACGATCACCGGCATTGCGGACGCTCACTACGACTCCATTCCCCTCGTCATCGTGACGGGACAGGTCAGCCGCGGCCTCATCGGAAACGACGCCTTCCAGGAAGTGGACATCGTCGGCATGGTCAGAAATACTGCGAAAGATGCCTACACGGTGGCCTCGCGCGAAGAGCTCGGCCACCGCATCAAGATGGCTTTCTACATCGCGCATTCCGGAAAGCCCGGCCCTGTTCTCATCGATATCCCGAAAGACATCCAGCTGGAAACGGGCTCGCCCGACTATCCGGAGGAAATTCATCTCCGTGGCTACAGGCCCAATACCGGCGTACACATCGGCCAGCTGAAGAAGGCATATAAGCTCCTGCATTCCGCGAAGCGGCCTCTGATCCTGGCCGGCGGCGGCGTGCGGATTTCCGGCGCGCAGGAAGAATTAACGCAGCTTGTCAATACGATGAAGATTCCCGTTGTGACGACGATCATGGGAAAGGGCTCTGTCAGTGAGGATTCCCCCTACTATGTCGGCAATGCCGGCATGCACGGGCGCTACGCCTCCAATATGGCAATCACCCACTGTGATGTCCTCTTTTCCATTGGCACCCGCTTCAATGACCGCATCACGGGCGACCTTTCGGAATTCGCCCCGAATGCGAAGATCATCCACGTCGATGCGGATACGGCCTCCATTTCCCGGAACGTCGTCGTGGATATTCCTGTCGTTGCGGATGCAAAGCTCGCCCTTTCGAAGCTGCTCGAATGGGCGGAGCCCATGAAGACAGACGCCTGGATCAGCGAAATCGACGGCTGGCAGCAGAAGCACCCGCTTTCCATGCCGCGCGGCAAAGGGCTTTCTCCCCAGGACATCATGGAGGGCATTGACACGGTATTTCCTGATGCCATTGTCACGACAGACGTCGGCCAGCACCAGATGTGGGCGACGCAGTTCCTGCCCGTGACAGAAAAACGCCCCATGTTTACGTCCGGGGGCCTCGGGACCATGGGCTTCGGCTTCCCCGCTGCCGTCGGAGCAAAAGTTGCCTGTCCGGAAAAGGACGTCATTGCCATCACCGGTGACGGCGGCTTTCAGATGAATATGCAGGAGATGGCGACGGCTGTTACAAGCGACGCGCCCGTCATCATCGTTCTCATCAACAATCAGTACTTAGGGATGGTGCGTCAGTTCCAGCAGTTCTTCTATGGAAAACGTTACGAAATCACCTGTCTGCGGCGCCGGGAAGGCTGTCCTGAAAACTGCAAGGGACCTTCGGACAAGTGCCCGCCCTACGTTCCCGACTTCGTCAAATGGGCGGAGAGCTACGGCGTAGAAGGGCTCCGGGTAAACGAAGCGAAAGATATTAGTCGTGTGCTTGAAACGGCGAAGGCAAATTCGCATGCGGGGAAGAGCACGCTCGTGGAATTCGACATTGCCTACGATGAGAACGTCCTTCCGATGGTGAAGAGCGGCAACCCGATCGACGACATGATTCTGAAATAGGAGGGGCTATGGTTGGATCGAAGAAAAAACGGTGGATCGCTCTCTATGTCGAAAACGAAGCGGGCGTGCTTGCAAAGGTATCGGGGCTTTTCTCGGCGAAGGGCTACAATCTGCAGTCGCTGACCGTCGGCACAACAGAGCACCCGGACGTCTCGCGCATGACCATCTGCGCGGAGGCCGACGACGTGACGTTCGAGCAGATCAAGAAGCAGCTGAACTCTATGATCGAGGTCATCAAGGTCATGGATCTCACAAATGTGCCGATACATATGAAGGAGGTTCTTTTTGCCAAGGTCAAGCAGATCGGAAGCGAAGGGAAGGCAGAGGTCTTCCGCATAGCGGAAACCTTTGATGTGAAACCCATTGATATCGGGCCTGACAGCGTCATTCTCGAGAGTACGCTGACGGAGCGGCGGAATGACGAGCTTGTTGCCCTGCTGCGGCAGAGTTTCAGGCACATTGATGTAATCCGGGGCGGCGCGGTCGCTGTTGAAGGAATTTCCACGTCCTGCAGATGAAACTTTTCTTTATGAATAATATAAAACGCGTGAAGTCACTGGCAGCTGTCGTATCGGCGGCTGCCGTGGTTTTTTGCGCTTTTGCGGGACCGCTTGCGGCATCGGCATCTTCAGCCGATGCGAAGAAGCGGCTCGAGGATCTGCAGCGGCAGGCGGAAGAGACGAATGCCGCCATCGATCAGGCGGTGAAGGACAAGGCAGCTGCAGCAGGCAGGGCAGCGGATGCGGCAGCAGATGCGGCAGATGCCTCCGCCACCGTGAAGAAGTACCAGAGCCTTCTTTCCGAGGTTGAGAACAATATTTCCGCGGCAAATACGGAGATTGCCGCAACACAGGCGGACATGGATACGGTGACGGCAGAGCTCGGTGAAGCGGAAGGGGCAATTGACGTTCAGTACGCTGCCATGAAGAAACGTATCGCCTATATCTATGAAAACCGGAAGGAAACAAATCTTCTCTATATTCTCTTCACATCCGGTTCCATTGCATCTGCCCTGAATCAGGCGGATGAGGTTGAAGCCCTGATGTCCTACGACAGGCAGGCTCTGGCGAAGTATAAGGAACTGAAGGTGACGATTGAGACCAAGAAGGAAGAACTTGCACAGAAGCAGTCGGATCTCTCCGCCTATCAGGGAATATTGACAGCGTCCCAGGACAAGTACTCCGCCCTTCGGACGGCAGCAGGAGTGGATCTCGCTGATGCGAATGCAGCGGCTTCTGACGCTGCCGGTGATCTGGCGGCTGCAGATGCTTCAATTGCTGCCCTGCAGAAAAAGAAGAAGGCTCTGGACAGCCAGGCGGCCGCTGCCCAGGCCGCCTATGCGAAGGCGATTCTCGCCGAGCAGGAGGCGCA
This sequence comes from uncultured Lachnospiraceae bacterium, assembly GCA_900314085.1. GTDB lineage: Bacteria > Bacillota > Clostridia > Lachnospirales > Lachnospiraceae > RUG306. The sequence continues at coordinate 705 of OMTX01000135.1, read as the reverse complement.
GGAGCAGAAGAACGGTGGAAAGCATGAGGATACTTCCGCTGCCGTAAGTGCGAGCGCAGACGATGTGACATTCCTGGCAGCGACGATTCAGGCAGAGGCCTGGAACCAGGGCTACGCCGGACAGCTGGCTGTCGGATCTGTCATTATGAACCGGGTGAATTCTTCCCTCTTTCCGAATGTCAATACCATCCGGGAGGTTATTACGGCGCCGAAGCAGTTTTCCTCCTATTCCTCCGGCATGGTGGACAAGTACATTGAACGGGGCGTCGATGCCCAGTGCCTGAAGGTGGCACAGGAGGTCATTGCGGGCAAGCGGTCGGGCGACTGGCTTTTCTTCATGACAAAGAAGGCTGCTGATGGCTTCCGGATTGCCGAATACGAGCAGATCGGGGATCATGTCTTCTTCTACAAGTGGAAGACGAAGCCGAAGGAGACGGCGCCGGCAGAAACGCAGCCTGCTGCACCTGCGGAGAACAGCACGCCTGCGGATGCAGGTCAGGCGGCTTCTTCGGATGCTGCAGCTGAATCAAAGGCACAGGATACCGGCGGACAATAGCGCGTATGCCGAATCCGCTGCCTGTCTGCTGAAATCCGGGCAGTTTCCGCAAGATGTTGTACAATATACACATTAAATACATATTAGAATTATGATTTTTTGTAAAATCCCCTTTGCTTCTTGCAGGGGGATTTTTCTTGTAGTATACT
>OMTX01000137.1 GCA_900314085.1 uncultured Lachnospiraceae bacterium | reverse complement strand
TGACGGCAGGCATTGCCTTTTTCTTCTTCAATGTAGGACAGAACCTCCTCCTGCTTTTCGGAGTGAACTTTTTCTACACGGAGTTCGGATACTCAAAGGGCGGGAACATGGTCTTCTGGTATACGGTCATGTACGGTCTTGGCACTCTGGTCTCACAGGCTATGTTTTCCACGCTGACGTCCCACTTCAGGAAGAAACGACTGCTTACGATGGCAACGATTCTTCTGATGGTGAGCTACGGGCTTTTTCTCGGCTACGGCTATATCACGCCCAAGAATACAATTCTATTAAATGTCATCGGATTCCTGATCTTTTTCTTCCAGGGACTGATGAACCTCATTATTCTTGTATATGTGAATAATACAATTGAATACGATGAGTACAGATTTCACGAGCGGCACGACAGCATCATTTCCGCGGTCCGCTCCTTTGCCGTCAAGCTGGCCGGCGGAGCCGACCAGGGTCTGTCCGCTTTGATCCTGATCGTCAGTGGGATTTATGCGATCAGCCAGAAGATCTCGGGCATGGAGGTCGAAGTCAATCAGGGAACCATGACAAAGGAGGAAGTACTTTCCCAGGCGGACGGCTTCCTTGCCGGTGTTTCATCTGTCCAGCAGCTGATGCTGCGGTTTGGAATGGTACTTGTGCCGGTGATTACGATCCTGATTGCCTACTTCCTTCTTTCCGGGAAGTACCGTCTGGATGAGGAGGAGTATAACCGCATCGTAAAGGAACTCGAGGAAAAACATTCCTGAGACTTGAAAAATAATTCGTTTGATGCGGATTCATCCCGGAACGCCTGCATGGTTCAGGTCAAGGCGCTGTGCTATGTTTCGGTACAAAGAAGTTTTTCTGAAAGGAACCCTCCAGTTTCAGCAGGGCAGTTTTTTTGTCGATGCCTCCGGCATAGCCGGTAAGGCTGCCGTTTTTTCCGACGACACGGTGACAGGGGATAATGATGGAAATTTCATTGTGTCCGACGGCGCCGCCAACGGCCTGGGCAGACATATGCGCGACTCCGGCATCTTTGGCAAGCTGTGCTGCAATTTCTCCATAGGTGGTCGTCTTTCCGTAGGGAATGGACCGGAGGATATTCCAGACAGAGAGTTGGAACGGGGTGCCAAGCATGTGGATGGGCGGGAAGAAATCCGGTCCTTTCCCTGCAAAGTAGATGTCCAGCCACTTGCGCGTTTCACGGAGAATATCCGTTTCTCTTTCTTCATGATTCGGATCAAGGCTTAAGACATAATATTTCTCCCGGTCGAACCAGAGCCCGGTCAGCCCGATTTCATCGCATGCCAGAAGAATTTCCCCAAGCGGTGAATGATACTTTCCCGTGTACTGCATCGATTCCTCCAATCTGTGTGTATGTGGACGGCAGGCTCTATCTCTGCGTCCTTATGGATTTCGGATATTATATTTCAGAAAGCCGGAAGAAAATAGCAGGATAATTTCCGATGGAATATTTATAGAAGTTCATATACGGCGCTGATATTATTATACTATATAAGAGCAGTACAGGAAGCTTTGTCAGAGGGCGGATATGTATTTTGAATACGGGGAAAAGAAACGGATTACCTGAAGAGCCGGGACAAACGGCTTGCCGAAGTCATCGACCGCATCGGACATGTGGATCGGGATGTGGATTCGGAGACCTGGCTATCCTGCGCGGCCTCCGTATGGTGCAGCATCACCGGAAGATCGACCGGAAACTGTTTGAAAAATACAGAAGGCGTTACAGCCCATACTGCAGCGTGGCAAGCCTGTATCTGTGGGCTGTTGCCGGCGGGGCACTCCCGGACCTGAAGGACTATGCGCCGAAGAAGACAGGAAAGTGAGGGGGATTTCTGGAACAGTGAAGTTTTGATAGTCAGGACAGAGAAAAAATATTATCCATGCAACATTTCCCTTTCCTCATCTGTATAGATAGTGAAGGCGGATGAAAGACCTTCAAAAGCCTGATTCAATATTATCTATGAGAAAGAGGTAAGAGAAATGAAAGCAAACACAGTAAAGAAGATGGCCGTCGTACTTGCAGCAGGAGTCCTTTGCTTCTCCCTTGCAGCGTGCGGATCGACGAAAAACAGTGCATCAGCGGACAGCAAGCAGAGCGAAAGTACAGGAGAAGCAGGGGTGCAGATTGCAACTCCCTTCAAGGCATATGACTCTTTGGAGGAAGCAGAAAAGGCAGCCGGTTTTAAGATCTCGATTCCCGATGCTCCTTCAGACTACAGTACAGTTACCTACAACGTCTTTGAAGACGATAAGATGCTTGAGGTCATATATACGAATGCGGACGGCAAGGAAGCCTACAGAATCAGAAAAGTGGCCGGCAGCGATGACATCAGTGGTGATTCCACGGATTACAGCGAAAACAATAGCGCCGATCTAAATGGCAATACCGTTACCATGAAGGGCAATGACGGCAAGGTCTTTGTCGCCACCTGGACTGCTGAAGGCTATGCTTATGCGGTAGACATCGACATGGATGGTCAGGGCATGGACGCAGAGGCGGTCACAACGCTGATCTCTTCAATCAATTGAGCGGAGCGCCGGAAGATGAGCAGGTTGGGCAGGGCCTTTTTAGATACGCTGGCTGCCCATTCTAAGGATGGAAATGACTTGAATTTTGCTGAACCGGGAGGTGTTTTCGCGTTACCAGCAGAATATGACGATCAAATATCGCTTATGTTCTATAGGAAATTCAGTAATGGGGCGGGGATTGCAGAGGTGCAGTCTCCGCTTTCGCTATGGAAGAAAGATAATCCTTGTGATACCATTTCTTCTGGTTAAGCACTATTACCTTTGGCAACCATAACGCAACTGAAACATGAAATAAGTTTGTTCTGTGGGGCATGGTGAATTATGGAATTGAGCAACGAGCAGCTGGAGCGTCTGCAGCAGCAGTTTGACTTTATCCGCGAAATCGATAAGGAAAAGGAGATTATCCGGCAGACGCCTCTGGCGGACAATTCCCGCAAAGAGGATGATGCAGAGCATGCCTGGCATATGGCGGTCATGACACTGATCCTTTCTGAATATGCGACAGAACCGATTGATGTTCTGCATACCATATCGATCCTTTTGGTTCATGACCTCGTCGAGATCTATGCTGGCGACACTTATGCCTATGATGAGGCGGGGAAAGAAACCCAGAAGATTCGGGAAACCGACGCGGCCGACCGGCTGTACGCCCTGCTCCCGGAAGATCAAAGGGACAAAGTGCGCGGATTATGGGATGAGTTTGAGGAAGGAAGTACACCGGAGTCCAGGTTTGCCCATGCTATGGACAATCTTCAGCCTCTGGTATTGAATGATGCTTCCGGCGGTACCAGCTGGAAAGAGCACGAAGTGCATGTCGATCAGGTGCTGGTTTCAGGATCTATCTGTTTTTCCTTGCCGCTGCCTTTTGTTCCATTCCCTGGATGATGATGGAGGTAAGCTTCTTCCGAAGGTATCAAAGATTGCGGAGACAGGAAGAGAACAGTCCGTTTTATTATTCTTACAATGCAGGAACGGATATTCATGCTTCGGAATTTCCGGAGAGCAGGGGAGCAGAGAAACACCTATGGGGCGAATCTGCTGACCTGTTTGACAGAAAAGGGGCCGGACGAAACATTGCAATCCTGACTGCAGTTGCAGGACTGGCAATGATGGTTTTGATTCCTTTGCTGCCCGGGACCAATAATTTAAGGACCCTGTTGACGGTCGTTCTGATTGCTTCGGGTTTACTGCTTTGCTTTTGGAAACTGAGGCAGAAAAATCTCGGAAATACTTTTAAGATGGGAACTTTGTTCGCTCTATATGGGTTTTTGGCGTTTTTTGCTTTCTGATATGAGATTGACCACCTGCAGGGGATATTGATCTGAGATCGGAGGCTTGCTATTGCAATGAAAACGTGTTATCTTTGATGTAATTTCGGAGGTGACATCATGCAGATATCGAGCAGATTTACAATAGCCGTGCAGACACTGACCTGCATTGAAGTGCTGAAAGAGGACCATGTCGTAAACAGCGAGCTGGTCGCAGGCAGCGTCGGCGTGAATCCCGTGATCATACGGAAAATCTTCGGCCAGCTCAAGGAGGCTGGGCTGATCCATGTCCAGCGGGGCGGAAACGGCGGAGTGACACTGGCAAAGCCGGCGGAACATATTACTCTATATGATATCTACAAGGCGGTGGACAGCGTGGATGAGGAAGGGCTGTTCCATTTTCAGGAAAACCCAAGCGCCAACTGCCCTGTCGGCAGAAATATCCACTTCGTGATGGACAAACGGCTGCAGGAGATCCAGAAAGCCATGGAAAAGGAAATGGCGGGAATGACGATTGCGGACGTAATCGGAGATACGGAAAAAAAGATCAGGGCTGATGAGAAGAAGCAGTAACGGAGAAAGATGCTGCAGCAGCGCTGCATCAGGCAGGGGGCATTGAAACGATTGGAGGCAGCGAGGCATGAAGCAGGCAGAGCGGAGAGAATATATGATCCGGCGTCTTCTCGACGAGAAACCGGAATATCGCGGCATGGAGATCCCTGCGGATGAAGGCGGGCAGCGCCGCCTGCTCAGGGGACTGATGAATGTCCGGATGCCGGGGGAGATCGATGGGAATTTTCTCCGGGTGCAGGACGAGTACCTGCAGGAGGAGGCGGCAGAGAAAGGCGTCGTGACTCTTGACGACATTTCCTTCAATGAGGAAGGCCTTGCCGTCTGGCAGGGAGACATCACGAGGCTTTCCGTCGATGCCATCGTCAATGCGGCAAACAGCGGAATGACCGGCTGCTACGTCCCCAACCACACCTGCATTGACAACTGCATCCACACTTTCGCCGGTGTGCAGCTCCGCCTGGACTGCGCGAAAATCATGCAGAAGCAGGGCTATGAGGAACCGACGGGACAGGCGAAAATCACGCCGGCGTACAACCTTCCCTGCAAATATGTCCTGCACACGGTCGGCCCCATCGTGGACGGCCGGGTGACTTCTGAAGACGAGGAGCTGCTGGCCTCCTGCTACCGGTCCTGCCTTGAACTTGCGGCAGAGAAGGGGCTTTCCTCCGTCGCCTTCTGCTGCATTTCCACAGGCGTCTTCCACTTCCCCAATGAGCGGGCGGCGGAGATTGCGGTGGAGACGGTGAAGGAATTTCTTCAGACGGAAACTTCCGTGAAAAGGGTGATTTTCAATGTTTTCAAGGACATCGACAGGGACATCTACCATGAACTTCTCAAGTGACAGGGATAATATTTTTGCTTTGAAAAATGCTCTCCGGGAAGCGGATGCGGTCATCATCGGCGCGGGCTCCGGCCTTTCGACAGCGGCGGGCTACCTCTATTCCGGCGAACTGTTTGAAAAATACTTCTGGGATTTTCAGGAGAAGTACGGGATCCGGGACATTTATTCCGGTGGGTTCTATCCCTTCCCTGAAATGACGGAATACTGGGGCTGGTGGAGCCGGCACATCTGGGTGAACCGCTACAATCCGATCCCGTCGGACCTGTATGAACGGCTTCTGGCGCTAGTCAGGGACAAGGATTACTTCGTGCTGACCACCAATGTCGACCACTGCTTCCAACGGGCGGGCTTTGACAAGAAGCGTCTTTTCTACACCCAGGGGGATTACGGCCTCTTTCAAAGCGTCCGGCCGCACGGGGCTTCGAAAAACAAGACCTATGATAATGAGGAAATGGTCCAAAAGATGGTTCTCTCCCAGGGCTTTGAGATTGCGGAGGATGGCAGCCTTCTTGTCCCGGACCCTGGGAAAATCCGGACGACCGTGGATCCTGGTCTCATACCCATCTGCCCGGACGACGGATGCACTTTTGTACCGAACCTGCGCAGCGACGATACCTTTGTAGAGGACGGCGGCTGGCACGAGGCCGCCGCCCGTTACGGGGATTTTCTTGCCCTGCACGGAATTGAAGCAGAGGGCTTTTTCACGGTGGACAGCAAGAAAGACGTCGACCGGACATACGAAGGGAAAGTCCTCTTCCTGGAGCTTGGCGTCGGAGGCAATACCCCCGGGATCATCAAGTACCCCTTCTGGCAGATGACCTATGGCTCCCCGCATGCCACATATGCCTGCCTGAACATGGGCGAGGCCTGGGCTCCGAAGGAAATTCGGGAAAGATCCATCTGCATCGACGGAGATATGAAGGACATTCTCGGGGAATTGTGATTTTTGAAAATGATGTGCTGAGTTGAAAGCGGCCGCCCCGGTGGGCGGCCGCTTAATTATTTTGGGAATGCAGAAGTGAAACGGTTGCTGACAAGAGGGCTTTCCTGTGCTATGATGAGGAAACGGAAAGAGAGAGAACAGTTTCTGACGGGACAGTATGACACACCGGGAATTTATAGAAAAACTTGAGGATACGCCGGTCATTGCGGCAGTGAAGTCCGATGACGACCTTCATGCAGCCCTGACGGAAACGGACATCGGCATTCTTTTCGTCCTGTACGGAGACGTTGTATCCCTTCCTGAAATCGTGGGAGAGATCCGGAAAGCCGGGCGGCACGCTTTCGTCCATGTCGACCTCGTGTCCGGGCTATCCGTCAAGGACGAGGCGGCAGTGGACTATGTGAAGCGCTTTACGGAGGCGGACGGGATCATCACGACGCGATCCAATATTTCCGCCCATGCGCGGGAGATTGGCTTAAACACCGTGCTTCGTTTTTTTGTCATCGACTCGAAGGCCGTGAACAATATCAAGCGGCTTGCAAACGAGCACGTCCAGCCGGATGTGATCGAGATTATGCCGGGCGTCGTTTCGCCGGACATCATTACGGAGATTGACGGCCTTTCGCGCGTGCCCGTTCTGGCCGGCGGTCTCGTGCGGACGAGGGAGGAATGCCTGCGGGCGCTGTCTGCAGGGGCGACGGCGGTGTCGACTACAAACAGGGATTTGTGGAAGGCATAGAACCCCTCAGGCGCGCACCAGCGCGCCCGCTCCTTTTCAGGAGCGCCCTTTTCCGGAGGGGTTAAAAATTAAAGGGGGAAAAATAATGAGTGCAAAGTATGTAATGGCGCTGGATGCCGGCACGACAAGCAACCGCTGCATCCTTTTTGACCGGCAGGGCAATATGTGCTCCGTGGCCCAGAAGGAATTCCGGCAGATCTATCCGCAGCCGGGATGGGTCGAGCACGATCCCAAGGAAATCTGGTCGACCCAGCTGGGTGTCGCGGTCGAGGCCATGGGAAAGGTCGGAGCGCAGGCCTCTGACATCGCAGCCATCGGCATCACGAACCAGCGGGAAACGACGATTGTCTGGGACCGGGAAACCGGGGAGCCCGTGTACAATGCCATCGTGTGGCAGTGCCGCAGAACGTCTGAATATGCGGACAGCCTGAAGGAGAAGGGGCTCACGGACATGATCCGCGAGAAGACGGGGCTCATCATCGACGCCTATTTCTCCGCGACAAAGATCCGCTGGATCTTAGAGAATGTGCCCGGAGCCCGGCAGAAGGCTGAAAGCGGGCAGCTCCTCTTCGGGACCGTCGAGACCTGGCTCATCTGGAAGCTGACGGAGGGGCGTGTCCATGTGACGGACTACTCGAATGCTGCCCGCACCATGCTTTTCAATATCAACACCCTGGACTGGGATGATGACATCCTGAAGGAACTTGATATCCCCCGGTCCATGCTGCCGACACCCATGCCGTCTTCCGCAGTCTACGGGGAGGCGGATCCCAAATTCTTCGGCGGCCCCATTCCGATCGGCGGGGCAGCAGGCGACCAGCAGGCCGCTCTTTTCGGCCAGACCTGCTTCACGGAAGGCGAAGCGAAGAACACCTACGGCACCGGCTGCTTCCTCCTCATGAATACTGGCGAGAAGCCGGTCTTCACGAAGAACGGCCTTCTGACGACCATCGCCTGGGGAATAGACGGAAAAGTGAACTACGCCCTCGAGGGCTCTGTCTTCGTGGCCGGCGCTGCGGTTCAGTGGCTCCGCGACGAACTCCGTATCATCGATACCTCCATGGATTCCGAGTACATGGCGACCCGCGTGAAGGATACGAACGGCTGCTATGTCGTGCCCGCCTTCACCGGCCTCGGCGCTCCCTATTGGGATCAGTACGCGCGGGGCACGATCGTCGGCCTGACCCGCGGCTGCAACAAGTACCACCTGATCCGGGCGACGCTCGAGGGCGTCGACTACCAGGTGGCAGACGTCCTCGCTGCAATGGAAGAGGCCTCCGGCGTGGATTTGAAGGCTCTGAAGGTCGACGGCGGCGCCTCGAAGAACAACTTCCTCATGCAGTTCCAGGCCGATATCATCG
>OMTX01000138.1 GCA_900314085.1 uncultured Lachnospiraceae bacterium | reverse complement strand
CAGGCCAGCAGAAGCAGGCGAAGGCAAAGGGCCGGATCGACAAGTTCAACAAGAAATACGGCATCACAGAGTAGTTTCGGCGGCAGGGGTATTTTTGCATTTTTATAGCCCCCGCCGGGCTGCGCTTTTCGTATGAATTCTTTGAGGCTGAGGTGGGAGATTTCCATCTCAGCCTCTTTTTTTATCGCAGGCCCGCGCAGTGGAAACATCCGGCTTCGCCGGGCACGGGGCGCGGCGGGGAGGAGGATGAATTCTCCTCCCCGAATAGAAATGGAGAATGAATAATGAAATACTCCGGGATCGGCGGGCAGGCCGTCATGGAAGGCATCATGATGCGAAATCGCGATGCGTACAGCCTTTCTGTCCGCCTCGGTGACGGAAGCATCCATACGGACGTCACAAAGGTGAAGGCGACACCTGTCTTTTTCAAGCTGCCCTTCTTCCGGGGAATGTATTCCTTTGTGGAATCCCTGATCGTAGGCATGAAGACGCTGTTTCAATCCTCGGACTATATCGAAGACGACGAGGAGACGAAGAAGAAGAGGGAAGAAAATCCGGAGAAGGTGAAAAAAGAGGAGAAGGCGCAGATGGCCGGCACCCTGGTCATTTCCTTCGCCCTGGCCCTTTTGATCTTTCTGGCGCTTCCTTTTTACCTTTCCAAGCTTTTTGACAAGGTCATTGCTTCGGAAACGGTCATCGTCCTGATCGAAGGTCTCATCCGCGTCGTCATCCTCATTGCCTATATGGCTTTGATTGCCCGGATGGAGGATATCAAAAGAGTCTACATGTACCACGGCGCTGAGCACAAGTGCATCAACTGCGTCGAGCACGGCCTGCCGCTCACGGTGGAAAACGCCCGAAAGTCCACCCGCTTTCACAAGCGCTGCGGGACTTCCTTCCTTTTCATCGTAGTCTTCATCTCGGTCTTTGTCTTTGCCTTCATCCGGGTGGACAGCCGGCCCCTGCAGCTTCTGCTTCGCATCGCCCTGATGCCGGTCATTGCCGGAATTTCCTATGAGTTTCTCCGCCTGGGCGGACGCAGCGACAATGCCGTGATCAATTGTCTGGCGGCGCCTGGGCTTTGGCTGCAGCGCATCACGACGAAGGAGCCGGATGACAGCATGCTTGAAGTCGGCATTGCCTCTGTCAATGCCGTCTTTGACTGGGCAGCCTGGCAGAAGGAGACTTTCGGCGCTCAGCCGGAAGAACCCCCTGCGGCGGCAGTCGGGGAAGAAGGCGTGGATCATACCGATCCGGAAGAAAGAGGGCAGCTATGACCATTGGAGAAGCCCTGAGGCTTTCAGAAGAAACGCTTTCTGCTGCAGGAATTGATGGCGGCGCAGATGAAGCAGTCATTATCCTGTCGGAGCTTACCGGCATCGGGCGCCTGGACTTTTTCCTGAAGAAGGAGGAGGCGCTTCCTGAGGAGACGGAGAAGCAGCTTCTGCTCATTCTTGAAAAGCGGAAAAAAAGGATTCCCCTGCAGATCATCCTCGGTCACACGGAATTCATGGGCCTCGAGTTCGAGGTCTCTCCGGCCACCCTGGTTCCCCGCGCCGATACGGAGGTCGTCTGTGAAGAGGCACTGTCCCATCTGTCAGAGGGGATGACCATCCTTGACCTCTGCACGGGAACCGGCTGCGTCCTTCTGTCCCTGCTGGATCTGGAGCCAGGGACCAGCGGGTTCGGCACGGATATTTCTTCCGATGCGGTGGACCTGGCCCGCCTCAATGCAGACCGGCTCGGACTTTCTGACCGGGCAACCTTCCTGGCCGGCGACCTCTATGCCCCGCTGCCGGAGGGGGCGGCTTTCCATCTCATCATCGCAAACCCGCCTTATATCCGGACGGATGAAATAGAGCATCTGATGCCGGAAGTGAAGACATATGAACCTGCACGGGCGCTCGATGGCGGGGCGGACGGTCTGACCTATTACCGGCGGATTGCGGCTGGTGCCGGAAAGTACCTGGTCTGCGGCGGCCTCCTTCTCTTTGAGACAGGATACGATCAGGGAGAGCAGGTAACGGAAATCCTGCAGGAAAACGGATTTAAAAATATTATCCTGAAAAAGGACTACGGTGGAAATACGCGGGTGTGCGGAGGTTTTCTGCCGGATCATTCGTAGGCGCTGCAGGACCTGCAGACTGCTTTCGGAGGTATAGCTATGTTTGAACAGATGGAAGACGTGGAAGCGCGCTACGAAGAAGTCATGCGCACGATCTCGGAGCCCGGGGCGGCGGACGACGCGAAGCGCTTCCAGAAGCTCATGAAGGAACAGGGGGACCTGGCGCCGATTGTCGAGCGGTACCGGGCTTACCGGGCAGCGTTGAAGGACATTGAGGATTCGAAGGCCATGCTCTCGGATGAAACGGACGACGAGATGCGGGCCCTCTGCAAGGAAGAACTTGCCGACGCGGAAGAGCGGAAGACGGTTCTCGAAAAGGAACTGACCATCGCCCTTCTGCCCAAGGACAAAAACGATGACCGCAATGTTGTCGTCGAGATCCGGGCCGGCGCCGGCGGGGACGAGGCAGCCCTTTTTGCGGCGGAAATCTACCGCATGTATGTGAAATACGCGGAAGGCCGGGGCTGGACCGTCCATACGGAAGAGGCCGAAGAAACCGGCATCGGCGGTATGAAGCAGGTTTCCTTCACCGTGGATGGAGCCGGCGCCTACTCCGTCCTCAAATACGAGTCCGGCGTTCACCGGGTGCAGCGGGTGCCGGAGACTGAGTCAGGAGGCCGCATCCATACGTCGACCATCACGGTCTGCGTTATGCCGGAGGCGGAGGAAGTCGACGTACCGGACATTCCGGAGAAGGACATCCGGATCGATGTCATGAGGGCGTCCGGCAACGGCGGCCAGTGCGTCAATACGACGGATTCCGCTGTCCGTCTGACGCATTATCCGACAGGCATCGTCATCTATGCTCAGACGGAGAAGTCCCAGCTTCAGAACAAGGCCAAGGCCTTTGAGCTCCTGCGGACGAAGCTCTACTACATGGAGCTGGAGCGGCAGCGGCAGGAGCGGTCAGATGCGACGCTGGCCCAGATCGGGACAGGTGACCGGTCGGAGAAAATCCGTACCTACAACTTCCCCCAGGGGCGGGTGACGGATCACCGGATCAATCTCACTCTCTACAAGCTCGACAAGGTCATGAACGGGGACCTGCAGGAAATCATCGATGCCCTGATGCTGGCGGACCAGGAGAAAAAGCTGGCGGCAAAGGAATGATGTACAAAACCCAGTGCACAAATAGGAAATTATGAAAAAGCGTTGCGAAAGCAACAGGATATATACAGACAAACGGATATATTATTTGACAGGTAAAGGGGAGAAACCTATACTGTTTACCTGTCGGGCATCTTTGAAAGACAGAAGATTTGCGGTTTCCCACGATTCTCCATTTTTTTGAAAGCCCGGAAGACGGAACATTTTCGGCAGCGGGGAAACCTGCGTGCCTGATAGTAGCTTTTTTTCAGATACAGATTGAGGAGTACGAGATGGCAGACATTTGTTTGCAGGTAGAAAGCTTAAAAGCCGAAGTCGAGGACAAGGAAATCCTCCATGGCATTGATCTTACCGTCGGAGCCGGTGAAACCCACGTCATCATGGGACCGAACGGGGCCGGCAAGTCCACACTGGGTTCGACGCTCATGGGCGATCCCCGCTACCATATCACCGGCGGAAAGATCACATTCAACGGGGAGGATATCACGGGCCTTACCACGGACAAGATCGCCAAGGCCGGCATGTTCATGTCCTTCCAGAATCCGGTAGAGGTACCGGGCATCACCCTTTCGAACTTCATCAAGACGGCGGTTGAAAACCGGACGGGACAGCGGCTCCGTGCCTGGGACTTCAAGAAGACGCTGGAAAAGACCATGTCTGTCCTCAATATGGATCCCTCCTACGCGGAGCGCGACCTGAACGTCGGTTTTTCCGGCGGTGAGAAAAAGAAGGCGGAAATCCTGCAGCTTCTGATGCTGAAGCCGTCGCTGGCCATTCTCGACGAGACAGACTCCGGCCTTGATGTCGACGCCGTAAAGACCGTTTCCGACGGCATTGACGAGTACAAGAAATCCGTGGGCGGCGCCCTCCTCATCATCACCCATTCCACCCGGATCCTTGAGTCCCTGCATGTCGACAGGACGCATGTCCTCGTGGACGGCCGCATTGTGGCGGACGGCGACGGCTCGATGGTCGATGACATCAATGAGAACGGGTTCGAAAAGTACATTCAGAAGTGATGCGGCGCAAAATATTATGCGGCGCAAAAAACGCGAAAGCCCGCCGGAAACAAGGCGTTTTATATTAGCAATATAAGAGAAACACTATGGCAGAGAACGAAGAAAAAACAGTAGTCGCCGACATCGACCGGTCCATGTACGACTTCCGCTACGAGGAGAAGCCGGAGGACATCTTCAAGGTCGACGAAGGTCTGACGCCGGAGATTGTCGACGAGATTTCAAAGGAAAAGGGCGATCCTGAGTGGATGCGCGAGTTCCGGCAGAAGTCGCTCGAGATCTACAATCAGCTCGAGGTGCCCGAGTGGGGACCCGATATTTCCGGCCTCAATATGGACAATATCGTGACCTATATAAGGCCAAAGAAAAAGAACATGGCTTCCGACTGGCAGGAAGTGCCCGAGGACATCAAGAATACATTTGAAAAGCTGGGCATTCCCCAGGCGGAGCGCGAGTCTCTTGCCGGCGTCGGTGCCCAGTACGATTCCGAACTCGTCTACCACAATGTAAAGGATGAGGCGGCTTCTCTCGGCGTCGTCTATACGGATATCGAGTCTGCCCTGCACGGCCCCTACGCGGACATGATCCGCGACCACTTCATGCACCTCGTGCCGCCGACGGACCACAAGTTCGCAGCCCTGCACGGGGCGGTCTGGTCCGGCGGTTCCTTCGTGTATGTCCCGAAGGGGGTTCATCTCGACTTTCCCCTGCAGTCCTATTTCCGCCTGAATGCGCCGGGTGCCGGCCAGTTCGAGCATACGCTGATCATTGTGGACGAAGGCGCCTACTGCCATTTCATCGAGGGCTGCTCTGCACCCAAGTACAATGTTGCGAATCTCCACGCCGGCTGTGTCGAGCTTTTCGTTGCGAAAGGCGCCACGCTTCGCTATTCGACCATCGAGAACTGGTCGAAAAATATGTACAATCTGAACACGAAGAGAGCGATTGTTGAGGAGGGCGGCAAAATCGAGTGGGTATCCGGTTCTTTCGGTTCCCACGTGTCCTACCTCTATCCCATGAGCATCCTGAACGGGGAAGGAGCCAAGTGCGAGTTCACTTCCGTGACCTTCGCCGGCAAGGGGCAGAACCTCGACACCGGGACCAAGGTCGTCCACAACGCGCCGAATACATCGTCCTATATCAACACCCGGTCCATCAGCAAGTCCGGCGGCATTTCGACCTACCGCAGCGCCGTGACCGTTATGCCGAATGCCAAGGGCTCGAAATCAGCGGTTTCCTGTCAGTCCCTGATGCTCGATGATATCAGCCGGTCGGACACGATTCCTGCCATGGACATCCGGACCGCTGACTGCGACATCGGACACGAGGCAAGAATCGGCCGCATCAATGACGACGTCGTTTTCTACCTCATGTCCCGCGGCCTTTCGGAAGAGGACGCGCGGGCCCTCATTGTATCGGGCTTTGCGGACAATGTCGGCAAGGAGCTGCCCCTCGAGTATGCGGTCGAGATGAACAATCTCATCCGCCTTGAGATGAAGGGCGCCATCGGGTAAGGAGTTTTTACATGAAGGTTCAATCTTCAGAAGGATTTACGACAATCAACCGGGTGCCTGCGCTGACCTGGAACCGCCTGCACTTAAACGAGGCGGAAGGAGCGGAGATTTCCGTTACCGCAGGGCGGAAGGCCAAGCTGCAGCTTCCTTCCGGTGTCTCGGCTACGGACCGGGAAGAAGGTTCCTATACGGAGCAGAAGACCGGGATCGGACCGGAGTTTGCGGCAGCGGTCAGGAAGGCGGGAGCTGAGATCACCCATATTTCCGTTACATCTCAGCCGGACGGGCCGATCCGTATGGATTTTTCCTATGAGGGAGAGGTCAGTGACATTTCCCCGGTTGAAGTGGATGTGGCGGAAGGCGTTTCTGCAACGCTCATTATGTTCTATACCGGCGAAAAAGCTGCCGGTCAGGCAGCGGTTCAGGTCGTCTACCATCTGGCAAGTGGCGCGAAGCTGACTCTCGTGCAGGTACAGAAACTGCCGAAGGAGATGGCCTTTTTCAATGACATCGGCGGAGCCTGCGAGGAGGGGGCTTCCTTCACTCAGACGCAGCTCGTTCTTTCCGGCGGCGCTTCCTGCTACGGCTCTTTGACGGACCTCGCCGGGAAGGCAGCCGACCAGCAGACAGCCATGGCCTACCTCGTCGGGAAAGACGAATCTCTCGACATCAATCAGGTCGTCAACCATATCGGAAGAAAGACCACCTGCGATATCAAGGTATCCGGCGTCCTTTCTGACAATGCAAAGAAGAATTTCCGCGGCACCATTGACCTCCGGAAGGGAGCGAAGGGGGCAGTCGGAAATGAGAATGAAGACGTCCTGCTTCTTGATGAAGGTGTTGTAAACAAGACGCTGCCCATCATTCTCTGCACGGAGGAAGATGTGGAAGGAAACCACGGGGCTTCCATTGGGAAACTCGATTCGGAGCTCATGTTCTATCTCGAGTCCCGGGGAATCTCCGAAGAGGCTGTCTACCGTATGATGGCCAGAGCCAGAGTCGATGCCGTGAAGAACAGGATAGAAGACGAAGAAACCCGGAAGCGGATTGATGCCCTTCTTGAGGAGTGATTTTTATGACGAATGAAGACCGCGAGATCAGGAGCCATTTCCCGATTCTCTCCGATGAAAACCTCGTATATCTCGACAATTCCGCCACGTCCCAGCGGCCGCGCGAAGTGCTTGACGCGGTGGAGGAGTTTTACCGGACGGTGAACTCGAATCCCATGCGGGGACTCTATGAAATCAGCATCCGGGCGACGGAGCAGTATGAGGAGGCCCGGTCGGCGGTCGCTGACTTCATCGGGGCTGCCGATTCTTCTGAGATTGTTTTCACGCGGAATGCGACAGAGTCGCTGAACCTCGTTGCATACGCCTACGGGGAGGCCTTCATTCACGAGGGGGACGAAATCATCGTCTCCATCGCTGAGCACCACAGCAACCTTCTCCCCTGGCAGATCCTGGCAAAGAAGACGGGGGCAACCCTTACCTACTTCGAATGCAGTGAGGACGGGGCTTTCTCCCTTGATGCATTCAAAAAAATACTCTCGGAGAAAACGGCTCTCGTCGCCATGACGCAGATGTCGAATATCTTCGGCCGCCTGAACGATGTGAAGGCGTATGCTGCGGAAGCGCACAAATACGGGGCAGTCTTCGTCTGCGACGGAGCCCAGAGCGCGCCGCATATCCCTGTCAATGTGACCGACTCAGACGTCGACTTCTTCGCTTTTTCCGGCCACAAGATGTACGCCCCTATGGGCATCGGCGTTCTCTACGGGAAGAAGGACCTGCTCGAAAAAATGCCGCCCTTCCTCTACGGGGGCGAGATGATTGAATACGTGCAGAAGTATTCGGCAACCTACGCGGAGGTTCCCCACAAGTTTGAAGCCGGTACCGTCAATGCCGGCGGGGCCGTCGGCCTCTTAGCTGCCCTCAGGTTCATGAAGGGCATCGGCTGGGAGACGATCGAGAAGAGAGAGGATGAGCTGACAGACTACGCCTATGAGCGTCTGACGGCCGTTCCCCATGTGAAGGTGCTTGGCGCGTCGGATCCCCATGACCATCACGGCATTCTGACCTTCACGATTGAGGGCGTCCATCCCCACGACGTGGCGGCCATCATGGACGAGCACGGAGTCTGCATCCGGGCCGGCCACCACTGCGCCCAGCCCCTGCACAAGCACCTTGGCATCATGTCTACGTCCAGGGCTTCCCTGGGCTTTTACAATACTCACGAGGATATCGATGCCTTCATCGCAGCCCTTGCCGGGATGCGGAAGGAAATGGGCTATCCGGACTGAAAGAAAGTGAAAAAATGGCATCTACGTTTTATAATGAAATTCTGACGGAACACAATATCAACCCCATGCACAAGCATCCGGTAAATGGGGCGAATCTGACGCTCGAGGGCGTCAATCCTTCCTGCGGGGATGATATTATCCTGAAGCTGAAAGTGAATCCGGAGGGCGTCATTGAGGACGGGGGCTTTGAAGGAGACGGCTGCGCCATTTCCCAGGCTTCCTGCGATATGATGCTTGACCTCATCATCGGAAAGCCGAAGGATGAAGCCATGCGACTTGCCGACATCTTTCTCCGCATGATCAAGGGCACGGTGACGGACGAAGAGAAGGATGAGCTGGAAGAGGCCGGCATCCTTTCCGATATTTCCCACATGCCCGCGCGCGTCAAGTGCGCGGTACTCGGCTGGCACACAATGGAAGAGATGCTGAACGAGGATGCCGATGGCGGACAAGAAGAAAAAGCAAAACAATAATGAGACTCCCGATTCCTATGCTTCCGAGGGCGCTACCTGGGGAGCCGTGATCGGGGGCTTTTTGTTTATCATCATGGCGATCACCGGGCACAGTGCCTACGGGGCCGTGGCGCTCATGATTTCCATCGTCATCGGGCTTCTCATGGGCATGACCATCCTGAAGCCCAACCGGGGCGATATGGAAAAGGAGAAGGAGATCCGGGACTATAAGAAGCTGGACAAAGAGAGGAATGCTTTCTTTCCTGATCGGTCGAAAAAGAAGTATGATCCCATGATGAAGACGCCCTGTATCCGGAAAAATCTCGCGAACGGGGAAAGGGTGGCCGGCTTTATGAACCGGGCGACAGGCAGGTTCGAGGAAAAGATGCTTATCAGGGACGAGAAGGATCTGAAGGAGTTCATGCGTCAGTACGGCATCGAAGAAGCCATCGAGGATAATAAAAACCAGGAGTAAGGGCCGTTTTTTTCTTTCGATGCGGAATATTTTTTACATGGCTTTTGTTATAATGAATGCGTGAAAGGGAAAAGCTTTTCACGCATTTTTTGATTTTCGAAGGAGTTGCCTTTGTCTGTACGTTTTGTCGCAGGACCGGCCGGAAGCGGCAAGTCCACCTGGCTCAGGAATTATATCGTGAAGGAGGCGGCTGCCCATCCGGCAACTACCTACTTCTACTTCGTTCCGGATCAGTATACCCTCTCCGCCCAGCGGGAACTCGTCGCGGCAACCGCGCGCGGGGTGACGGTAAATATCGAAGCCCTTTCCTTTGAGCGGTTTGCCCGCCGTGTTTTCAATGAGCTGATGATCGGTCTGCCGGACATTCTCGATGATACGGGGAAAACCCTGCTGCTTGAGAAAATCATCCGGACGAAGGGGGATTCCCTGACGGTCCTTTCCGGGGCGGAAAAGAGGCCCGGAACACTTGACGAGATCAAGTCCTTCCTTTCCGAGCTCCGCCAGTACAATGTGTCTCTGGACGAACTCAAGGCGGCAGGAGAGGATCCTTCGATTTCTCCGGCCTTCCGAAAAAAGACGGAAGACCTCGTTTCCATCTATTCGGATTTCCGGAAGCTGATTGAGGGAAAGTACATCACGCCGGAGGAAATCCTGTCTATCCTTACAGCCTGTATTGACCGCTCGGCCATGGTGAAAAATTCCGTCTTCGTTTTCGATGGCTACACCGGCTTCACGCCCCTGCAGTATGAGGTCATCCGGAAGCTGATGACCTTGTCGCCCGAGCTTACCTTTGCTTTCACGCTCGGGGAAGAGGAAGACCTGTTCGGGGAAGCCGATGAGGAAGAACTCTTTTACCTCACGAAGAAATCGGTAAACCGGCTGATGCATCTTTCCGGGGAGACGGGGACTGAAGTCCTTGAGCCCGTCCGTCTTTCTCCGGCCGCAAATCCCGGCCGTTTTGCAGCGGGCAGCCGGCTTTCCCATCTCGAAAAATATATTTTCCGTCCGGAGCAGAAGAAATTTGAAGAGAATCCTTCTGCTGTATCTTCCGCAGGAGAAGGAGACCGGCGCTTTGGCGGAAGTGTTGATGTCACAGAACTATCGGATCCCCGGGAGGAGCTTACCTATGCGGTTTACCTGATTCGCAGGGCTGCGCAGGAGGAAGGCCTCCACTACAGGGACTGTGTCATTCTGTGCGCCGACATGACGGAATATTCTTTCCTGGCGCCGGAAATATTTACTGCAGCCGGGATTCCCTTCTTCCTCGATCAGAGTACGGATATCAGCGACAATCCCCTGCTTTCCTTCATCACGGCTGCCGTCAGCGTTTCGGCCTACCGCTTTTCCTATGAAGACGTTATGCGGTTCCTCAGGACCGGGCTTACCGGTTTTTCCCGGGAGGAGACGGATCTTTTCGATTCCTACCTCTTTGCATCCGGCATTACCGGCGTGACGAAGTACAAAAAGGATTTTACGGTAATTCCCAAGGGCTTTGATGAGAGTTCACTGGCTGAAATCAACGGCCTCCGGTCCCGTTTCATGACGGCCTTTGCCCCTTTTCACGATGCTGTCCGGAAGAAGGACCTGACGGTACTCTCCGCCCTTACGGCCCTGTACCGGCTTTTCTCGGCGTTTGACGTCGAAGGACAGATGAAGGCAAAGGCAGATGCCTTCGAGGAAGCGGGGGATGAACTGCGAACCCGGGAATACGGGGAGATTTACAGGCTTGTCATTTCTGCTATGGACCGGATGGCGGAGCTTTCCGGGGAGGAACCCACGGATGTCTCCGCTTTCGGGAAGACAATGACGCTGGCTCTGTCCGAGCTATCGACGGGAGTCCTTCCGGCCAGCAGTGACTGCGTTGTCATCGGCGATCTGACACGGACGAGGGTAGAAGGCATCCGTCATCTCTTTCTTCTCGGAGCGACGGATGCCGCCATTCCCAAAAGGATTTCAGGAGGCGGCATTCTTTCGGAATCCGAACGGGAGAGACTCCTGTCCCTGACCTTGGAGCTGGCGCCGACGGCCAGAGAAGATGCCTTCATCCAGAAATATTATTTATATCTCGCCCTGACGAAGCCGTCCGAGGCGCTGCATGTCTTCTACAGCAGAAAGAGCGCGGATGGAAGCGCTGTCCGCCCGTCCTATCTGGTGACAGAGCTTCTCGGGCTTTTCGGCAGGGATATCCGGAAATGCATGGATGCCCTTCCTCTCGAGGCGGACATCCTGCCGGGCGGCCTCCAAAAACGCCTGTCCCGGGAGCTTTCGGCCTACGCGGCCGGAACCCTGGATCGGGAAGACTTTGAAGAGATGCTTCTCCTGCTTTCCTGTCTTCCTGCAGAAGAGTGCAGGCGGAAGGAGGCCCTGATCGATTCTGCCTTTTTCAGCTACCGGCCGGAGACCATCGGCGCGGAGGCCCTGAATCAGGCAATCGGTTCTTTCGTCATCGGCTCCGTTTCAAATCTGGAGACCTATGCTTCGTGTCCCTACCGCTACTTCCTCAGGTATAGCCTGTCCCTGGATGAGGGGGCAGAGGCGTCTCTTTCCGCCTCGGATATCGGTACCCTGTATCACTCCGTTCTCCAGGCCTATCTCTCCGGAATCCTTGCGGACGGTGTGGACATGACGGTCATTTCCGACGAGGAAAGTGACCGCCGTCTCGATGCGGCTTTTGCTGCCGGTCTGGAAAGCGTGCAGAATACCGCAGCACTGGATCTGCCTTCGGAAATGCATGCGCTTTCAAATATCAGAAAGACGCTGGGGCGGACGGTATGGGCCATGCGGCGGCAGGTGGAGCGGGGCGGCTATCGGCCGGCAGCCGTTGAGGTTCCCCTGGGCAGGGCAGCGGATTTCTCGGCTGAGGAATGGGCGGTCGGCAACGGGAAGCACTTAAAGCTCAAGGGCTCCATTGACCGGATCGATACCTTTGCAGCGGACAACCGGATTTTCGTTCGCATCATTGACTACAAGTCTTCGGAAAAGAAGATAGATACAACGGAGATTTTTAACGGCCTTTCCCTGCAGCTTCCCACCTATATGGGCATGGCTCTCTCTCTGATTGAAAAGGCGGAGGGCAGAAAAGGGAGAAGGCCTGAAGTCCTGCCCGGCGGCTTTCTCTACAGCCACATCTACGATCCCATTCTCTTTTCCGAGCTGACGGCCGGGGATGAGGAGGTGGAGAAGAATCGCCTCAACGCTTTCCGCCTGGCCGGAACCTATACGGATGATGAGAAGAATCTTCGCGCCATGGACGGGAAGATCTATGAGGCGGACGATGAATTCGGGGGCAAGTCGCCGGTCGTCAGCCTTTCGCTGAAAAAGGACGGAACGCCTGCCGCCTCGCGCAGTGAAACCGCCCGAATCAGGACGGAGGACATGAGCAGGATCATCGACTTTGTCCGCGGGAAGGAAAAGGATTTTGCCGGCGCCATTGCCCGGGGTGAATTCCCGGTTTCTCCCTGCCGGACGGATTCAAAGTTTTCCTGCACCTACTGCAGCTACCGGAGTATCTGTGGCTTTGACAGCCGGCTGCCGGGCTATGAATTGAGGCGGCTTACGAAGAAAGGACTTTCTGACATCACAGGTGAAGACAATGGCAGTGAAGTGGACAGATGAACAGAAACGTGTCATAGACACCCGGGGAAAAAATATCCTGGTTTCTGCAGCGGCGGGATCCGGAAAGACGGCTGTCCTTTCGGAGCGCGTCATCAAAAAGTGTACGGAAGGAGACCATCCCGTCGACGTGGACCGGATCCTGGTTCTGACATTTACCCGGGCTGCCGCCGCGGAAATGAAAGAGCGGATCTACAAAAAGTTTTCCGCCCTGTCGGCAGAAAATCCCTCCGACCGGAATATCCGCCGGCAGCTGACGCTGATTCACAATGCAAAGATCACGACCATCGATTCCTTCTGTGTCTATGTCTACCGGAACTACTTTGAGGACATCGATGCAGATCCGGATCTGAGACTCATGGATGAGGCGGAAGGGGGAACCATCCGGGACAAGGTGCTCGCCGACCTTCTGGAAGAGAAGTTTGAGGAGGGAAGACCGGAATTTCTGGCCCTCTGCGATTTCTTTTCCGCCAAAGACAAGAGCGGCAGTCTGGAGGGAGCCCTGATTTCTCTCTTGAATTCCCTGACGAGCGTTCCCTGGCCGGACAGGTACTTAGACAGCCTGCTTTCCCCCTACGCCTGTGAAGATGTGGGAGACTTGCTGGGTTCCCCCGATTTTTCCTTCCTGACGGAATATATTATTCATTTCTTTGAAGACCTGGGAAAACAGTTTGAAAGGCTGGCGGCTTTCTACCCGGAGGACGACAGAAGCTACGGAGACTATTTCCGGCGGGAGGCATCGGCCTATGCCGCCATTGCGGAAAAAAGAACCTATCCGGAGCTCGTGGATGCCATCTCCGCCTACAGGGATGCTGCGGGGAAGCTGCCGACCAAGAAGAAGGAAAACCGGGACGAAACGGACAACTATGCCCTCGATGTCCGGGATAAGCTGAAGAAAAAAAGGGACGATTTTGTAAAAAAATACTGCGCTGTCCGTCCGGAAACCGTCCTCGAAAACCTGAAGACGGCAGAGCCTCTGGCAAGGGAGCTTGTTGCGCTGGCCAAGGAGTTCTATCACGCCTTTCTCGCTGCAAAGCTTGAGCAGGGCGTCATGGATTTTTCCGACTGCGAGCATATGGCGCTCTCCATCCTCGTCGATGAGGAAAGCGGAGAAAAGAAGAGCGCGGCAAAGGAGCTTTCCTCCTGGTTTGAAGAGATCATGGTGGATGAATACCAGGACTCGAACGAACTGCAGGAGACCATCCTGAAAAGCATCGTTTCCGAGGACGAAACGCATGGCAACTACTTCATGGTCGGGGACGTCAAGCAGTCCATCTACCGCTTCCGGGCGGCTGATCCTGAAATCTTTGCGGGGAAGCTCTATTCTTTCTCGGAGGATGCGGATGCCAGGGACCTTCTGATCCGCCTGGACAAAAATTTCCGCAGCCGGGAAGCGGTCATTTCCTCCGTGAACAGCATATTCAAAACCTGCATGCTTCCCGATGTCGGCGGCGTCGATTATTCGGAGGCCGAGTCCCTGAAGGCAGGGGCAGCTTTTCCGGCAGACGGTCCCGAAAACCGGACGGAAATAGAGCTTGCCATCCTTCCGGACAAGGGGGAGGGCAGGGAGGACCTCGATGACAATCTCGATGTGGAGGCGGCCCTGCTGACACAACGGATTTCTGAACTTATGGCTTCCTTTCAGGTGTATGACATGGAGGCAAAAGCCAGGCGTCCCCTGCGCTACTCGGACATTGCCATTCTGACACGGAGTACGTCGGCCACGTATCCGGTCATTTCCCGGGCTTTTGAGAGAGCGGGCATCCCTTTCCTCATGGTGGAGAAGGAGAACTATCTCGAAAGCTATGAAGTCAGCGTCATCACGAGTCTGCTGACGCTCATTGACAATCCCCGGAATGACCTCGCGCTGACGGCCGTCCTGAAGAGCCCCATCGTCGGCCTTTCCGATGAAAAACTTCTCTGTGTGCGGAATGAGAACGGGGAGGGCTTTTTCTTCTCCGCAGTCAGGGCGTATGCTGACGCGCATCCGGAAGATGAAAAGTTGACGGCCTTCTATACCTGTCTCGGAGACCTGAGGAATCGGGCTTCCTATACGCCGATTCATGTCCTGCTTTCGGATATCTACCGGGAGACGGGCTTTTTGGATCTCATGACGGCCATGCCGGGCGGCGAAGTCCGGAGGGAGAACCTCCTGCGTCTTTTTGACCTCGCGGTCGCCTATGAGAAGAATGCCATGAAGGGGATATTCGGCTTCCTCCGCATGGTGGAAAAGCAGAAGGAATATACGGTTTCAGGCGGCGGGGGTGTGGCTTCGGAAGCTGATGCCGTCCGCTTCATGACAATCCACAAGAGCAAGGGACTGGAATTTCCGGTGGTTTTCCTCTTTGCCTCTGCCAAGGGCTTCATTCGGGAAAACGGCAAGGATAATATTTACCTCGAGAAGGGACACGGCCTCTATATGGCTGCCTTCGATGCGGGGAGGCGGATCATGAGCCCCCAGACATCCGCAGAGATTGCCAAGCTCCGGGAGACAGGCCGGGGACTGGGGGAGAACCTCCGCGTCCTCTACGTCGCCCTGACGCGGGCCAAGGAAAAACTCATCATCACCGGCACGGTCGGAAATGAGGAGGAGTCGGAAGCGGCGCTCGCGCAGGCTCGCGCCGAAATCCTGCCCCTTTCCTATACCTGCCGCATGCAGGCCGCCTCGATGCTTGACTACATCCTGCCGGCAGCGGCGCAGACACCCGGTCTCTTTGACATCCGGATTCTGGGGCTTCCTGACGCGGCAGCGATGGAAGAGGAGGAGAACGAAAACCGGACCGCCCGAAAAAAAGATCTGGAAGGGGCTGAGGCAGAATTTGCCGCATCATCGACCGGACAGAAACGCCTGCAGAAACTGACACAGTACCTGTCTTTTCAGTACCCCTATGCGGACAGCATCGTTTACAAGACGAAGTATTCCGTTTCGGAAATCAAGGACAAGGGCTTTCAGGCGGAGCTTTCTGACGGGGCCTCCCTGTTTCCGGCAGAAAAGGAAGAGGAGCATATTCTTCCGAAATTTCTTGGCGGGAAGGAAGAAAGTCCCAGGGGAGCGGAGCGGGGATCTGCCATGCACCGCTTCCTCGAATGCTTCGACTTTTCGGCGGATGACTTTGCAGAGAGGTATGCCGCGGAAAAGGAACGGATACTTTCCGGCAGGCTTCTGACGGAAGAAGAGGGGGCTATGCTGGATGAGCGGGCTTTACGATTATTCTTAAAAAGCCCGGTTGCAGCCCGCATGCATGCGGCGGCTGTATCCGGAAACCTCTTCCGGGAGAAGGCCTTCGTGATGGAAAAAAGGGCGTCCGAAATTCTGCCGGAGGGAACAGAGGACAAAGTGCTTGTGCAGGGAATTATTGATGCCTATTTCTTTGAAGGAAATGATATAATTCTTCTCGACTACAAGACGGACAGGGTAAGGGATCCGGAGGTTCTGAAAAAACGCTACGCTTCCCAGCTCGACCTCTACGGAGAAGCCCTGGCGAGAAATTACGGAAAAGCGTGCAGGGAAAAATTCATCTATTCGCTCACGCTTTCACAGGAGATTATTCTATGAGCGCATATGACAAGGTCTGCATAGACACCTTTCTTGAAAAGCAGCTGCAGCTCTTTCCGGAGCCGGTGGCGGAGAGCCCGGCGGAAGCCGACGAGTTTCTCGACGAAGTCTGCGCCCTGGTCTTCAAGGACAAGAAGGCGCTTTTCAAAATGATGAAGGACGAGCTGGACGTCTCCGGCATGAGCGAGGAAGAGATGCTTTCCCAGGACGAGGTATTTGCCCTGCCCGACGGCCGTTATCTTTTTGTGGAAGGTTAGGAATTTTTAGAATAATGAAAAAGCAGAAACTGATCCTGCCGGCCCTTTTGCTGGCCGCCTCCCTCCTTCTTTCCTCCTGCTCCCTTGCAGGAAAGGATGTCCGTTTTTCCGTCGGCAATGCCATGTCTACAGCCTTTCAGATCGGTGACATGAAGTGCCCGCGGGAGGAGGCCTACGTCTATCTTCTGAATTACAAGAACCTCTATAGCACCATTGAAGACCAGAATCTCTGGGCAGGCCTTTTCGACAAGAGCCGGCTGACCTCTTCCCTGAAGACGTCCTGCATTGATATTCTGTCCGAGGTCTATATCCTAAACCTTTATGCAAAGGACAAGGGAATTGAACTTTCCGATACGGATACGGACAAGCTCACGACGGCGGCCAAGGAGTACTACGAGTCGCTGACGGATGAAGAAAAGAAATTCTGCAGTGTCCGGGAGAAGGACATCTGTGAGATGTACACCCGTTATGCCCTTGCTGAGAAGGTATATTCCACTCTGATGGAGACCGTGGATGAGGAGGTGTCGGAGGATGAGGCCCGAATCATTAGAGCCTATGTCCTTCACACGACAGACGCCGCAGCTGCAACTGCCGCAGAGGCTGCTCTTGCGGCAGGAACCTCTTTTGATACGGTGCTTTCTACCTACGGGGAGGGAGACAAGACAGAGCAGGCTTTCGGAAGAAACACGTACCCTGCCGATGTGGAAGACGTGATCTTCCGCCTGGAGAATGACGAGGTCTCTCCCCTCATCGTCTCGGGAAATGATTATTATATCGTTCACTGTATCAGCAAATACGACGAGACCTTGTCGGAAGAAAACAAGACAAAGATCCTCGCCAATCGCAAGAATAATGTTCTGACGGAACTTTTCCAAACGTCCGATGACAAGTACTACAGCCGGATTAACAAGACTTTCTGGGAGTCTGTAAGCCTGTCTCCGGAAACGGACGGGATGGAAACAAAGACCTTTTTTCTGATTCTTGACAAATATTACAAGTACTAATACAGATAGTACACATAATCTTTTTCATAACAACAAACCGCACAAAAAGTATTCTGATTTTTTGACATTTTCCACATTAATGCTATTTGATTTCGAAAAAAAGTGGTATACTTGAAAAGTCTTTTGAAACGACGTTGATTTTTTCACAAAAGAAATCAGGAGGAAAAGGATTATGGAAAAGAAGACGACGAAGCCCGAGGCGGACATGAAGAAGCTCGCCACCGAGCTTGCAAACGACGCCAAGGAAGTTGAAGAGAAGGCCAGCACGGCAGTGAAGAAGGCTACGACGACTGTCAAGAAGACAGCTGCAAAGGCTACGGCTTCCGCAAAGAAGACGACCGCTGCTGCAAAGAAGTCCACGGCTGCTGCTACGAAGAAGGCTTCCGCTACAGTCAAGAAGGCATCCGCTTCCGCAAAGAAGACAGTTGCCAAGGCTGCTGCAAAGGCATCTGAGGCAAAGGTCAATGTCGAGATTCAGGATGACTTCGGAAACTCTAAGAGCATCGACGACCTGAAGGCAGAGGTTCTTGCAAAGGCAAACAAGAAGTCCCTGAAAAAGATCGACATCTATGTAAAGCCTTCAGAGAACGCTATTTACTACGTAGCAGACGGCACTGCAGGATCCCTTACCCTTTTCTGATCCATTGGGGATTTATAGAAAAAGCAGGATCATTTCCCATAGGGAAATGGTCCTTTTTTGATGCTGCTTTTGAAAAGAAGGCCCGGCGCACATTTGCGCCGGGCCTTCATCATTTCTCTGCCTTTATTAATTATTCTTCTGCAGCCTTCTTTGCTTCCTTCTCTGCCTTCTTTACCTTGCTTTCTTCCTTCGTGAGGAGGAGCATGAGGTCATTCGTCCGCTTCAGGAAATCGCTCATCTCGGCAGGAGGCAGGGGGGCATTCATGATGCGGGCCAGGTCATAGAGCTCGTGGCAGAAGAGGTCTGTGTTTTCATCCTTGCCATGGCGGAAGATGTACTTCACCATCCGGTGGTTCGCGTTGAGCGTCAGCGTCTCATCGTTTCCGAACATACTTGCATCGAAGTCATTGCTGCGGCTATACAGCTTCATCATATCTGCCATGCGGCGGGTTTCCTCGCCGAGGGTGATCATGGAAGCAATGTCTTTGTTCTTGAACTTTGAAACCTTCACGGTCAGATTGTCTTTGCCGAGCGCCTTGCGGAAGGTCTCTGTCAGGGCATCCGTTTCCTTCTTCAAGTCTTCTTCGGAAACGTCTTCCGTCAGGGAATCCGTCACATCGGAATCGATGCGGAGGAATTTGTAGGTCGGGTTCCTCTGCTCAAGCTGGGTGATGAAGGAAGTGTCGATGACCTTGTCGAGGATGACGGCGTTCTCACCCTGCTCCTTGAAGAGGGTAATGTACTGGGCCTGCTGCTTCGTATCGGTGACGTAGTAGACGGGCTTCCGTTCGTCCTTTTCCCCGGCTTCTTCATCCTTCTTTTCTTCAGCCTTTGCACCGTCGGTTTTGATCGGATTGCCGTCGGCATCGAGGATCTCGGGCTTTACATTATCTTCATCCTTCTTTTCCTCTTCTTTGGCGAGGAGGTCGGGCAGGGTGAGATACTTGTCGTTGATATCCTTGAAGAGGATGTAGTCGTTCATGCGGCCTAAAAATTTTTCATCCTTGAGGCAGCCGTACTTGATGAAGGGGGAGATGTCGTCCCAGTATTTCTCGTAGTTCTCGCGGTCCGTCTTGCAGAGGCCGGTGAGCTTGTCCGCAACCTTCTTCGTGATGTACTCGGAAATCTTCGTGACGAAGCCGTCGTTCTGCAGGGCGCTTCGGGAAACGTTTAATGGCAGGTCCGGGCAGTCGATGACGCCCTTCAGGAGCAGCAGCCACTCGGGGATGACTTCCTTGATATTGTCCGCGATGAAGACCTGGTTGTTGTAGAGCTTGATGGTTCCTTCGACGGATTCGTATTCCGACATGATCTTCGGGAAGTAGAGGATGCCCTTCAGGCGGAAAGGATAATCCATATTCAGGTGGATCCAGAAGAGGGGCTCGCGATAGTCATTGAAGACTTTTCTGTAGAAGGCCTTGTATTCTTCGTCCGTACATTCCGAAGGTGTCTTGTTCCAGAGGGGATTCGTGTCGTTCAGAGGGTGCTCACGCTTTACAATCTTGTACTGAATCTTCGCGGGCTCTGTTTCAACGGTCTCCTTTGTCCCGTCGTCCTTCGTCTTTTCTTCGGTCTTTGCCGGAACGTTGATGGTCTCGACAACGGTATCCGTGTCGAGCTTGTCCTTTTCGTCTATGGTCTCGTAAGCCGTTTCCGCGTTGACATTCTTCAGGTAAATCTCATAGGGCATAAAGGAGCAGTACTTCTCCACAACCTCGCGGGCCTTGTATTCATTGACGAATTCCAGACAGTCGTCGTTTACGAAGAGGGTGATCTCCGTGCCGACGCCTTCCTTGTCCCCGTCGCCCATCTCGTAGTCGGTGCCGCCATCGCAGGACCAGTGAACCGCCTTGGCGCCGTCCTTGTAGGAGAGGGTGTCAATCGTGACGCGGTCAGCGACCATGAAGGCCGAGTAGAAGCCGAGGCCGAAATGGCCGATGATCTGGTCTTCATTCGCCTTGTCCTTGTACTTTTCGAGGAAGTCCGTGGCTCCGGAGAAGGCGATTTGATTGATGTATTCGTCGACCTCTTCCTCTGTCATGCCAAGACCGTTATCTTTTACGGTGATCGTTTTCTTCTTGTCGTCGAGGAGGATATCAATCCGGGGCTTGTAAGTCTCGGGCAGGGCATAGTCGCCCATCATATTCAGCTTCTTCAGTTTCGTAATTGCGTCGCACCCGTTTGAAATCAGCTCGCGGTAGAAGATGTCGTGATCGGAATACAGCCACTTTTTGATGACGGGGAAGATATTTTCACTCGTGATCGAAAGGCTGCCTTTTTTCTCTGCCATAGAAAATCACTCCTTTTTATGACTAATCTGAAAGCCGGCGCGGAAACGTCCCTCTCGCCTTGCAGGAATACACGGGGAGAGGCAAAATTCCCTTGTCCGCTTTAATTGCACAAAAGTAATCTTAGTAATCCTTTGACCAAAAGTCAACAAAAAATTAGCACTCTTTTTAAAAGAGTGCTAACAAATAATGAAAATTGTCTCTTAAAGGAGAAAGGCACGTCCCGCGGAGCATGCCCTTCTTTTTAACAGTTTCGGAATCAGGAAACGGCTTCTTCCGCCTCATCCTGTTTCAGGTTCTTAAAAGCCGTGGAAAGCATGAGCTTAATACGGTTCAGCTGGTTGACCTCGGAAGCGCCGGGATCGTAGTCGATGGTCACAAGGTTGGCGTCGGGATGCTCCGTCCGAATCTTCTTCAGCACGCCCTTGCCGACGATGTGGTTCGGCAGGCAGCCGAAGGGCTGGATGCAGACGATGTTTTTCGCCCCGGACCGGATCAGTTCCATCATCTCGCCGACCAGGAACCAGCCTTCGCCGGTCTGATTCCCGATGGAGACAATGGGCTTGGCCAGATCCGCCAGCTCTTCGATGTGGTTGGGCGGGGTGAAGCGGTCGGATTCCTCAAAGGCCGCTCTCGCATCCTTCCTGAGCCACTCGAAGAAGCGGACGACAGCGTTGCCGGCAATCTGCGATTTCTTGGAGGCACCGAGATTCTCCTCCTTGAAATTCGTATTGTAGAAGCAGTAGAGGAGGAAGTCAGTGAGATCCGGAACGACGGCCTCGGCGCCTTCTGCTTCGAGAAGCTCCACGAGATGGTTGTTTGCTGCCGGCAGGAACTTGACGAGAATCTCGCCGACAATGCCGACACGCGGTTTCTTTTCATCCGTGATGGGCAGGGTATCGAAGTCGTGGATGATGTCCCGGCACATCTTTTTGTATCTGGCGTGGGAGAGAACCTTGTTGTTCGAAACGAAGGCAATTACCCGTTTCTTCCACTTCTCGTGGAGCTTGTCCGCAGAACCCGGCACCTTCTCGTAAGGTCGGACGCGGAGGAGGCAGCGCATGAAGATGTCGCCGAATTCCAGGGCGTAGAGACCGTGCTGAACCAGCTGGGGCGTGATGGAAAACCCGGGATTTTTCTCCATGCCGAGTGTGTTCAGGGAGATGACCGGAACTTTGGTGCCGTAGCCCGCCTTGGCAAGGGCCCGCCGGATGAAGCCCACGTAGTTTGATGCCCGGCAGCCGCCGCCCGTCTGGGTGATGAGGAGGGCAGTATGATCCATGTCATATTTGCCGGAATCGATGGCCGCCATGAACTGGCCGACCACCATCATGGAAGGATAGCAGGCATCGTTGTTTACGTACTTGAGGCCGTAGTCGATGCAGGCCTCTCTCGGAACCTCCGGCACGATGAGATTGTAGCCTGCCGCCTGGAAGGCCGGGGCGATGACCTCGAAGTGAATCGGGGACATCTCCGGAGCCAGAATCGTATAGGTCTTCTTCATCTCCTTGGTGAAAGGAGTGCGGATATAGTCCGTGGGGTTCAGGGTCCGCTTCTTCTTCTGCCGGTCGCGGACGCGGAGGGCAGCCAGAAGAGACCGGATACGGATCCGGGCGGCTCCCAGATTGTTTACTTCGTCTATCTTCAGGCAGGTATAGATTTTCCCGGACCGGGTCAGGATGTCGGAGACGCAGTCGGTTGTGACGGCGTCCACCCCGCAGCCGAAGGAGTTCAGCTGGATGACATCGAGGTCGTCCCGGTGGGTCGTATACTCGGCGGCCGAATACATGCGGGTGTGGTACATCCACTGGTCGAGGACGATGAGGGGCCGCTCCAGTTTCCCTAAGTGGGAAACCGAATCCTCGGTCAGGACCGCCAGACCGTAGCCCGTGATGAGTTCGGGAATGCCGTGGTTGATTTCCGGGTCGATGTGGTAAGGCCGACCGCAGAGGACGATGCCCCGGCGGTGGTTCTCCTTCAGCCAGCGGAGGGTTTCCTCCCCCTTCCTTTCCATATCGGTCCGGAAACGGCCCTGGGCCTCCCAGGCTTCATGGGCAGCGTGCTTCACCTCCTCAGCGGGAATGTCCGGGAACTCTTCCCCGAAGACCTTCACGAGCTGGTCGGTGAGAATCTTCTCCGTGGAGAAAGCCATGAAGGGGTTCAGGAAGCGGACCTTTCCGCTTGTGATCTCCTCGACATTGTTCTTGATATTCTCGGCGTAGCTGGTGACGACCGGGCAGTTATAGTGATTGTTGGAGTCGGCGAATTCATTCCGCTCGTAGGGAATGCAGGGGTAGAAGATGAAGTCCACGCCCTTGTTTATGAGCCACTTGATGTGGCCGTGGGTGATCTTCGCCGGGTAGCAGGCATTCTCCGAGGGAATGGACTCAATGCCCAGCTCGTAGACCTTCCTCGTGGACCGGGGAGAAAGGACGGTCTTGAACTTGAGGTCCTCGAAGAAGACGGCCCAGAAGGGGTAGTTCTCGTACATATTGAGAACCCTCGGCAGGCCCACGGTCCCGCGGACAGCCTCTTCATCGGTCAGGGGCTTATAGTAGGAGAAGAGGCGCTTCCACTTGTAGTCGTAGAGGTTCGGAACATCGTCCTTCTTCTTGGGAAGGCCCAGGCCCCGCTCGCAGCGGTTTCCGGTGATGAATTCTCTCCCGTCCGAGAAGTGGTTGATGGTGAGTAGGCAGTGGTTGTTGCAGTGAGGACACCGGTCCAGGGAGGACGTAAAGGTGAGGTTCAGGATGTCCTCGATGGGCAGCATGGTAGTGCTTCCCGTCTCTTCGAAGCGCTCCCGGGCGATAAGTGCTGCGCCGAAGGCGCCCATTATGCCTGCAATATCCGGGCGGATGGCCTGGACACCGGAAATCTTCTCGAAAGCCCGGAGCACTGCATTATTATAGAAGGTGCCGCCCTGGACGACGACGTTTTCCCCGAGGTCCCTGGCATCAGCCAGCTTGATGACCTTGAAGAGGGCGTTTTTGATGACCGAATAGGCCAGGCCGGCGGAGATGTCCGCGACCGAAGCCCCCTCCTTCTGGGCCTGCTTGACCTTCGAATTCATGAAGACCGTGCAGCGGGTGCCCAGGTCAATCGGGTGCTCTGCGAAGAGGGCTTCTTTGGCGAAGTCTTTGACCGAATAATTCAGGGACTTGGCGAAGGTCTCGATGAAGGAGCCGCAGCCGGAGGAGCAGGCCTCGTTCAGCTGGACCGAGTCGACGGTGCCGTCCTTGATCTTGATGCACTTCATGTCCTGGCCGCCGATATCGAGGATGCAGTCAACCTTGGGGTCGAAGAAAGCAGCCGCATAGTAGTGGGCGATGGTCTCGACTTCTCCGTCGTCCAGCTTGAAGGCGGATTTCAAGAGGGCCTCCCCGTAGCCGGTGGAGCAGGAGTGGACAATGTGCGCATTGGCAGGGAGCTTTTCCTTGATCTCCTTCATGGCCCGGATGGAGGTCAGAAGGGGAGAGCCCTGATTATTATCGTAGAACGAATATACGAGTTTGCCGTTTTCGTCCACGAGGGCCAGCTTGGTCGTGGTGGATCCGGCATCAATCCCAAGGAAGAGATTCCCGCGGGATTCTTCGAGTTTCCCGGTCTCTACATGGGCCCTGGCGTGGCGCTCGGTGAAGGCGTCGTACTCGGCCTGGTCCTTGAAGAGGGGCTCCATGCGGGCTACCTCGAACTCGACCTTGAGGTCGCCGGACAGGCGCTTCTTGAGTTCGGCCATGGAGAGGGTCGTATTCTCGTCGTAGTTTAAGGCAGAGCCCATGGCTGCGAAGAGGTGGGAATTCTCCGGGATGATCGTGTGCTCGTCATCGAGCTTCAGGGTCCGGATGAAGCAGGCCCGAAGCTGATCCAGGAAGTGGAGGGGTCCGCCGAGGAAGGCCACGTGGCCCCGGATGGGCTTGCCGCAGGCCAGGCCGGAAATGGTCTGGTTGACGACGGCCTGGAAGACGGAAACCGAGAGGTCTTCCTTCGAAGCCCCCTCATTGATCAGGGGCTGAATATCGGTCTTTGCAAAGACGCCGCAGCGGGCGGCGATGGGGTAGACGGCCTTGTAATTTTTGGCGTACTCGTTCATGCCGGTGGCATCCGTCTGCAGGAGGGAGGCCATCTGGTCGATGAAGGAGCCGGTGCCGCCGGCGCAGATACCGTTCATCCGCTCCTCGACGTTGCCGTTCTCGAAATAGATGATCTTTGCATCCTCGCCGCCGAGCTCGATGGCGACGTCCGTCTGCGGAGCGAAGTGGTTTAAGGCAGTGGCAACGGCGACAACCTCCTGGACGAAAGGAATCCCCAGGCTTTTTGCCAGGGAAAGACCGCCGGAGCCTGTGATGATGGGAGCGATTGTGACATCGCCTGTCACATCGTAAGCCTCTTTTACGAGGTCGAGAAGAGTCTCTCTGATATTGGCGAAGTGTCGCTTGTAGTCGGAGAAGAGGAGATTGTCGGCTTCGTCCATCACGGCAACTTTCACTGTCGTGGAGCCGATGTCTATGCCCATTTTGCAGAAATCTGACATGAAAATATTACCCTTTC
The DNA here is from genome assembly GCA_900314085.1 of uncultured Lachnospiraceae bacterium. GTDB lineage: Bacteria > Bacillota > Clostridia > Lachnospirales > Lachnospiraceae > RUG306. The sequence goes on along the minus strand of OMTX01000138.1, from coordinate 49,514 downwards.
ATAAATGCATAATGCTGAATAAATGCATAATTCATAATGCATAATTCATAATGCATAATTAAATGCGGAAGACAATTAACAGAAATCCGCCGAATATCTTAGCATAGGTTTGCGGCGGTAATTATAAAATGTTTGTAAACTGTTTCTACATATAAAAATAGAGCTCCCCATCGAGCCGTAGCGTATTATAGGTTACGGGCTGCATTGTAGCAACTGACAAAAGGTTTGCTTTGTAGCGGATGCAACATTTGAGGAAAAATTGTATTATTTTGGGATTTTCTTTGGAGGCTCTCTCCGTTGACAAAGAAAAACAGGATTTCTATAATGTAAAAGCGTGTCTTATGTCCGGAGGAAACGAATATCGGCACACACGTTTCCTCTGAAACAGACGCGCGGACAGCCTGTAGGACACATATTGAGGCTATTTTCATGCTAGACAAAATGGAACGGAAATTCGGGAAGTACGCCATTCGTCACCTGACGAATTACCTGATCGGAGGGTATGTGATCGGCTACCTCCTATACTTCGGGGCGACCTTTACCAGCCTGAATGTTCTTGAGTGGGTCAGCCTGGAACCCTGGTACATTATTCACAATTTTCACATATGGCGGCTCATATCCTGGGTGCTGATGCCTCCGCGGGAGAATATCATCTTTGCCATCATCATGATGATTTTCTACTGGCAGCTGGGAACCCAGCTCGAGCAGACGATGGGAACCTTCCGCTACAACTGCTATATCTTCGGCGGGATTCTCTTCACCATCATCGGCGCCTTTCTCCTGTACGGCATCTATTACGCCGTGAACGGGGTACCGGTCATCGGCATCGGAACCTACTTCTCGACCTATTACATCAATATGTCGATCTTCCTGGCCTTTGCGGTCTGCTATCCGGACATGGAGATCCTGCTCTACTTCTTCATCCCGATCAAGATGAAGTGGATGGCCATCGTCTATGCGGCTCTCATCGTCTTCGAATTCATCCAGACGGATATGGGCGGGCGCCTAGCCATTGGGGCCTCGCTCCTGAACTTCTTCATCTTCTTCCTGTCGACCAGAAACTGGCGGCGGATCGATCCCCGAGAGAGAAAGCGGCAGCACGACTGGAAGAAGGCCTATGAAGGAAGCAGGGGCAGCGCCGGATACGGGACGGCCGGCGGGAATCCTTACACCGGCGGCGGTTCCGGAGGCTTCAATCCCTTCGGCGGCGCTCAGAGCGCACGGAAGTCCCAGGGGGCTCCCCGGGTGCACAAGTGCGAGATCTGCGGACGGACGGAAATTACAAATCCCGAGCTTACCTTCCGCTACTGTTCGAAGTGCAAGGGGAATCACGAGTATTGCAACGACCACCTTTTCACGCACAAACACATTGTATAACCAGGGCCAAAACGAATGGACATTGGAAAACCTGTTTTTCAATGGACATTCGTTAATGGCCCGCCCCCTCAAGCGAACGCGATGCTGTGTATACAGCAGTAAAGCGTGAGCTTGAGGGGAGGATTGCGAGAGTCGCGCAGCGACGGAGCAATCCGATGGTTATACAATACAAATAGAATATTTTAGAAAGAAAAAATCATGTCTGAAGAAGCAACAACAAGCGCGACAGAAGCAGCAGAGGACTCAGAGAAGAAGAGCCGCAATTTCATTGAGGAAGCAATCGATGCGGATCTCGAGAGCGGCCGCTATTCGGAGGTCGTTACCCGCTTCCCGCCGGAGCCCAACGGCTTCCTGCATATCGGCCACGCTAAGTCCATCATCCTGAATTCCGGAATCGCAAAGGAATACAACGGCACTTTCCATATGCGTTTCGACGACACGAACCCGACGAAGGAAAAATCCGAGTTCATGGACTCCATCGTCGAGGACGTCAAGTGGCTGGGCGCTGATTTCGGGGACAAGATTTATTATGCTTCCGACTACTTCGACAAAATGTACGAGTGCGCCGTAACCCTCATCAAAAAGGGCCTGGCTTACGCTTCGGATCTCTCCGCGGATCAGATCCGGGAAACGAGAGGCACCCTGACGGAACCCGGTACGAATGATCCGAACCGCGAGCGGCCGATGGAAGAATCCCTGCAGATTTTCTCCGACATGAAGGCCGGCAAATACGCAGACGGAGAGATGGTCCTCAGGGCGAAGATCGACATGGCTTCTCCCAATATCAATATGCGCGATCCCATATTGTACCGCGTCGCCCATATTTCCCACGCCCGGACCGGCGACAAGTGGTGCATCTACCCCATGTATGACTTCGCCCACCCGATTGAGGACGCGATTGAAGGCATCACCCATTCCCTCTGCACCCTGGAGTTTGAAGACCACCGGCCTCTCTATGACTGGGTGGTGAACAATACGGACTGGGAGAAGCCGCCCAGGCAGATCGAGTTTGCCAAGATGTACCTGAAAAATATCGTCACCGGCAAGCGCTACATCAAAAAGCTGGTGGAGAACGGCATGGTGGACGGCTGGGACGATCCCCGCATTGTCTCGATTGCAGGCCTTCGCCGCCGCGGCTTCACGCCGGAGTCCATCCGGAAGTTTGTCGAGCTTTCCGGCATTGCGAAGTCGAATGCGGTATCGGACTATGCCATGCTCGAGTACTGCATCCGGGAAGACCTGAAAGTACAGGCATCCCGCATCTTTGCGGTTCTCGATCCCGTGAAGCTCGTGATTGACAACTACCCCGAGGGACAGACGGAGGAGCTTCCCGTTCAGAATAATGTGGAAAATCCGGTTTTGGGCTCACGGACAGTTCCCTTCTCACGCGAGCTCTATATCGAGCGCGAGGACTTCATGGAGGTGCCTCCGGCCAAGTACCGCCGCCTCTATCCCGGCAATGAGGTCCGCCTCATGAACGCCTACTATGTGACCTGCACGTCCTGCGAAAAGGATGCGGACGGGAATGTGACACTGATCCACTGCACCTATGATCCCGCTACAAAGGGCGGAGATTCTCCCGACGGCCGCAAGGTCAAAGGCACAATCCACTGGGTGAATGCGGGGACGGCCATCCCGGTGAAGGCCCGCCTCTATGAGAATATCGTTGATGAGGAGAAGGGCGTCTACGATGAAAACGGGGACTTAAACCTGAACCCGAATTCGGAAACCGTGATGAATGCCTATGTTGAGCCCTCCCTGAAGGATGCGAAGGCGTACGACCGTTTCCAGTTCGTCCGGAACGGATTTTTTGCCGTTGATCCCAAGGACTCGAAGCCCGGAGAGCCCGTATTCAACCGGATTGTTTCCCTGAAGAGTTCCTACAAGCTGCCTGCTCGGAATTGAGAGCGGGTGCCGTTTTGACGGCTTCGGGCAGAGCGTTTCATTAACGAACGCGCGAAAACGTCTATTGAAGTATTGCCATTTGGTCTGCCGCTTTCTTTTGCGGCAGTTGAAATGGAGGAAGATTATGAATTTACTTGCCGGCCTGGAAAAATTCGGCATCAAGTCCGATGGAAATCTGGACATCACAAAAGATCCGCAGGCTGCGAAGAAGCAGGCGGCTTCTCCCCAGAAGGCGGCAGCGGCCCCCCTGCAGGAAGAAGACCTGGTGCTTGAAAAGGAAATCCAGTGCCCGGTCTGCGATCGCAAGTTCAAAACCCTGACGGTGAAGACCGGAAAGGCAAAACGCTTAGAGCCGGACGACGACCTCAGGCCCCGCTACGAGGGCATTGATACGGTGAAGTACGATGTCGCTGCCTGTCCCTACTGCGGCTATGCGGCGCTCAACAAGGAATTCATCCATGTTTCCTCCGCCCAGATCAAGTGGATCAAGGAAGCAGTCGGCGTGAAGTTCAAGCATATGCCGGACGAGCACAAGGCGAAATATACCTACGACGAGGCCGTTGACCGGGCGAAGCTGGCCCTGGTCTGCGCCATGACGAAGCGGGCCAAGCTTTCCGAGAAGTCCTATATCTGCCTGAAGATTGCCTGGCTGCGCCGGGCCCAGCTTCCCGAGCTGCCGGAAGGCACAAATGAAGAGAAGCAGAAAAAGGCCGAGGTCAAAGAAGAGTACCTGGGCTTCTACAAGCAGGCCTATGAGGGTTTCACGAAGGCGGCATCCGAAGAGTCCGGTCCCTACTGCGGAATTGACGGTTCCACGCTTGAATTCATGCTGGCCAATATGGCGATGGAGCTTCATGACTACGGTTCCGCCAGCCGGCTCGTTTCCCGTTTGCTTACGAATTCTACGAACCCCCGTGTCAAGGACAAGTGTTACGACCTCAAAAACAAGCTACTTGAAGAGGCGAAGAAGCAGAAAGCTGCGAAGGCCAAGGCTGCAGCAGCCGGCGCTGCTCCGGCAGCAAAGAAGCCCCAGTAGCCGGAGGAGAGAGATTCTGCCTGTCCGGAGCATCCGCATAAAGAGGGCTTTTTGGCAGGTAACGGGTTTTACATTAGTCATAGAAAGACAGCATGATGAAATACTTCGGTACGGACGGCTTCCGCGGGGAGGCCGGAAAGGTTCTGACGGCGGACCACGCCTACAAAATCGGCCGCTATATCGGATGGTACTACAATCGCGATCACAAGGGCCGTATCGTCATCGGCAAGGATACGCGGCGGTCCTCCTACATGTTTGAATATGCCATCGTTGCCGGCATCATCGCATCCGGCTCTGATGCCTACCTCCTGCACGTCACGACAACTCCGTCCGTAGCCTACGTCGTGCGGACAGAGGACTTTGACTGCGGCGTCATGATTTCGGCTTCCCACAACCCCTACTTCGACAACGGCATCAAGCTGGTCGACGGAAACGGGCACAAGATGGGCGACGGCGTTCTCTCCGGTATCGAGGACTACCTCGACGGAAAGACGGAGGAACTGCCTTTCCCGACAGGCGAAAACATCGGTGTTGCCACGGACTACGCCATCGGGCGGAACCGCTATATCGGCTATCTGATTTCCCTGGCCACCCGGTCCTACAAGGGCAAGCGGATCGGCCTCGACTGCGCGAACGGATCGACGTCCAATATTGCAAAGAGCGTCTTTGATGCCCTCGGCGCCAAGACCTATGTCATCGGAAACGAGCCGAACGGTCTCAATATCAATAAAAACGTGGGCTCCACCCATATCGAGGCCCTGCAGGCCAAGGTGAAGGAGAAGGAGCTGGACTGCGGATTTGCCTTCGACGGGGATGCGGATCGCTGTATTGCCGTCGATGAAAATGGCGAGGTCGTGGACGGGGATGCTATCATCTATATCTGCGGCCGCTACCTCAAAAAGACCGGGCGCCTGTCCGGGAATCACGTTGTCGTCACGATCATGTCAAATCTCGGCCTCTTCAAGGCTCTTGAGCGGAACGGCATTGAATATGACGTCACGACGGTGGGCGATAAGTACGTGAATGAAGACATGGTGGAGAAGGGCTATTGTCTCGGCGGCGAGCAGTCCGGCCACATTATTTTTTCCAAGCATGCGACGACCGGAGACGGAATTCTGACGGCCATTATGCTGATGGAGGTCATTCTTGAGGAGAAGAAGTCTCTGTCAGAGCTGGCTTCCGGGATGCGGAAATATCCCCAGCTCCTTCAGAATGTCAAGGTCACAGACAAGGACAAGGTTTTAAACAATGCAGATGTCCTTGCGGAGAAAGACCGGATCACCGCTGATCTCGGGGAATCCGGCCGCATTCTCCTCCGGGCTTCGGGAACGGAACCCGTCGTCCGCGTCATGGTGGAAGCGGAGACGGATGACCTCTGCCGCCAGTACGTTGACCGGATGGTAAAGGTCGTCGAGAAGAATCTTTGATGAAAGCTATTCCAAAGCCCGTGCCCGAATGCCTGAGGACTCTTCACTGCATGGGCTGAATTGTCATTTTCTTGCGTAGGAGCGGTTCTTTGACCTGGGCCGCTTTTACAAATAGTCACTCATGAACCAAGGCGAGTTCGAAACCATCCTCGCCGAACCGGCTGAGATTTTCTGCGGGCTGTCACATGCAGAAATAGAGAGCATAGGAGGCTCATCTGCCGGTCCGAATCAAAACTAAGGAGAAAACAAATGAAAAAGAACAAGATGTCCGGCGCCCGCTACATAGCGGAAGGCGCCATTATTGCGGCCCTCTATGTCGTTTTGACTGTGGTATCTTCCCTCTTCGGACTTTCATCCGGCGTCATCCAGTTTCGGATTTCCGAAGCCCTGACGATCCTTCCGGTCTTCACGCCGGCCGCCATTCCCGGCCTTTTTGTCGGCTGCCTCATTTCAAATATCATTGCCGGCGGCGTCATCTGGGACATCCTCTTCGGCAGCATTGCGACACTGATCGGCGCTGTCGGGACATATCTTCTTCGAAAGACGAAGGTTGTCTGCACCCTGCCGCCGGTACTTTCGAACATGGTCATCGTACCCTTTGTCCTGCGCTATGCCTACGGGGTAGGAGACGCCTGGTGGTTCATGGTGGTGACTGTCGGTATCGGCGAGGCTGTCTGCTGCATACTCCTCGGGTTGCTTCTGAAGAAAGCCCTGTGGAAAAACCGCTACGTGATTTTTCCTTCATCGGTAGAGGACAAGCCGCAGGAGTCGACAAAAGCGGCATAAAGATATTATTCATAATCTTTCCGGACCGGCATTTTCATCGGTGCCGGCCTGATTTTAGAAAGCGGGTTTCATGAAAGAACTTCTGACAATATTATCCGAAGAAGTGGGACAGGCCTTTGAAAAAGCCGGTGTGGATGTATCTTACGGGACCGTCTCCCTTTCGAACCGCCCGGAGCTATGCGAGTACCAGTGCAACGGAGCTCTCGCTTCTGCAAAGAAATTTCATAAGAACCCTGTGGAGACGGCGGAAGCAGTGGCTCAGGTCCTTTCGGAATCCGGCACATTTTCCGAAGTGACGGTCGCAAAGCCCGGCTTCTTAAATCTCAAGGCATCACCCGAATTCATCCGGGACTATGTTTCCGGAATGTATGACGATGAAGACCGCCTTGGCGCGGAAAAAACGGCTCATCCGGAAAAACTTTTCATGGATTACGGGGGACCTAATGTGGCAAAGCCCCTGCACGTCGGCCACCTCCGCAGCGCTGTCATCGGCGAAGCCGTGAAGCGCCTTGCCCGCTTCGAGGGAAATGAAGTGACGGCAGATGTTCATCTCGGCGATTTCGGCCTGCAGATGGGACTCATCATCACGGAACTCCGTGAGCGAAAACCGGATCTTCCCTACTTTGATGACTCTTTCACCGGAGACTATCCGGCAGAAGCGCCTTTCACGATTTCCGAGCTGGAGGACATCTATCCCGCAGCATCGGCGAAATCCAAGGCGGATGAGGCTTTTCATGAAAAGGCCCTGGCCGCTACGAAGGAGATGCAGGAGGGAAAACGGGGCTACCGGGAGCTGCAGCGGCTGATCATGGAGATTTCCGTTGCCGACCTGAAAAAGAACTATGCCCGCCTCAATGTGGACTTTGACCTCTGGAAGGGCGAGTCCGACTGCGAGCCCTATATTCCCGGCATGGTCGAAGACATGAAGGCAAAGGGCTATGCCCATGAATCAAACGGGGCCCTGGTTGTCGACGTTGAAGAGGAAGGGGACAAGAAAACCATTCCTCCCTGCATGATTCTGAAGTCTGATGGGGCAGCCCTCTACGACACGACGGATCTTGCCACCCTGATCTGGCGGATGAAAGACTATGATCCGGACGAGGTCCTCTACGTCGTCGATTCCCGCCAGGAGCTCCACTTCATCCAGTGCTTCCGCTGCGCGAAGAAGACCGGAATCGTTCCGGCTGAGAAGAAACTCACTTTCCTTGGCTTCGGCACCGTAAACGGTGAAGGCGGAAAGCCTCTAAAGACCAGGGAGGGCGGTGTCATGCGCCTTGAGTACCTCATACAGGATATCGAGGACGCCATGTATGCAAAGATCAAAGAGTCCTCGGCGGATATGGAAGACAGTGAAGCTCACGAAATTGCAAAGACTGTCTCCCTTGCAGCCCTGAAGTACGGAGACCTGAAGAACCAGCCCTCGAAGGATTATATTTTTGACCTGAACAAGTTTATTTCCTCCGAAGGCGATACCGGTCCCTATATCCTCTACACGATTGTCCGGACGAAGTCCATCCTGCGGAAGTTTGCGGAGGCAGGAGGGGATATTACGAATTGCAAGCCCCAGGCTCCCTCCGGGGCTTCAGATAAGGCTCTGCTCGAGCGGATTGCCCTGTTTTCGGCAGAAGTACGGAGTGCCTGGGAGAACCTTTCCCCCAATATTCTCTGTGCCTACATCTACGCCCTCTGCAACGACTTCAACCATTTTTACCACGACACGAAGATTCTGACCTGCCCGGATGAAGAGAAAAAGGCGGGTTATATCGCTGACGTCCTTCTGACGCAGAGGGTACTGGAAAAAGCCATTGATCTCCTCGGATTTGCAGCGCCGGAAAAGATGTAATCGGAAAGGTTACAATTATTTCTCCGAATGTTGCAGATATCACACCACATTATCTTGGGTTGTCCTAAGTTAGCATAGGTCACTTTTTACGGGGACCGCGAAAGCTGCGAAGCATGGCGGGCCTGTTGATTTTCTTTGAAAGGAAGCGGTATTTTGACAAAGGTAGATATTTTTTCGGGCTTTCTCGGCGCCGGCAAGACGACGCTCATCAAGAAGCTGATTGCGGAAGCCTGGAAGGGGCAGAAGGTCGTTCTCATTGAGAACGAGTTCGGGGAAGTCGGCGTTGACGGCGGCTTTCTGAAGGACTCCGGCATCCAGATCACGGAGATGAATTCCGGCTGCATCTGCTGCACCCTGGTCGGGGACTTCGACAGGAATCTCCGCGAGGTCATGGAGAAGTTTTCTCCCGAGCGCATTCTGATCGAACCCTCCGGCGTGGGCAAGCTTTCCGACGTAGCGGCTTCCGTCATCCGCCTCGAGAAGGAACTCGACATGGAGCTTTGCGGAATGGCAACCATCGTCAACGCAAAGAAGGCCCGGAAGCAGATGAAGGCCTTCGGCGAGTTCTTCAACGACCAGATCGCCCATGCGACGACGGTCATCCTGTCCCGGACCCAGAGCGCGGATCCTGCGGAGATTGAGTTTGCAACGAAGGCTATTCAGGAGCTGAACCCGAAAGCCCATGTCATCACAACTCCCTGGGATGACCTCGACGGGGCAAAGATTGCTGACGTCATTGAAGGCGCTGACAATCTCGAAGCCAAGGCCCTGTCCGAGCTTCACCACGAAGAAGAGGAGAAGGAGCACGAGGCAGAGCACCATCACCACGATCACGATGACCATGATCACGAGCATCACGATCATGACCATAATGAAGAGCATGAGCACCATCATCACGACCACGATGAGGATGAGCACGAGCACCATCACCACGATCACGCTGAGGATGAGCACGAACACCACCATCATCACCATCATGCCGACGAGATCTTCGATACCTGGGGCATTGAGACGCCGCACGTATTCGAGAAGAATAATATTGCGGCCATGCTGAAGGAGTTCGCAGAAGGTACAAAGTATGGCGAAGTCATCCGGGCCAAGGGCATGGTGCCTGTTACCGACGGGACATGGATATACTACGATCTCGTCGACGGAGAGTATGAGCTCCGGACAGGCGCTCCTGACTATACGGGCCGCCTGGTCGTCATCGGGCAGCATCTCGATGAGAAGGCGATTGCAGAAGGCTATGGCCTCTGATAGAAACAAAAGTTTTTCAGTACAGTTCATCGGTTTTTCCGGTGGACTGTATTCTTGTATCAAAACGACATTATTAATGCGTGCCGGTGCTTTCCCGGAGAGCGTTCCTCCGGGTTTACATTAGTCATGCATGGTGGGTAAATGAAATACTATGGCAAACGAAGCAAATGAAATTCCCGTCTATATGTTTTACGGGTTCATGGATTCGGGCAAGACGTCCATGATTCGGGAAACCCTTTTTGACAACGGTTTTGCGGATGACATCAATCGTTTCCTCCTCATTGTCTGCGAGGACGGCGACGAGGAGTACGACGAGGCCGCCTTAAAGCAGATCGGCGGAACCCTGGTCACGATTGACGAAGAAGAGGACTTCAACGAGGAGCGCCTGCAGGAGCTCTCCGACAAATATCATCCCGAGGCCGTTTTCATCGAGTACAACGGCACATGGGAAACCGGTCCTGTCTATGAGATGGACGGCCCGAATGACTGGGTCATCGTCCAGTCCATCTGCACCGTTGACGCGACGACCTTTGAGATGTACATGAAAAATATGCGGACCATGATGAGCGAGCAGCTCTTCAAGGCTGACGTCGTCATTTTCAACCGCTGCCCGGAAGGCGTGAAAAAGGCCAAGTTCCGGGCAAATGTGAAGTCCATAAACCGCGCCTGTCAGATTGCCTACATCCGGACGGACGGGACGGTTGACGATACACCGGAGGAGCTGCCCTTTGATCTTTCGAAGGACACCATCGATATTCCGGACTCTGACTACGCCCTCTGGTTCATGGATTGCATGGATCATCCGAAGAAGTACGACGGGAAAAAGGTCCACTTCCTCGGCCTCGTCTACAATCCGACGGACGGCAAGGGAAAGCTCAAGAAGGGCATCTTCGTTCCCGGCCGCTTCGCCATGACCTGCTGCGCCGAGGATATCCAGTTTCTCGGCATGAAGTGTAAGTTCGCGGATGCTGAGAAGATCGGCCACAAGTCCTGGATCGACCTTACGGCTACGGTCAAAAATGAGTTTGCAACCGAGTACCGGGGCAAAGGTCCCGTTCTTTATCCCGTGGAGATCAGGCCCGCCGAGAAGCCGGCGGACGAGCTCGTCTATTTCAACTGATCCCTGAAAAGAGGCCGCTTCGGAGAGCTTTCCCCCGGAAAGGAAGGGCCTTATCTTCAGGTTTCACCGGGCGGCGCTGCATACGTGCTGCCTGTGGCACATATTGGAAAGAAGAAAGAGGAGAAGGAAAATGTTTGAGATTCTGAAGAAGGAGCTTCTCGCGGACAGAATCTATGCGATGGAGGTCCACGCCCCGAATGTCACCGAGCGCTGCCTGCCCGGCCAGTTCCTGATTGTGCGGTCCGGTGAGGACGGCGAGCGGATTCCCCTGACCATCTGCGACTACGACCGGGCAACCGGTAATGTCGTTATTGTCTTTCAGACGGTCGGCGCATCGACGCTTTTGATGGCGGAATTAAACGAAGGCGACTGCTTCACGGATGTGGTAGGCCCCCTGGGGCAGCCCTCCGAACTCTGCCGGGAGGAAAACCTGGAAGAGACGAAGAAAAAACACATCGTCTTCATTGCCGGCGGCGTCGGCACTGCCCCTGTCTATCCCCAGGTCAAGTGGCTGAAGGAACATGGCATTCCTTCGGATGTCATCATGGGCTCCCGGACAAAGGACCTTCTCTTCTATGTGGACGAGATGAAATCCGTGGCGGAAAATCTCTACGTCACGACGGACGACGGCACCTACGGTTTCCACGGCATGGGAACGAACCAGCTGCAGGTCCTTTGGGACGAGGGCAAGCGCTACGACCACTGTGTCGCCATCGGTCCCATGATCATGATGAAATTCGTCTGCAAGCTGACGAAGGAGCTGGGCATCCACACAATCGTTTCCATGAACCCCATCATGGTGGACGGCACCGGTATGTGCGGGGCCTGCCGCCTGATCGTCGGTGATCAGGTGAAGTTCGCCTGCGTTGACGGACCGGAGTTTGACGGCCATCTCGTGGACTTTGACCTGGCCATGAAACGGGCGGCCCAGTACAAGACTGAGGAGGGGCGCAAAAAGCTGGAACTTGAGGAAGGCGCCACCCATCATGGCGGCTGTGGAAACTGCGGAGGTGACAAATAATGGATATGAATGTAAGAACGAAGGTTGCCGAGCAGGATCCCAAGGTTCGCGCGACAAATTTCGATGAGGTGTGTCTCGGTTATACCGAGGAAGAAGCAGTAGAAGAGGCCTCCCGCTGTCTTAACTGCAAAGTACCCCGCTGCGTTGGCGGGTGCCCTGTCTCCATCAATATCCCCGCCTTCATTCAGGAAGTGAAGGCAAGAAATTTTGAAAGGGCTTATGAAATCATCTCCGAGTCTTCCGCCCTTCCCGCGGTCTGCGGCCGTGTCTGCCCTCAGGAAACCCAGTGCGAAGGTGTCTGCGTCAGGGGAATCAAGGGAGAAGCCGTTGCCATCGGAAAGCTCGAGCGCTTTGTCGCTGACTGGGCACGGAAGAACGGTATCGCTCCGAAGAATGAAAGCAAAAAGAACGGCCACAAGGTAGCGGTCATCGGCGCCGGCCCTTCCGGTCTGACCTGCGCAGGGGATCTTGCCAAGGCAGGATATGACGTCACGATTTTCGAGGCCCTGCACAAGGCCGGCGGCGTCCTTGTCTACGGCATTCCTGAATTCCGTCTGCCGAAAGATGATGTCGTAGCCAAGGAAGTGGAGAATGTCAAAAACCTGGGCGTCACGATCGACACCGACGTCGTTGTCGGAAAGTCCGTCACCATTGACGACCTGATGCAAAGCCGCGGCTTTGAGGCAGTCTTCATCGGCTCCGGCGCCGGCCTTCCCCGTTTCATGGGAATTCCCGGTGAGCAGGCCAACGGCGTCTTTTCTGCGAACGAATATCTGACGAGAAACAATCTCATGAAGGCCTATAAGGACGGGCCTACCCCCATCCACCACGGGAAAAAGGTCGTTGTGGTCGGCGGCGGAAATGTCGCTATGGATTCTGCCCGGACGGCCCTCCGCCTCGGGGCAGAAGTCCATATCGTCTACCGCCGGTCCATGGCAGAGCTTCCGGCCAGAGCCGAGGAGGTGCACCATGCGGAGGAAGAGGGCATCATCTTTGACCTCCTGCAGAATCCGACGGAAATCCTGACGGATGAGAACGGGGATGTCAGAGGCATCCGCGTCATCAAAATGGAGCTTGGCGAGCCCGATGAATCCGGCCGCCGCCGTCCTGTCGAGGTACCCGGCTCCGAGTACGAGATCCCCTGCGACACCGTCATCATGGCGCTCGGCACTTCGCCCAACCCGCTCATCTCTTCGACGACGAAGGGGCTCGAGACCAACAAGCGGGGCTGTATCGTATCCGAGGACGAATTTGGAAAGACCACCCGCGAGGGCGTCTATGCCGGCGGCGACGCTGTCACCGGAGCCGCCACGGTAATCCTTGCCATGGGCGCCGGAAAGGCTGCGGCAAAGGGCATCATGCAGTATTTTGAAAATAAGTAAATCTGAAAATCGGATCAGGGGGCTGTGAACAACACAGCCCTCTTTTTTTGCGGCACGGCCCTTTCTCCGGCGGCTCGTCTGCCTTCCTCTCAGAAAGGCCGGTATCGGAACCCCCTCGGCCATCGGCCTTCTGACTGTATTTTCTCTTTGGTGCAATTGATGCTCCGTATGCTCACGCCTTCTCCGGGCAGTGCGTACGGATTTCGTTCGCAGCAAAAAAGCCCCTCCCGGTCGCCCTGGCGGTCTACGGACCGCTCGCGGCGTCCGATGAGGGACTTTTCTCTGCTTCCGTATGATTTCCACACCGTCTGCCCTGCGAAGCCGTGCGTGTCGGAGCAGTTTGGCCGCAGGAGCGGTTTCCGGCCGGTCTCCTCCGAGGGGGATTCCTGCGGCTTCCATACTACCCTTGCTGATCGGCAGGCTCGCGCCGGCTGCAGCACCGGACACTTTGCTGAATGTATATTCAAACTGCGGTGAAACGAAAGGATGGTCTCCACCCGAAAGGTTCCGGAGCCCGGCGCGTTCCTGCCGGTCAGCAAGGGTTCCGTGGAAGCCGAAGGCACGATACTCCTGAAGGTCCGTCACGGAAATTCGTTGAGAAGCCAAACCCGCCTGTAGAAAATGTGAGTACATAAGAGCCTGGCCTGATGTAAGAGTAAGCAGGAAAAAGAAGGCGTGCCCTGACGGGCGCCGCGAGCGGTCCGTAGACCGCCTGGCGACCGGCGGGGTACCCTTCTTTTCCGCGGGATCCGATCTGCCGGCTCTTGCTGAGTCACATTTTCGAAGGCTGTTGCAAGGTGCCTTATAATTCGGGGAGGAGGGCCTGAGGGAGTGAGCTGCCGCACGGCCTTTCTGAGAACAAGGCAGGGAGCCGCCGGTGAAAGGGCCGTACTACAAATAAGGAGGACTGTGAATTCTCCCCATTGCGTGCATATTTATGCTATACTTGGGAAAAGGGGGTAGCGCTATGGCTGCAGTACTCAAAGACTATCTGAATGCCCTGTCGGAAAGCTCCGACCTTACAATCGAAAAGATCCGGGAGGATTTCGATGCCCGGGACATCGATGTGAAGGCTGCGGACGGCTTCATCCTTTTCAACTACAGGAAAGGGGCGGATACGGACGACGAATTTGTCCGGGACTGCTGCGGAACGATTGTCGCTGCCAAGGGAGACAACGACGGGCAGCACTCCTTCATCGTGCCCGGCTCCATCGACTATGTCTGCCGTCCCCTCTTCACGGAGAATCGCGATGGCCTGATTACGGTCTGGAAGACCAGGTTCAAGTGGAATATCTCCACGCCGGAGGAAATTCACGCAGCTGACGCTTTCTGGACAGGTCAGGAAAAGTCCGTGCAGGCCCAGTTTGAAAAGGCCTGCGACAAGCTCTGCGGCGTCTCCTTCCCCATGACAGGGTGGAAGCGGCTCTGTGTCAAGCTGGACAAGACCTTGCAGATGACAGGGAAGAATTATACCTTCCTTTTCCGGATTGTCCCGCCGAATGAGGCAGCCGGAACCCCGGGCGGGCTTCTTCACGCAGGAACCTGCGACAAGGAGACGGGGGAGGTCGTGTACTTCGATTTCAATTCCTACTTCGACTTCGAAGGCGGAGCGATGCTGTACTAGTTGATGTGGAGGCTCTGGAGGGGACAGTCCTGCCGTGGCTCCCTGCTGTCGTTGTGTCAACGACAGTCCCCCAATCTTTGCTGTCAGCTCTCAGTCAGGCACCGGTATAGCCTGTCGTTGTCCGCCGGATTCATGAAGCAGATCCTTATGTAGCGGTCGGAGAGGAAGGGAAAGCTTGAGCAGTCGCGAATCATCATCTTTTCTTTGATGGCTTTTTCGAAGAGGGCGTGGGCATTCGTTCCTTCATCCTCTATCCGCATCAGCATGAAATTCCCTTCGGGCTTATAGGGCTTGAAGCGGGGGCTCTTTGAGTACATCTCAAAGAGCCTTTTTCTTTCTGCGGAAATGAGGCTCCGCGTGGCGCAGATATATTCTTCGTCGCGGAACATGTACTGCCCCGCGAGCGCAGCGAGCGAGTGGATCATCCAGGGGTTCTTCTTCCGATTCACGTCAGAGAACATATCGCGGTTTCCTGTGACGGCATAGCCGAGGCGGAGGCCCGGGCAGGCGAAGAACTTGGATGTCGAACGCAGGACAAAAAGATTATTATAATAATCCGTCAGCGGAATCGCCGTGAATTCTTCGACGTCGTCCGAAAACTCTATGTACGTCTCGTCCACCATCACAAAGATGGCCTTCTCCTTGCAGACGTCGAGGATCCGCCGCATATCGGACCGCCGGATAGCCGTGCCCGTCGGATTGTTCGGGGAGCAGATGATGAGGAGGTCCGTATCCGCGGTCAGGGCTTTTGTGAAATCTTTGATATCCAGACGGAAGTCATCCGCTTCCTGCAGGGGATAGTAGGTCGTCCGCCCGCCGCAGAGGGAGACGGACCGCTCGTATTCGGAATAGGTGGGACCGAGAATCTGCGCCTTTTTCGGGGATACAATATCTATGAATAATGAAATGAGTTCCGTTGTTCCGTTGCCGACCAGGATGTTTTCCGGCCGGGTACCGGCATAATCCGCGATGGCCGCCTTCAGGTCCGTGTAGTTGCGGTCCGGGTAGGACGTGATGCAGTCGATGTTCTCGGCGAGCTTCGTCCGGAGGAGAGGGGAGATGCCTAAAGGATTCACATTCGCGGAAAAAGAGGTGATTTCTTCCTTCCGGATGTGGTATACTGCTTCTATCTTTTCAAGGTCAGATCCGTGAAACTGTTCCTGTATGTCCGGCATATTCCTGGTCCTCCAAAAGTTTTCCAATTTCCTTAGAAATAAGTTATAATCTTTATTATTATAGCCTTTTTTCATTATAGCATATTCACTTAGGAGCGCGTTCCCTTGAGACGGAAGATCTGGCGGATGTCCGAGGACCGGTTTGATCCGGCACCGGAGCACATACAATTCGATACGGAGTCCATCGATCTCACGGCCGTGGAACGGGAGCCTTTTTCCGGGACTTTTTCCTTTTCTTCCACTGACGGCACGGTTCTCCGTGGGATGGCTTTCTCTTCCAATCCCTATGTTGCAGTTTTGAACCCTTCCTTTGAAGGAGTTGAGATTGCTATCCGCTTTTCCGCCGCGATGGCAGGCGCCCGGGCCGGCGATGTCCTTTCCGGGGATTTCTATATTCTCATCCAGGGAAAGACCTTTGATATTCCCTATCGGATTACCTATGTTCCCAAAAAACTGCTTGCGGAAGGGGAAGAAATCCGAACACCCGAAGACTTTGCAGATCTTTACCGGAAAAAGCCTTCGGCTGCGATGGAGCTCTTTTCCTCGGATGCCTTTGCGTCTTTCGCCGGACGGTGCGGGAAGGAGTTTGAACTTCTCTACAGAGGCTACCGCCTATTCCCGAAAACGCCGGACAATATGGAGGAATTTCTGACGGGGGCGGGACTTAAGGCAAGAGTCCACTTCGAAATTTCCGAGACATCCCTGACGTATGCCGTCGGAGAGGAGACGGAGAGAAAGACCATTGAAATTTCCCGGTCCGCGTGGGGCTATCTCAGAATCCGGGTTTCCTGTGATAGTGACTTCGTTACCCTGGGGCAGACGGATCTGACCAATGATTTCTTTGTGGGCAGTGTCTGCAGGTACAGCTTTTTCCTCCACCCGGAGCGCATGCATGCGGGAAAGAACTACTGCCGCATTACCTTTTCCGGAACCAATGACGAGAAGACGCTGACACTTCTGTGTACCCGAAAGTCCGCAGGCCATGACCGGAATGATACGGAGAGGATTCTCCTGAGGGGCTCAGTTTCCCTGGCGGAAGGCTATCTCAATTACCGTTTCGGAAAGTTCTCTGCGGATGAATGGCTGGGAAAAACGGCTGCCGTTCTTGATACGATGGAGGGGGCTTGTACTGAGGACAGGGAGCTGCTCTTAAAGCTGATCAGGACCCAGGTCCTCATCGTGGATGGCAAGAAGGCAGAAGCCCTGTCCATGGTAGAAGACCTGCGGGCGGACATCCCCGACCGCAAGTCCTTTGAATGGGCCTACCTCCTCTACCTCTGTACCCTGCTCGAACGGGACAAGACCTATGTGGACCGGCTGACGGCAGAGGTCGAGGGCATTTTCCGCGAGCGGGAGGGAGATGTGCGCATCTTCTGGCTTCTCCTTTTCCTGCGGGAAGACTATGTGTCAAACGGAATGAAGGAGCTTTCCGACATCCGGCAGTTCGTCATGGCCGGCTGCTCGTCTCCGTTTCTATATGTGGAAGCCTTGTCTGTCTTGAAAAAGGACCCACTGCTCATCAAAGAATTCGATCCCTTTACCCTCCGCATTCTGACCTGGGGAGCCCGGAAGGACCGTCTGACAGGGAATATCGCCATGCGGCTTGCCACCCTGCTTGGCAGGGAGAAGGTCTTTGACAAAAAGGTCTTCTTCCTTGTCCGGAAGTGCTACGGGGCAAATCCTTCCCCGGAACTTCTGGACGCTGCCCTCCGCTACCTGCTCAGAAACAGCATCTACGGGCCTGACTCCCTGCCCTGGTATGCCCTGGCCGTCAAGAGCGGGCTTTCCCTGACGGGGCTTTACGAAGCCTATGTGATGAGCCTTCCTGAGGATTATGCCAGGCCGCTGCCGGAGGACGTACTCCGCTACTTCGGCTATACGAATACCATCAGCTTTGACCGAAAGGCTTTTGTCTACGCCTCTATGATTTCCCACAAGGCGGAGTGCCCTTCGGTATATGAAGAGACAAAGAAGACCGTTGAAACCTTTGCCCTGGAGATGATGAGGCATCGGCGGCTCGACGACAATCTGGCGGTCATTTACCAGGATGTGCTGGACCGGGGAATCATTGACAGTGACGTGGCGGCTTCCTTTGCCGACCTGCTCGTTCCCGTGCAGATATCCTGCAGCATCGGGGATGTGCGCAGGGCGGTCATTGTGACGGACGATTCGGAGGAGCCCGTATATGTTCCCGTCATACGAAATACCGCTTTTGCCCCCATATCCTGTAAGACTTTCCGTGTCTTTCTCGAACTCGACGGCGGGCTCTATGTAGCTGAAAAGGGTTTCATCCTTACGCGGGAGATGATGGACCTCTCGCGGATTCTGCCGAAGCTTACGAAGGAAGCCAAAGACCTTCTTCCCTATTTCCGCTATGAACTGAATGACATTACAACGGAAAAGGAAATCGGGCCGGATGCAGCCGATACGGTCGGCGCCTTCTTAGACTGCCCGGATATCCGCTATTGCTACAAAACGGAGCGCTTTACATTATTCATTCAATATCTGCGGAGAGTCCTCCGGGAGGATGTTTTTGAACGCTACCTCCTGAGGGAGACAGACTATTCCTGCCTCGACACGCGAACCATCTGCTACTGCATCGACCTCTTTTCCATCGGTGGAAATCCGGAGGCTGCCTATTCCCTGCTCCGGTCCTATATCGGACTTGGGGCGACCGGCCGGTCTCTGCTTTCCCTGGTGACACATGAGATCGGGGAAAATCCCTCAAATCCGGATGATTTCCTCATATCCATGGCGGCGTATCTCATGAGCCAGTATCTGGACAATGAGACGACGATTTCCTACCTCGGAGACTTCTATGTAGGACCGGAAAAGGTCATGGCGGAAATCTGGAAGCACATGAATGCCCTGTCCCTGCCGACGGCCGACCTGGCCGAGAGGACCGTGACGGAAATGCTCTATGCGGAAAAATTCCCGGACGAAGCAGAAACTATATTCGAGGACTACCTGTCCGCCCATCCCAATCGTATGATTGCGGAAGCCTGGATTACCTACTGGGCTCATGCCTACCTGAAGCACCGGGAAGATGTTCCGGCGTCTGTCTTCAGCCACCTCACGGCCTACTATGACAGGGGAGAGAAGCTGAATGAAAGCTGTCTCGTCGGCCTGCTTTCATTTCTCTGCAGGAAGGATGCGCTTTCCGGGAAGGAAAAGGCGCTTCTGACAAAGCTTCTGTCGGAAGCCATCCGGAAGAATCTCTACTTCGACTTCTACAGGCAGTGCCCGGATGACCTTCGGATCCGCTTTCACCTCTATGACAAGTATTTCATCACCTACGAGGGGGAAGAGGGGCAGCGCATCGACATCTGCCTTCGAAATGGGGACAGGGGGGAAATTCACGCGGAAATGGTGGAGATGTATCCCAGCATTTATGTCTGCCAGTTCGTCCTCTTTTTTGGGGACAAAGTTTCCTACGAGGTCTGCCTCAGGGATGAACCGGAGACAGTCCTCTATTCCGGCGAAATTTCCTGTACAGATGAATTTCCGGGAGGCCAGGAGAGCCGCTACAGCCTCATCAACCGCATGCGGTCCGGTCTCTATTTCTCGGATGACCGGCAGACGCTTTCCGGAATGAAGCGCTTTTCCGCCCTGGATTCGGCAGTCCGGGAACTCTACTCGCTGAGGTGATCCGGTTTCGGACGTCCCGGTTCCCTTTTTCACATTTTTTGCCCAGCCTGCGGAAAGCAGGAATGATTGCTATGGAAGATGAAAGAGACGGTGTCATCGTCGGCATCGACATTGGAAGAGAATATACTTTTGTCAGCTACTATGTAGAGGGCATGGAGGAACCGGAGACCATCAGCACAGTCATGGGGGAGGACTCCTTTCAGATTCCGACGGTTCTTGCGAAGAAGAAGGGGCTGGGCCAGTGGTTCTTCGGCAGCGACGCCCTGTCTCAGATCCGCCTTTCCATGGCCCTTCCTGCCACGGACTTTCTGGAGAGGGCGGAGCGGGAGGAAAAGGTCTACCTGGATTCCGAGGAATACGATGCCCGCGACCTGCTGGCCGTTTTCCTCAAGAAGCTTCTGACGCTGCCCCTGATCGGTTTTCAGAAACGCCCTCTTTCCCGCCTGGTCATCTGTACCGAGCATACGGGAAAGGCTCTGCACGAGACCTTTTCTTCCGTCTGCCGCCGCCTTTCCATCGAGCAGGACTGTCTGCTTCTCATAGACAGGACGGAGAGCTTTTATTATTATGCCCTGTCTCAGAAGCCCGAGCTTTACCGGAGCGACGTCCTCCTTTTTGACTACGACGGGGGACGGATCATGCACTGCCTGCTGACGAGAAACCGCAGCACGACGCCGGAAACCGTAAGCCTTGAGAGTGCGGGGGACGGGGAAATGCTGGAAAACCGGGACCTCTGCTTTGACAATATCCTTTCCGGCATTTACGAAGACCATACCATTTCCGCGGTCTACCTGATTGGAAGCGGCTTCGAGGGAAACTGGATGAATATTTCCCTGCAGCGGATGCTGAAGGGGAGCCGGGTTTTCATGGGGAAAAACCTCTATTCCAAGGGTGCCTGCTATGCAGGAATCGTGGAGAGAGGGGATATCGACTGGCCATTCGTCTACATCGGAGACAATGAGCTCAAGGTCAATATTTCCCTCAAGGTTCTCGACAGGAATGAAATGGGTTTCGTGACCTTGCTTACGGCAGGAGACAGCTGGTACGAGGCCCACGGAGAGTGCGAGGTCATACTGGACGGCTCTCCGGAAATCGAATGCTGGCTGCAGAAGCCGGACGAACGGACGGGAGAGGTCTTCACGATTCCCCTTGACGACATGCCGAAAAGGGAAAACCGGACGACACGGCTTCGGATTGAAGCGGTTCCCGTATCTGACCAGAAGGTGAAGATCGTCATCCGGGATCTGGGCTTCGGGGAGATTTCCCCCCAGACCAAGAAGACATGGGAAACGACGATCGGAGAGAGAGGCTAGGCTATGGGCGAACTCATCAAAACCTGTTCCGGCGTCGCGGCGAGTCCCTACTATATCGACGAACTGTCCCTGAACATCTATTCCGTTGAGGAACTGTCCTATTACATCTATCACAATGTCTGGCTTTTAAACCATGACTTTATGTCCACTTCGCTGGCGGACTGGATTGAGAAAGAGCTGGGACTATCGGACCTGGCTGACCGACTGCGCCGCCTCATTTCCGATGATGCGACGCTCACGGATTTCGTCGCGGAAATCCTGACAGCAAACGGCTATCTCACGATGAAGGAAGTGCGGGATACCCTTTCTGTGCTTTCTTCTTTCGAGAACAAGTCCGAGGCGGAATGCAGGAAGATGCGGGCGGACCGTCTTTTTCAGAGCGGGCGGATTGTGGATAGCGTGTACGAGTACGGGTATCTCCTGGAAAATCCCGAAAACATTGCCCTTCCCCTGCTGGGTGACATCCGCCACAACCTGGGCGTCTGCTACTCGTATCTTTTCTTTTTTAAAGAAGCGGAGGAGTGCTTCCTTTCCGCCTATGAGGCCAACCGCAGCCGGGAGTCCCTATACTCCTACCTTGTCACCCTCTGCATTGACGGGGAGGAGGAGAATTTTTCTTCCGAGGCAGACCGGTACCTGCTGAGCGCTGAGGAAAAGCAGCGTCTGAAGAAGCGGGCGGAGGAAGCGATGAACCGGCCGGCGGTGCAGGACTTTTCTTCCCGCGTCGACCGGATGTCTTCGGATTATTCTGACCGGGAGACCTACCACAGGGAACTTTCCCGCATCATCAGCGGCTTTGAAGAGGATTACCGGAAAATATGCCGGATCTGAATTACAAGTGCCAAAAAATTGCGAAGCCCTGCGGTAATTCATAAATTTATTTCGAGGAATGCATTTGTTCGGAAAAGCGAAAAAAAAGAAAAGTGAAGAATTAGACGAGCAGTTCGAAGAGGTCTACAAGGAAATACGAGCCATTGATGACTGGGATGATCCGCGGAAGATCGAGCATTATATTCTGGATTCCTGCGAGCAGATCATCACGCTGACAAAGGAAGTCGAGGGAGAGAAGAAGTCCCTGCGCGTCATCAATTCCTATATCGCAGACGTTGAGAAGATTGAAAACCTGCCTGCGGACAAGCGGAAGGAGATTTCCGAGACGGCGGGGAAGGTGACGGATCTGGCGAAGTCCAGAAACGATTACCTGAAGAAGGACAAGAAGGTCACGGATTCCGTCTTCACCCTGATGCAGCAGTACGACGACACGATGCCGGAAGAAATCGTCCGCATGCAGAATAATGAAAACTATCAGGAAAAAATCCGCCGCGATATGGCGACTCTGGAGGGGGAGCGGGGAGAGGCCCGGTATGAGATCGAGGGAAACCGGAAGGCGGACCGGCTTCTCGGCCGTTTTTCCATCTTTGCCCTCGTGGTTTTCGCCCTGTTCTTCTTCATCCTCATGGCGGTGCGGATGCAGACGGATATTGATGTTTCAAACTATATGCTCGTCTTTCTCCTGGCCGGCGGCGTGACGGGACTTCTGATTTTCCTTCGCCAGTCGGCGCTTCGGAAGGAGCGGCGTGCCCGAATCCGGCAAATGAACCAGACGACGTCTCTTTTGAACTCCGTCCGCGTGAAGTTTGCGACAGTGTCACGGGCCCTCGAGTCCGAAAAGACGCGGTTTGAAGTCGGCTCCTCCTATGAGCTCAATTACAAGTGGGAGGCCTACCTTGCCGCTGTCCGCGAGCAGGAGCAGTATATGGCGGACAATGAAGATCTCGAATATTTTTCGGGCAA
Source organism: uncultured Lachnospiraceae bacterium (assembly GCA_900314085.1). Taxonomy (GTDB): domain Bacteria; phylum Bacillota; class Clostridia; order Lachnospirales; family Lachnospiraceae; genus RUG306. The sequence continues at coordinate 26,806 of OMTX01000138.1, read as the reverse complement.
GCTCATGCGCCTCCTTGCCCCGCTCGATCTCTATGACCGGAAGATCTGGCTTTCGCAGCCGGCTTCCCTGGTGAAGGGCTCCGATATGGAAAAGGTAAAGGAGGAGCTTCTGGCCCGCCGGGAGAAGGTCACGCAGGAGATTGCAGATGACACGGAATCCGTGAAGAGCGAGCGGGATGAGATCAACCGTCTGATGCGGGAACACGACTACTACGTGCCGGAAATTCTGGAAATCATCACCTCCGTGGACAGGCTCTGCGGGCTGGCCGGGAAGTGACAAGAAGCGATGGCATTTTTGCAGGCGCTGTTTCCGCTGTATGACGGTTCCTTTTTCCGCCGTTGTTTCAGAAATGCAAAAGTGTTATATTAGCACACGGCGCTTTTTAGGGCGCTGCCGGCTTTTGTTTTCTGCGCCCGGCATTCGTTCCGGCACTTAAGAAGGCGTTATATATTATTCTGATCTGAAAGGAAGTTTACGATAATGTCAAAAGTACGTACCCGTTTCGCCCCCAGCCCTACCGGCCGCATGCACGTCGGCAATCTGCGCACGGCGCTCTATGCCTACCTCATTACCCGCCATGCCGGCGGTGACTTCATCCTCCGCATTGAGGACACGGACCAGGTGCGGGAGGTGGAAGGGGCCGTTGACATCATCTACCGGACCCTGAAGGAGACAGGACTGACCTGGGACGAAGGCCCGGATATCGGCGGAGACTTCGGCCCCTATGTGCAGAGCGAGCGGCAGGAGGCCGGTCTCTATCTCAAATACGCGAAGGAACTGATTGCGAAGGGCGAGGCCTACTATTGCTTCTGTACGCCGGAGCGCCTTGAAGGCCTGAAGCAGACCGTGAACGGGAAAGAAATATCGATTTACGACAAGCATTGCCTGTCCCTGACGCCGGAAGAGGTGCAGAAAAATCTGGATTCCGGCATGCCCTATGTCATCCGCCAGAACAATCCCCGGACGGGAACGACGACCTTCCACGACGAAATCTACGGGGACATTACGGTGGACAACGCCGAGCTTGACGACATGATCCTGATCAAGTCCGACGGCTTCCCCACCTACAATTTCGCCAATGTCGTGGACGATCACCTCATGGGCATCACCCATGTTGTCCGCGGAAACGAGTATCTTTCTTCCTCGCCCAAGTACAACCGCCTCTACGAGGCCTTCGGCTGGGAAGTGCCGAAATATATCCACTGCCCCCTGATCACAAATGAGGACCACCAGAAGCTTTCAAAGCGCAGCGGCCACTCTTCCTTTGAAGACCTGATCGAGCAGGGGTATCTGACGGAGGCGGTCGTAAACTTTGTCGCCCTGCTTGGCTGGAGCCCGGAGGATGACAATGAGGTCATGTCCCTTGACGAACTCATTAAGGCCTTTGACTATACCAGGATCAGCAAGTCCCCGGCGGTTTTCGATACCGTAAAGCTCAAGTGGATGAACGGGGAATATGTGAAGAAGCTTGATCCCGACAAGTATTATGAGATGGTTCTTCCCTATCTCAAGGATGCGGTCAAGCGGGATGTCGACTATCGGAAGCTTGCAGAAATGTCCCAGTCCCGGATCGAAATCTTCCCGGATGTGACAGAGCTCTTTGATTTCATCGATGCTGTACCGGACTATTCCATCGACCTATATACGCACAAGAAGATGAAGACGAATCCGGAGAATTCCCTTACGCTTCTGAAGGAAATCCTTCCGGTTCTCGAAAAGCAGGACGACTATTCCAACGACGCCCTCTTTGCTGCCTGCGGAGAATTTGCATCGGAAAAGGGCTATAAGAACGGCTTCGTCTTTTGGCCCATCCGGACCGCCCTTTCCGGCAAGCCTACAACGCCGGGCGGGGCAACGGAACTGATGGAGCTCCTCGGCAAGGACGAGTCCCTTGCCCGGATCCGCGCCGCCATCGAAAAGCTCGAGGGTGCCGTTTGAATGAATCATTTGGCTTCACTCCGGATTTCACGCAAATCCGCTGCTGACGGCTGAAGAGAAATATGCTTCGGTAAAAACACCATACGCTCAACGCAGAAAATTTGCGGAGAGTGTGTGGTGTTTTTTCTATATGTTTGAAAGGAGAAATGTCTATGCACGCAGACGAAATGCAGCAGAAGGCCATTGATGTGAAGGATGGGCCCTGCCTGGTCCTGGCCGGACCGGGATCCGGCAAGACGACGGTGCTCGTAAACCGGATTCATATCATGATTACGAAGTACGGGATTCCGGCGGAAAGCCTGATGGTGATTACCTTTACAAGAGCATCGGCTCTTGAAATGAGAGACCGCTTCTACAAACTCATGATGGATAGCGGTTCTGTCGAGCGACCGCCGGTGACCTTCGGCACTTTTCACAGCATTTTCTATGCCATCCTTCGGAACCGGTCCTCCTTCAAGGACTTTACCCTGCTTACCGGGAAAAACAAAAACCTCTTCATCCGGGAGTGTGCCGCCTCCCTTTCCCTTCTTTCCGATGCGAATCCCGAAACCTTTGATCTTCTCGAAGGAGACATTTCCGCCGCGGGGAATGCCTCCCTGAAGCGGATCCGCTCGGGACTCACCGGGCAGGAGTTTGAAAGGCTCTATTCCCTCTATGGAAAGCGCAAGAGGGATTATCACATGCTCGACTTCGACGACATGCTATCCCTGGCGAAGGAAGCCTTCGAGACGGATCCGGACCTCATCGCGTCTCTCCGGAAGCGCTTCCGTTATTTCCTCGTTGACGAGGCCCAGGACATGAATGCGCTGCAGTATGACTGCATGAAGCTGCTTTCCGCCGAGAGCAGTAACCTCTTTCTCGTGGGGGACGACGACCAGTCCATCTACGGCTTCCGTGGGGCCTCCGCGGGCTTTCTTCTGAATTTCGGCAGGGACTATCCCGACTGTCAGGTCATCCGTCTTTCAAACAATTACCGCTGCGCCGGACGCATCGTGGCAGCTTCCGGCACCCTCATCATGAATAATAAAGAGCGCTTTGAAAAGACGCCCCTTTCAAAGACCGGACGGCCGGGAGAGATTACGATGTCCCTGCACGCGGGGGAGAAGGAGGAGTGTTCCTTCATCCTGAATTACATCAGGGATTTCGACTTCAAAGACGGCCGGACACTGGCCGTACTTTCCCGCCACCGGGCAGATGCAGCCTTCCTGATGGAGACACTTGATGCCGCCGGTATTCCCTATTACGGGGGAACAAAGAAGAAGGGAAATGCCCTTCCGGTCTTTTGGGATGATGTCTGTGCCTGGCTTTCTCTGGCCTCCGGGGGCAGCCGCCGGGCGGATGTGCTCCGGGTTATGAACCTTCCCGACCGGCGGATTCCCCGCTACGGGCTCGACGATGAAAATGTGGACTTTCAGAAATGGATTGCTGCCTTTGACGGGGATCCGGCAGCAAAGCAAAGGGTGCAGGCCTTTGTCAATCTGATCTATGCCCTGCGGCGGATGGCGCTCGGGACATGCCTTCTCTATATCAAAAAAGCCTGCGGCTATGAGCAGGTGCTGTCCGACCTGAAGCAGCAGAGCCCGGAAAAGGGATCCCTGGCGGAAGCAGAGTTTGCGCATCTCTTTGAAGAGGCAAAGGCCTTCCGGCGGCCGGACCAGCTATTATCCTATATGCAGGGAAAAAAGGAGAAGGCCCTTGATGTGACAGAAAAGGATGAGACGGGGGAAAATCATGTATTTCTCTACACCTATCACGGATCGAAAGGACTGGAGTTCAGCGAGGTCATCCTGCTTTCGGTAAACGAAACCATCGTGCCCTCAAAGAAGGCAGTGACCACGGAAGAGGTGGAGGAAGAGAGGCGGGCCTTCTATGTCGCCATGACGCGCGCCAAGGAAAAACTGGTCTTTTCCTGCATCAAAAAAAGAGGAAAGGATGCCCTTTCCCCTTCGAGGTTTCTCTATGAAATGAAAGGCTTCTCCGAAAAGACAGCGCAGGCATGAAATAGCGGAAGAGCAGCGGGAGTCGCCGAATCACTCTGTGGCTTCGAGCTGATCCTGGATTTCCGAAAAGCGCTTTTCAACAGCGGCGTACTCCTCGTCCGACTGGATATTGTCGAGATAGGGGGAACCGTTTTCGTCCTCGAAATAGCGGTAGATGACGACGGACGTGTAGTCGTAGGGGATGTCGTTTTCATCCACCGGCAGGAGGACGATGTAGTTCTGCTCCCCGATATCGAAGATGGTCAGAATTTCGCAGTCCATCGTCGTTCCGTCGTCGAGGTCCAGCGTCACCATGACATCGGTGTCGTTCGAGTCGATTGGGAAGATGTCACCGGATGCATTTACAGGGGCTTCAGTTTGATTTTTCTTTTTCTCGCTCATAGCTTTGATTATATATGGGGGAAAAACCGTTTGCAATAAAAATTAGTAATAGGAGAATAAAAATGGTATACTAAATGGACTTGTGATTTTGGACCCGAAGAAGGAGTGCAGCAGATGAAAAAGACAGTCAGAACCGGCGATTTTTCCCAGTTCGGGACTTATTGTTACGCTGACAGCTGCACCTTTACCTTCCCTGTTCAGACAGATCTCGTTCCCGCCATTCTTCTTTTTGACAGGGCGGACGGGAGCCTTTCCGAGCGAATCGAACTTACCCCTGCCATGCGGCTGGGGCATGTCTGGTCGGTCACCCTTTCTGGATATGACTTCAAAAAACTTTCCTACCTCATCGAACGCGACGGCCATTCGGAAGTGGACCGCTACGCCTGTGTCATTACCGGCCGGGAAAAGTGGGCCGATGAGGACCGCTATATCAGCAATTACCGGATTGCCGGGGGATTTGCCGTAGCCGGCTATTCCTGGAAGAATGCCGCTCCGTCCATTGCTCCGGAAGACATGATTCTCTATAAGCTCCATCTCCGTGGCTTTACCATGAAAGCACCCGGAGTGAAGTCCCGGTCACGGGGAAATTACCGGGGACTTCTGGAAAAACTGCCTGCAATTGCGGCATACGGCTTCAATGCGATTGAACTCATGCCGGTCTATGAGTTTGAAGATCTCTATTTCCGGAGCCATCTGGAGATGGATGAAAAGGGAGAGACCGTGACGGTCAACGAGGAGCCCTATGCGGTAAACTACTGGGGCTACGGGACCGGCTATTATTTTGCGCCCAAGGCCTCGTATTTCGGGGCGGAGCCGGACCTTCATATGAAGGAAGTCGTGGACGCAGCTCACGGACTCGGGATTGAAATTATTCTGGAATTTTCTTTTGAAAAAAAGATCCCTGACGACGAGCTCATCGATGCCCTCGTCTACTGGGTGAAGGAATATCATATCGACGGTTTCCGCCTGCTCGGTGCCGGGCTTCCTGCGGAGAGGATTGCGGACAATCCCTACCTTTCCGGAACGAAGATTTTTTACAACGGGTTTTCCTATGAACTTTTAAACCGGGAGCAGGGAACGAAGCACCTCTTCGTCACGGACGACGGCTTCCAGTATCCCCTGCGGCGCCTGCAGAACCATATGGACGGGAATGCCGCCGAGTTTTCAGAGATGCTGCGGCGGCAGAACCGGTCGTACGGGTACTTGAATTATGCGGCGGATTCCACCGGTATGACGCTCTACGACGCCTATTCCTACGGGGACAAGCACAATGAGCCGAACGGGGAGAACAACCGCGACGGAAACAATTACAATGTCTCCGCGAACAATGGCTATGAGGGGGAGACGAAGAACAGGGTAACGAACCGCCTGCGCCTCACGTCAGTGAGGACAGCCCTGCTTGCCGTTCTCACATCCCAGGGCATCCCCATGGTGAATGCCGGCGACGGCAGCCTGAACAGCCAGGCGGGCAACAACAATCCCTACTGCCAGGATAATGAAATCGGCTGGCCGGACTTCGGCCGAAAGAAGGTCAACAAGGACATGCGGGACTATCTCGCGGCCCTCATCGCCTTCCGAAAGAGCCATACCTGTTTGTCCGGAAAGGATCCGGTCCGCTTTTCAGACTACCTGCATGCTGGCCTTCCCGACCTTTCTTACCACGGCCGCGAGCCCTGGATCATGGGCATCGGAAACGAGAAGAAGGCTCTGGGCATCCTCTTTGCCGGCGCCTACGGGCGGCGCGAGGAGATGGAGGACGTGATGCTCCTCTACAACTTCTACTACGGGGAGGAGACATTTGCCCTGCCCACGCTTCCCGGTGGAAAGAAGTGGTATTTCGTGAACAATACGGGAGACTTCGCCTGGAATGCGGCCGGGGACCTGCTTCATGACCAGAAGGCTGCCATTGTGCCAGGCGGCACCTGCACGGTTCTGATCGGGAAGGCGGAAGGCAGCGAAAAAAAAGGCAAAGTGAATCAGCCGGGCAGCGCAAAAGCAGTGCCTGAAAAGTCTTTCGCTGAGAAAGCCGTGCCTGCTTCATGAACAAGGCATGGGAACACTTCAAAACGATTACCCACCACCGGCGCCTGGTGCGGAAGTACTGCTTCCGCGTCGGTCTCTATTGGCAGGGAGTCACCCATGACCTGTCGAAGTATTCGTGGACGGAGTTTCATGTCGGGGCGAAGTACTTTCAGGGAGACCGCAGTCCCAACAATGCGGAGCGGGAAGCCACCGGCGTTTCGACGGCCTGGCTCCACCACAAGGGCAGAAACAAGCACCATTTCGAGTACTGGATTGACTATTCTCTTGACGGTGACCACCGAATCTGCGGCATGAAGATGCCCGTGAAATACGTGGTCGAGATGGTTATGGACCGGATTGCCGCCTGCAAGACCTACCAGAAGGAAAAGTATACGGACCGGAGCCCTCTGGAATATTTCGAAAAGGGCAAGGCTCACTACCTCATGCATCCGGAGACGGAAAGATTGCTGACACAGCTTCTCACCATGCTGGCTGAAAAAGGCGAAGACGAGACCTTTGCCTACATAAAAAAAGAAGTCCTCCGCAAGGGTTGAAATTTCTCTTGCACGGAGGACTTTTTTATATTAATATTCAAGCGAACATTTCTTTCTGCGGAAGCCTTCCTGCTTTCGCCGATGGAGCATCGCTTCATCGAAACACCTTTTTTCATCTGTCTCCTCTGAATTGATCAGCGGGCTTTGATTTTTGCACCCTGAAACAGGGTCCCGATGTCTCTGCACCATTCCAAAGCCTGCGTGTCTGAGAGGAGAAATAGTATGTATTCATGCCTGTATGCAGGCCTGTCCCGGGGGATGAAGACGATTCCCGTCCGGGTAGAGACTGACATTTCATCCGGGCTTCCCGGATTTGAGCTCGTGGGATATGTCTCGGCAGAGCTTCGCGAGGCAAAGGAGCGGGTGAGGGCAGCCCTCGTCAATTCGGGCTACAGCCTTCCCGTCAAGCGCATTACCGTAAACCTGGCACCGGCTTCGGAGAAGAAGTCGGGAACTGCATTTGACTTGGCCATCGCCCTGTCCCTTCTGATGGCGGAGGGGACGATTCCGGTGCCGGGACGAAAGACCTTTGTTGCAGGCGAACTGGGGCTGGACGGCAGCGTCCGCCATGTCCCGGGGCTATTGCCCCAGATCAGGAGGGCGGCGGAAGAGGGGACGGAGGTCTTTCTTGTGCCTGCCGTTGATTCTGTTGAGGCTTCCCTGCTGCAGGGAGCCCGTATCGTGCCTGTTGAGAAGCTTCCTGAAGCCATCGATTTTCTGACCGGGGGACTGGGAGGCAGCCTGCCCTGGGAAGGCGCTGAGAAGGAAGAAGCTTCAGATGAGGACAGGGTGGTATTGTCTGCTGCAAATTCTGCGTCGGAATTCAGTGGAAACCTGAAAGTTACTGAAGGCCGGGCAGCAGAAGCGCCTGTAGAGACCGTCTACCCCGTTGACTTTGCCGACATCCACGGGCAGACTATGCTGAAGAGAGCCTGTGAAATTGCCGTTTCCGGCATGCACAATCTCCTGATGACGGGACCGCCCGGGGCCGGAAAGACGCTGGCAGCCAAGGCTATCCCCTCCATTCTGCCACCGGTTACCTATGAAGAGATGGTGGAAATTGCAGAGCTCTATTCCCTGGCCGGTCTCTTTGAGGAGCGGGCGGCTGCCTTAAACACCCGTCCCTTCCGGGCTCCCCACCACACGATTTCCCAGAGTACGATGACGGGACAGAGAGAACCGGGGGAGATGTCCCTCGCCCACCGGGGAGTCCTCTTTCTCGATGAGCTTACGGAGTTTAAGACCGGAACACTTGAAGTCCTGCGGCAGCCTCTGGAAGAGGGCTCTATCAAGACATACGGTTCTGCGGGGGAAAGGAATGTCTATCCGGCCGACTTCATGCTCGTCTGCGCCATGAATCCCTGCCCCTGCGGCTATTATCCGGACAGGAAGCGGTGCCACTGTACAAGCGCCCAGATCGAGTCCTATATCGGGAAGCTTTCCCGCCCCCTCCTGGACAGGATAGACATCTCGGTAGAGGTAAAGCCGCTGACCTTTGAAGAGAGCGCCTTTGATGGAAGGGAAGAAAGCTCTGCGAAAATCCGGAAGAGGGTGGAGAAGGTTCATGCCATACAGGCGGATCGTTACAGGAAGGAAGACTTTTCCTTCAATTCCCGTATTCCATCGACGCTGATGGACAGGTACTGCGGGCTTTCGCCCGATGACACGGACTTCATGAGGCAGTGCTTTGTAAGGCTTGGCCTCTCGACGCGGGCATACCATAGGATCCTGCGTACGGCGCGGACGATAGCGGACATGGACGGAAGCGAAAGCATCAGGCGGGATCATCTGAATGAAGCCATCTGCTACCGGACCATCGAAAAATCCTTCTGGGAAGGGATTGCCTGAAGATAGCTTCCGGGAAACCTGAGGCAGCAGCTGTCTGCGGAATGAATTATCCCGGAGATAGGAGGCTCTTTTGAACAAATACGAATATTTCCTGGGCCGGGCGGACCTTCCCAATGCGGTGAAGATCGGACTTCGCATGGCCTTTGACAGTGAGGAGGCTCTGTATAAGGCTTCTGACGAAGACATCCTGGAGTGCGCCTGTCTGAAGGACGCAGAGAGGGCGAAGTTTCTATCCTTCCGCCGGACCTTTGACCTCACGCGTGAGTGGGATGAGCTCCTGGAAAAGGAGATCTCCATAGTGACGGCCTTTGACAAAGCCTATCCGTCCCGCCTTTCCGAGGTCTACCATCCGCCCTATATTCTCTACTACAGGGGCACGCTGCCGGCACCGGATGACCGCCTCATTGCCATGGTGGGATCGCGGGAGTGCTCAGGGTACGGAAAGAAGATGGCGACAGAGCTGGCCGGGGCCCTTGTAAAAAACGGCTTTGGGATTGTCTCCGGCATGGCGCTCGGCATTGACGGGTTTTCCCAGACGGGAGCCATTGGGGCAGGCGGGAAGACCTATGCCCTCCTGGGCTGCGGGGTGGATGTCATCTATCCGAAGAAACACGAGGATTTATATTATTCTGTAATAGAGCACGGGGCGGTTCTTTCTGAACTCCCGCCGGGAACCGTCCCCTTAAAGCAGCATTTTCCCTCACGCAACAGGCTGATATCCGGCCTCGCTGAAAAGACCATCGTCGTGGAGGCCCGCGAACGGTCCGGTTCCCTCATTACGGCGGACTTTGCCCTCGAGCAGGGGAGGGACGTCTATGCGGTGCCGGGGCGGGACACGGATCCGATGAGCGCGGGAACGAACCGGCTGATCTACGAGGGGGCAAATATTATTCTATCGAAGGAACAGGTGATTGCGGACTTTCTCGCCCTTCCGGACAGCCTGCCATTCCCCCGGCAGAATTCAGCCTCTGATGAACACAATTCAGAAAATTCTGTCATCAACTCCCTTGAAAAGGACGAACTTGTGGTGTATAGTATCTTCGATTTTTATCCGAAAAATCTCGAGGCGGCCTGCAAGGAGACAGACTATTCGCCCCTCGCCTTCCTGTCCATCGTGATGGGGCTCTGCGAACGGGGGCTTTTAAAGGAAGTCTTCAAGAACGAGTACATCAGGTGCTGACCGCCTGTCTGCAGCGCGCCTTCCCTGTTTTTAGAGAAATTGTGTGCGCTAATCTATCATAGGAGTTTTTCTTTTCATGGCAGAAGCAAAGAAGAAGGCCGGCGCTGCGCCGGTGGGGAAAACCGCGGCATCGAAGAAAACTGCTGCAAAGAAAAGGACGGCTGCAGCTGCAAAGAAACCTGCAGCAAAAAAGACCGGGGTGAAGAAAGCAAAGAATCTCGTCATCGTCGAGTCTCCGACAAAGGTGAAGCCTATCAAGGAATTCCTCGGTTCGAATTATGAGGTTATCGCTTCGAAGGGACACGTCCGGGACCTGCCGAAGAGCAAGCTCGGCGTCGACATCGAGAACGACTTCGAGCCCCAGTACATCACGATCCGCGGTAAAGGCGACCTCCTGAAGGATATGAGGAAGGACGCCAAAGCTGCCGAAACCGTCTATCTCGCAACCGATCCGGACCGCGAGGGAGAGGCCATTTCCTGGCACCTGATCACGGCACTTAATCTTCCGGAAGGGAAATACAAGCGGATTACCTTCAATGAAATTACAAAGACGGCGGTCAAAGAGTCGCTGAAAAGTCCCCGGGATATTGACGGGAACCTCGTCGATGCCCAGCAGGCCCGCCGCGTCCTTGACCGGATCGTGGGCTATGAAATCAGCCCGGTGCTCTGGGCAAAGGTGAAGCGGGGGCTCTCCGCCGGCCGCGTTCAGTCCGTTGCCCTGCGTCTGATCTGTGACCGGGAAGATGAGATTTCCGCCTTTATCCCGAAGGAATATTATACCCTGTCTGCGATGCTGACATTTGACGGCAGCAAAAAGCCCGTTGAATTTGCCTATGCAGGCAAGGGGGTGGATGCAGACGGGCTTCTCACAAAGGCGGAGGTGGATGCTGTCCGCAAAGCCTGTGAAAAGGGAACATTCGCCCTTGATTCCGTGAAGGAAGGCAGCCGGACGAAGAACCCGCCCCTTCCCTTTACGACATCCACCCTGCAGCAGTCCGCCGCCAAGGCACTGAATTTCTCGGTCAGCCGGACCATGCGGGTAGCCCAGCAGCTCTACGAAGGCGTCCAGATCAAAGGACGCGGGACTGTCGGCCTTATCACCTACCTGCGTACGGATTCCACCCGGGTTTCTGACCTGGCAAAGGAGATGGCGGCTTCTTTCATCTCTGCTCACTACGGGGATGAGTACCAGAACGAAAAGGAGAGGGGCGCGAAGGGCGGAAAGAATGTCCAGGACGCCCATGAGGCCATAAGGCCTGCTGACGTGAACCTCCTGCCTTCCGAGGTGAAGGACCAGGTGTCGCGTGACCAGTACCGGCTCTACCAGCTGATCTGGAACCGCTTCATGGCATCCCGCATGGCGCCTTCCCGCTACGATACGGCGTCCGTCAGAGTGAAAAACGGGGAAGCTGTCTTTACGGCTTCCGGTTCCAGAATCGCCTTCGAAGGCTGGGAGATGGTCTACCGGGCCGAAAAGAAGAAGGAAGAGGAGAATACGAATGAGGCGGTCTTCAAGATCAAAGATTCCTCAAAGCTTTCTTTCGACTCCTTTGATGAGAAGCAGCATTTCACGGAGCCGCCGGCCCACTTCACGGAAGCTTCTCTCGTACACGCGATGGAGGAACTGGGCATCGGCCGGCCGTCGACGTATTCGCCGACCATCACGACGCTGCAGAAACGGCACTATGTGACGAAGGAGCAGCGGTCCCTCTTCGTGACGGAGCTGGGCGAGGTCGTAAACTCCATTATGAAGGAGTCCTTCCCGGAGATCGTTGATCTGTCCTTTACAGCCAATCTCGAGTCCATGTTGGATTCCATCGAAGAAGGGGACAATGACTGGAAATCCATCATAAGGAACTTCTATCCCGACTTCGAGGCCGAGGTCAAAAAGGCGGATGAGGAGCTTGGCAAGGTAAAAATCGAGGACGAAGTGACCGATATCAAATGTGAGAAATGCGGCCGCAACATGGTCATCAAATTCGGTCCTCACGGAAAGTTCCTGGCCTGCCCGGGCTTTCCCGAATGCAGAAACACAAAGCCCCTTCTCGAGAAGATCGGCGTCGCCTGCCCCAAGTGCGGCAAGGAGATTGTCGAGCGGAAGACAAAGAAGGGCCGACGCTTCTACGGGTGCGAGGATTATCCGGCGTGTGATTTCATGAGCTGGAACCGGCCAGTGGAAAAGAAGTGCCCCAAGTGCGGGAACTATATGGTAATCAAGGGGAACCGGATTGTCTGCTCCGATCCTTCGTGCGGATACAGCGAAGCGAAGCAGGAGACAGAGACGGAAGACTGAAAACGGTGGCATCATGAGTGTACAATTATTAGACAAGACCAGAAAGATCGGGCGTTTCCTCCACAACAACAATTCGTCCAAGTTCATTTTCAACGATATCTGCGCGGTGTTCACGGATATTCTCGATTCGAATATCTATGTGATCTCGAAGAAGGGGAAGATTCTCGGCAAGAGCCTGAACACGGAAGAAAACAAGCTGACGGAGCTCATTACAGGGAATGTCGGCGACTTCATAGACAAGGACTTCAACGAGCGCCTGCTTTCCGTCCTTTCCACAAAGGAAAACGTGGATCTTTTGACGCTGGGCTTTGCGGAGGAGAGCGCGAAGAATGTCCATGCCATTGTGACTCCGATCGACATCGCAGGCGAACGGCTCGGAACCCTTTTCCTCTACCGGGATTCGAAGTCCTATGACATCGACGACATCATCCTCTCCGAATACGGAACGACGGTGGTCGGCCTTGAAATGCTCAGGTCCGTGAACGAGGAAAAGTCCGAGGAGACGCGCAAGCAGCAGATTGTGAAGTCTGCCCTTCATACACTTTCCGTTTCCGAGCAGGATGCAATCATCCACATCTTCAAGGAACTCGACGGCCGGGAGGGAAAGCTCGTAGCGAGCCGTATTGCAGACCAGGTCGGCATCACGCGGTCTGTCATCGTAAACGCTCTAAGGAAGTTTGAATCCGCCGGCGTCATTGAAACCCGGTCCTCCGGCATGAAGGGAACCTACATCAAGGTCTTAAACGACGCGGTCTTCCCCGAGCTCGAGCGGCTCGAGGCGGAGCGGAGCTGAAAAAAGTTTACAAAATAATATTTTCAAGGATGTTTGGTATAAAGGGATTTAGGCGCTGAGAAGCGCTTAAATCCTTTTTGTTTTCATGAAAATGTTTCACAATGTTTCACAAACCCTGTGCCGGCGGGGTACACGGCGTTTTATATTAGTCATGGAACAACAATGTCTTGTGGATGAACGGGTGAAAAAACACCATACCTTGTAAAAATTCTTGCGTTTTGACGGAGAACCTATATAATACTTATTGAGTGTATTCAGGCGAAGATTGCCTCGTACACGGAAAGGAAGGAATTATGCTTACATCCGACGCATTCTCCTATGTAAACATCCTCGACCGGACGCTCGACGCCTCCTGGAAGCGGCAGACGGCAATTGCGAACAATATCGCAAACGTCGACACCCCCGGCTACAAGCGGCAGGACGTCACGTTTTCAAACATCCTGAAGGACGAGATTGAGGACATCCGGTTTAAAAACCGCGACCAGGCCATCCGCCATGCGGATATGGACGACCTCGAAGGAGAGGTCTACACGGACGCCGAAAATTTCTCCTACCGCATCGACAAGAATAATGTCGACATCGATACGGAAAACGTCGAGCTGGCCAGTGAGCAGCTTAAGTATCAGGCCATTTCGACAGCGACATCCGCGGAATTCCAGCGCTTCAAGACGGCAGCGTCCATTCAGTAATCGTTGAGACAGGGCAGGCGAAGCTTTTTCTTTCGTTTTCTGCAGGAGGATATGCCTTATGGGACTTTTTCAATCGTTTGATATCGCGGCATCCGGCATGGCGGCCCAGCGCTTCCGCATGGATACCATCGCCCAGAATATTGCAAATGTAAATACGACAAGGACGGAGACAGGTGAGCCCTACCGGCGGCACATCGTGACTTTCGAGGCCCGCTCCTTAAATCCTGTCTTTTCAGAAACGCTTGGCGACTACCTCGACAATTTCCAGGGGAACGGCGTCAAGGTCGACCGCGTCTATGAGGACACAGAGACGGATTTCACCATGGTCTACGATCCCTCCCACCCGGATGCGGACGAGAACGGCTATGTCCGCTACCCGAATGTCAATACCGTGACCGAAATGACGAACCTCATCGATTCCTCCCGGTCCTACCAGGCGAATGTCACGGCCTTTGGCGCCCTGAAGCAGATGGCCTCCTCCGGCATCTCCATCGGAAACAGTTGATTCGTCTGAATAGCTGATTTTATCTGCTATCGGATTCCAAAAGATTAAAGACAAGGCTTTTTTGAAGGAATGACTGTATGGATACACTCGCAAACCTGACCAATATCGGCACCTACAACACCGCCTACAAAATCACCCCGGTTTTTGACGACAGTGCCTTTCAGAAGGTGCAGACAGACGACAACGGCTTCGGCGCCATCCTGAACTCCGCCATCCAGATGGTGGACGAGACGAATGCCGCCCAGAACACAGCCCAGGACGAGGAAATCAAATTCGCCCTCGGCCAGTCGAACAACACCCACGACCTCATGATCGCAGAGCAGAAGGCAGCGATAGCTCTGCAGTTTACCGTTGCAGTCCGGGATCGATTTTTGCAGGGGTATAATACGATTATGAACATGCAGATCTAACCTGCCGTCAATGAAATATTAATAATAAAAAAGGAAAAGCAAAATGCCTGAAGCACTGCAAAACATCCTAAACCGGATCCGCGACTGGTGGGCGAAATTCTCCACGCGGCAGAAGGCGGCCATCATTTCGGCGGCGGCCATTGTCGTCGTGGCCCTGATCATCCTCGGCGTGACGATGAACAAGACGAACTATGTCACCCTCGTCACGGCAAAGGACGGGACGGAGGCCAACTCCATCAAGTCTGCTCTGGACGGCGCCGATACGACCTACGACTACAAGACCTCCGACGACGGCCTCACCTTCTATATCGATTCGAAACAGCAGGGGCAGGCCCGCATCACCCTCGGCGGGGCGGACATCCAGACGGATGCCTATACGCTTGAAGATGCCCTCGGCGGGAACGCCCTTTCCACGACGGAAGCGAATACGAAGCGGAAGTATCAGTACTTCCTCGAGAGCAAGCTGGCCCAGGATCTCGAGACACTTGACCAGGTCGACGCGGCAAAGGTCAACCTCAATATGCCGGACGACGACGGGACACTCATTTCTTCGAAGATGCCCGCCTACGGCGAAGCTATTCTGACACTGAATTCCGAACTGACGCAGGCCCAGGCCGCAACGATTGCGAAATTCATCGCGACCAATATCGGAAACGACGATACCCAGAACATCACGATCATGGACCAGAACTCGAACTCCATCTTTTCCGGGGGCGAGGAGGCGTCAAGCTATGCAGTTGCTGCGGCGAACAGGTCCGTGAAGCAGCAGGCAGAGGCGGCGGAAGCGGAGAAGGTTCGCGGAATCCTGGCCGGCGCCGGCGCCAACGGGGCGGCTCTTTTCAACAACGTAAAGATCGGCGTCTCCTATGACATGAACTTCGATGCCACGGAAATCCTGAAATACGACTATTCCGTCGATGAGGGCCGGGACGAGGGCTACCTCGATTCCCATCTCGAAGAGTCGACGGAGACGAAGAACGGGGTGGCCGGAACCCCCGGTACGGATTCGAACGACGACACGACTTACGTCATCCAGGACGGGGCCGGTTCTTCGTCTTCCTCTTCAAAAATCCAGAACAAGTACCTCCCGGACGAAGAAATCACGAAGACGACCGGCGAGTCCGGAAAGATTGACAAGGCAAATTCCTCCATCGGAATTGTCGCCTACCAGTATGTCACCTATCGCGAGTCGGTTCTGAAGGCGGACGGCACCCTGAACGGGACGACCTGGGAGCAGTACGAGGCCCAGAACTCCGCCCCGACGAAGGTTGACGCCGATCCGGACGTCATCGCCACAGTTTCCAAGGCGACCGGCATTCCGGAAGAAAACATCACGATGCTCTGCTACACGGTTCCCTTCTTCGAGGACGAGGAAGCCCGCTTCAGCCTGAAGGACATTCTGGAACTCGTGATGGCACTCCTGATTCTTCTCCTTCTCTTCTTCGTCGTCTTCCGGACGCTGCGTCAGAACAAGGAAGAAGAAGAAGAGGAAGAGGTTACGGTCGAGACTCTGCTCGAGGAGCAGCCTCAGGAAGAGCTCGAGGATATCGGCTACACCGAGAAGTCCGAGGCCCGGAAGCTCATCGAGAAGTTCGTGGACGAGAACCCCGAGGCTGTGGCTTCGTTGCTTCGCAACTGGCTGAACGAGGACTGGGGCGGGTGACGCCCCTATGTAACTATTCAGAACCCCAAACAACTCGAATTTCTTCGAAATTCTCGTTGCTAGGGGTTCCGGGCTGCTCCGCCGCCAGGCCACACAGAATTGCAAATTGCTTATGAATACAAGTATTCAACGCATTTGCAATTCTGTGTGCTGAATAGTTACATATAAAGCAAGGTACATGGATGTGATATAAAGTAACGGATTTGAGGCCGGGATATGGCGGAAGCGACAGCATCAAAAACAGCTGAAATGACCGGGGTCCAGAAGGCGGCGATTCTTCTCATCGCCCTCGGACCGGAAAAGTCATCGGAGATATTCAAACACCTCAAGGAGGACGAGATCGAGGAACTGACGCTTGAGATCGCAAATACGCGGTCCGTCGCCCCCGACGTCAAGGAAGAGGTCATCAACGAGTTCTACCAGGTCTGCCTGGCTCAGCAGTACATCGCAGAAGGCGGTATCGGCTATGCCAAGGACCTGCTCGAAAAGTCCCTGGGCGCAGAGAAGGCCCAGGACGTCATTACCCGTCTCACCGCATCGCTGCAGGTCCGTCCTTTCGAGTTCATCCGGAAGACCGAGCCTTCGCAGGTACTGAACTTCATCCAGGACGAGCACCCGCAGACCATCGCCATGGTGCTTTCCTACCTGTCCGCAGCCCAGGCCTCCCAGATTCTCGGCGCCCTTTCTCCCGAGAAGCAGGCCGATGTGGCCAAGCGTATCGCCATGATGGACAGGACGTCGCCTGAAGTCATCAAGGAAGTCGAGCGCGTCCTCGAGCGGAAGCTTTCCTCCGTCGTTTCCCAGGACTATACGATTGCCGGCGGCGTAGATGCCATCGTAAATATCCTGAACACCGTCGACCGCGGCACAGAGAAGCGCATCATGGAGTCCCTCGAAATCGAGGAGCCGGAGCTGGCCGAAGAAATCCGGAAGAAGATGTTCGTATTCGAGGATATCATGCTATTAGACGACCGGGCTATCCAGCGTGTCCTCCGCGAGGTCGAAAACAAGGATATTGCGGTCGCCCTGAAGAGCGCAAACGAGGACGTGCAGAACTGCGTCTTCCGCAACCTCTCCCAGCGTCTTGCATCGATGATCAAGGAAGATATGGAGTTCATGGGCCCCGTTCGTATGAAGGACGTCGAGGAAGCCCAGCAGAAGATCGTCGGCGTCATCCGGAAACTCGAGGATGCCGGTGAGATCGTCATTTCCCGCGGCGGAGGTGATGACTTAGTTGTCTGAGCGTATTATCAAATACTATGCGGTAAATGAAGACGCAGACGATTCTGCCGTCATCAATTCAAACGACCGCATGCAGGCGGCCATCGACCGCTATGCGGAGCTGGCCGTGAAGCGGATCTACGAAGAAAGGTCCCTGAAGCTCGAGCAGTACAAGCGGGCGCTTCAGACCGACGATGACGGAAATATCGTCTACCCCAGGGATGAAGCAGGAAATATCGTCATACCGGAGGACTCCCAAGGGAATCCTCTTTTTTCGCTGTCCGAGGACGGGGTTCCCATCCTTGACGCACCGGCGGAAATCGCTTCCGGGGAGGCAGAAGAGGGCTTTGGGGAAGGAATCGGGGACGTGGAAGGCGAGGCCGGTGCCGAGCCGGCAGAGGAAGCCCCGGATCCGGACGAGCTCCTGGCCGAGGCCCATGCCGAGGCCGAACGTCTCGTACAGGAAGCACAGTCGCAGGCGGATGATATCCTTGCCGATGCCCAGTCTCAGGCAGATGCCCTGAAAAGCCGGGCGGAGGAAGAGGGCCGGCAGGCCGGCTACAATGCCGGGCATGACGAAGCCATGGCAGAACTTGATCAGCAGCGGCAGGCTCTTGAAGATGAGGAAAGAGCCCTGCAGGCAGACTACGACGAGAAGGCTGCCTCCATGGAAAAGGATCTCGTGGCTACCATTTCCGACGTCATGGCGAAGTACTTCCGGATAGAATTGAGCGACCGCAAGGATGTTCTCATGCACGTCATCGAGAATGCTCTCCTCAATATCGAAAACTCCCGGACCTTTCTCATTCATGTGGCCCAGAGCCAGTACGAGGACCTTTCCGCCGAAACGGACGCCCTCCGGGCAAAGGTCGGGGAGGATGCGACCGTCGACATCATCATGGATCCCACCCTCGAAGAGGGCAAGTGCCTGATCGAAACGGACGGGGGCATCTATGACTGCAGTATCGACACGGAGCTCAAGTCCATCGTGAAGGAACTGAAAGAGCTTTCGCTTCAATGACCTGTTTTTTTAGGAGCCATGCCGGTCAGGCATCACAGTATTTGCAATTGACGCCCGACCATGAAACATGGTTTTTGCATCATGGTTTTGCCAATGGGTTGAGAAGGAGATGATTCAGATGGATACGACAAAATATTATTCAGTCCTGCAGACAACCCACTTCGACCACTTGGGCAAGGTAATGAAGGCAGTCGGGCTGACGATCGAGTCCCTGGGCCCGGATGCCAAGCTGAAGGACCTCTGCAAGATTTACCTCGACGATGGAAACTACGTCATGGCGGAGGTCGTGGGCTTTAAAGACAAGCGGCTCATCCTCATGCCCTACGATGCAGTCGAAGGCATCAAGATCGGCTGCGTCGTGGAAAACACGGGAAAGCCCCTGATGATACCTGTCGGGGAGAAGCTTTTAGGCCATACGGTCGACGGCCTCGGCAATCCCACGGATACGGATGAAAAGATAGAGTTCGACGAATATTATCCTGCAGAAGCGGATCCTCCCGACCCCATGTCCCGAGTCATCATTTCAGATCCCCTGCCCCTCGGAGTGAAAGCCGTCGACGGCCTGATCACGGTCGGAAAAGGCCAGCGTATCGGCATCTTCGCAGGTTCCGGCGTCGGCAAGTCAACGCTGATGGGCATGTTTACGAGAAACACCAGGGCCGACATCACGGTCATGGCTCTGATCGGCGAGCGCGGCCGTGAGGTACGGGAATTCGTAGAGCACGATATAGGCCCCGAGGGCATGAAGCGGTCGGTGGTTGTCATTGCGACGTCCGATAAGCCGGCTTTGATTCGAAAGAAGGCGGCTCTGACTGCAACCGCCATCGCCGAGTACTTCCGCGACCAGGGCAAGGATGTGCTTCTCATGATGGACTCCCTGACGCGTTTCTGCATGGCCCAGCGGGAAATCGGTCTCGCTTCCGGGGAACCGCCCGTGACGCGCGGCTATCCGCCTTCCATCTATGCTGAACTTCCCCGGCTCTTAGAGCGGGCCGGCAATGCGGCGGAAGGCTCCATTACCGGCCTTTACACGGTTCTTGTAGACGGCGATGACTTCAACGAGCCCATCACGGATACCGCCCGGTCCATCCTGGACGGCCACATCGTTTTAAACCGGGCCCTGGCTCAGAAGAACCACTACCCGGCAGTCGACGTCCTGGCCTCCATTTCCCGAGTTATGTCGGCGGTTGCAGACAGCAAACACAAGAAGGCGGCCGGCAAGCTAAAGAATGTCATGGCCACCTACAATGAAGCAGAAGACCTCATCAATATCGGCGCCTACAAGAAGGGCTCGAACAAAAATATTGACTTCGCCATTTCAAAGATTGACCAGGTGAACGACTTCCTCCTGCAGGCCACCCACGACAAGTTCAGTTTCGAGGACGAGGTGCAGCAGCTGGAGGACATGTTCCCGGAAGAGGAAAGCAAGCAGGAAGCCTCATAGTATGGTGGAAGTTTGCAGTGAAACGCCGCAGTGAGCCCGTCCGCCGTCCGTGGTTTGGTGGATGCTTGCTTTGAAATCGTGTATCGTTCCCCAATAGGCAGGCCGCTTCCTAAGGCAGGTGACGCATCTTGGCAAAATTCGTTTACCGCATGCAGAATATTCTGGAACTCAAGCGGAAGATGGAGGACCAGGAGAAGATTGCCTATACGATGGCGGCGAATGCCTTAAAGGCGGAGCAGGACAAGCTGACGGCCCTCTATGTACGTCGGGCCTCCTATGAAAAGCAGCTCGAGGAGATGATGCACGGGGTGATTGACCTGAAGCGCATCAACCAGGCGAGAAACTCCATCAACGCAATGAAGTCCCTGATCCGCGATCAGATGATGAATGTGCGGAAGGCTGAGAAGGCCCTCGACATCGAGAGGGCAAAGCTCGACGAAGTCATGAAGGACCGGAAGACGCACGAAAAGCTCCGGGAGAAGGCCTTCGAGGTCTTCAAGCAGGACCTGAAGGCAGAAGAGGTCAAGGAAATCGACCAGCTCACATCCTATACTCATTCAATTCCTCCTGAAGAAGAATGAGCTGAAGTACACGGGCACATAAGAAAGCCAGGTGTTACGGCAGCGTGTGTCCGGTGCGCATACAGAGACGAATATATACAGATTCCGGTCCTGTCCGGGACCGCAGTGTATTGAAACAATCCGGCAGATCGGAGAAGTACGATGGCAGACGAAGAAGCAAAGAAGCCCGCAAAAGACGAAAAGGCGAAAGCTGACGCCAAGGGCAAGAAGGATACCAAGGGAAAGAAGGGTAAGGACGAGGAGCCTGATGAAGACGAGGACAAGAAGGGCGGCGGCCTTGTCGTGGCTCTTGTTGCCATCCTTGTTGTCATCATCTGGCTTGCGATCTTTGCATTACTCATAAAAACCGATGTGGGCGGATTCGGGTCCACCGTCATGTATCCCATTCTGAAGAACGTCCCCTATCTGAACAAGATCCTTCCTGATGTGAAGGACGACTATGCCCAGGAGGACTCCGCCTATCAGTTTGCCACCATGGACCAGGCCGTCGCCCGAATCAAGGAACTCGAGGCCCAGCTCAAAGCAGCCCAGGACCAGTCAACGACAGATGCCGCGACGCTGGCGGATCTTCAGGCCCAGGCGGCGGAACTGCAGACCTACAAGCAGAACGAGGCCAAGTTCGAGCAGGAGAAGCAGCAGTTCTACGAGGACATCGTCTACTCGGACAATGCCCCGGATACGTCCGCTTACCGCCAGTACTATGAGGAGATTGAGCCGGACAACGCCGAGGCCATCTACAAGCAGGTCGTCCAGCAGGACGAGGCGGATTCGAAGATCCAGGACTATGCGAAGACCTATTCTTCGATGAAGGCGAGCCAAGCGGCCGGCATCTTTGACACGATGACGGACAATCTGAACCTGGTCGCAAAAATTCTGAACGCCATGTCGGCAAGCAACCGCGGCGCCATTCTCGGGGCGATGAACGCCGATACAGCGGCCAAGGTGACGGAAATCATGAATCCCAAGTGAATTTGCGCTGCCTCTGATTTTTCAGGGGCAGCGTTTTTTGCAAAAAAAGACGGCAGAGAAATTTCCGGATCATCCTAAAGTCTTTTGACCGGGTGTCCGATAAAAATTCCAGAGAAAGGTGAAACAGGCTTCCTCATATCACTCCCGCAAAGGACTGCGGGGAATCTGCAAGGGATGGCAGAACGGCAACTTTGAAAGGCTTTTGCCATGACCGGAACAGATATCCTTTCAACTCTGAATACTCCCTCTATGAATATGCCTGCGGCAGGCACGAATTATAAGCCCCTGCGCAGCAAGGCACCGGACGACGAAAACGCTGACTTCACGATGGTGATGACTGCGAAGATTTCCACGTCTGTACAGGAAATCAGCGCAAAGCAGGCGGGCAGTACCGTTTCCGTGACAGCTTCTTCCCGGACCGTCCGGGCGGAGGTCTTCTCCATTAGTGCGAAGGGGCAGGGCGTTTCTCTTTCCAATCAGAATATTATAAAAAATACGTCTTCCGCGAACGCTTCGAATGCAGCGGGAACTGACAGCCCGGTGACGCTTTCAAAGGACGACCTGGGCAGAGTCTCAAAAGCTCTCGATGACTTCAAGACAGGCATCAACGACGTCCTGAAAAAGGAACTCGGCGTCACGGACGAGGATATAGAGGCAGCCATGGAAGATCTCGGTCTTTCCTACCTGGACCTCACGGACACGAATGCCCTGGCCAAGCTCATGATGCAGCTTCTCGGAAACGACTTCGACGCGGCCAGCCTCCTTTCTCTGCAGAATTTTTCCGACATCAAAAATTCCATCAACGACCTGGCTCAGGATCTTTTTCAGACGACCGGCCTTTCCATGCAGCAGCTTACCGCTATCGACGGCATGCTGACAGAGGCAAAGGAAAACGGCATCGACATTTCGGACCTGACGCCTGCGGACGGGTCGGAAGAAATCAATCTCAACCTTTCCGATACGGATGAAACTGCCGGAAAGCAGGCAGCTGATGTGAATACGGCTCAGACGCATACGGCAGCATCTGATATAACGCCGGCTGCCTCTGACAATGCAGGAACTGCTGCTACAGCAGATCCGGCAGCAGCGGCATCCTCTGATGAGATGACGGAGATTCTTTCGGATACTGCGGATACACAGGCGGCTGAGGAAACGGCCGCTGCTGAAACCGATGATGCAGCAGCCCTTACAGAGGACACGGTTTCTGCGGAAGAAACCGTCGAATTGACGGCTCCTGCGGCAGAAGAAAAGACGACTGACACAACGGACAACCTTGCCGACCTTTCTGACGACAGCTTCACTGCGACAAAGGATATGGGAGCGGACAATACCGTAAAGGCCTCTGCTTCCCAGAATACTCAGAACCAGGGCGCCCAGACCGGGGCAAACGAGAACCACCAGAATGCCCTGAACATGAACCAGCAGCCACAGACGCCCGTTGCAGAGATGCGGGCGGAAACGCCTGAGGTTCCTGTATCCTACACTACGCAGCAGAATATCGACACCCGGGACATCCTGAACCAGATGGCTACCGGCATCCGGACAGCCATCACGGAGAGGGCTACGACGATGGAACTGCAGCTCAATCCGGAAAATCTCGGCAAGATGTCCATCCGGGTGACCTCGGAAGAGGGGCAGGTCAACGCCCATGTCACCCTCGAAAATGAAAATGTCCGCACGGCCATGGAAACCCAGATGGGCATCCTGAAACAGAACCTCGAGGCCCAGGGCATCAAGGTAAATGAGGTCACCGTCACAGCCGATGCCCACCAGTTCGAGCGGAATCTCGAAGAGGGGCAGGCAGCGGACATGGCCGGAGCCGAAGGCGGAAACAGCGGTACTTTCCGCAACGAAGAAGAAGGCCGGCGGGGTAACGGCCGGATCGGGAATATCGACATGCGATCCCTTGATCAGGAAGGTCTTTCCAATCTCTCGGAGGATGAGCGGCTGGCGGCACAGATCATGAAGGAACAGGGGAACACCATTTCCATTAATGCCTGAATGGGCAGATGAGCTCACGCTTTATATTAGTCATAAAGGAGAAAGAATATGTCACTTGTCGAGAAAATCCAGAACGGGCAGGTCGTAAACAAGGACAAGAACGCTTCCAATGTGAACAATTCGAAGACTTCGACCTCCAAGGGCGAGGTGAAGACGGCCTCCGAGACCAAGGACATGTTCTTGAAGCTCCTGGTCACGGAGATGCAGTACCAGGATCCCATGGAGCCCACGGACAATTCCGAGTATGTGAAGGAAATGGCGACCTTCTCCCAGGTTGAGTCATTGCAGAATATGCAGCAGACCATGGAAGACATGGGGGCATCGAACTACGTCGGAAAAATCGTCGAGGTCACGGACGAAGACGGAACGACACACGAGGGCCCTGTCGACTATGTGACGGAAGTGGACGGGACGAAGAAGGTCTCGATCGGCGGCAAGCTTTATGATGCTTCAAAAGTCACGTCTGTCGAGGATTCCGAATATTATCACAATAATTATATGCTGAATTCCTTCGAAGACCTTTACAGCAAGCTTCCTTCCCTCGACAAGCTGACCGTCAACGACGAGAAGCAGGTCAAGGAGATTGCAGACCTCTACAATTCCATGAGTGACGACCTGAAGAAGTCCGTCGACGAGAAGAAGGTGGCTGTCGTTCAGTCTCTCTACAACCGCGTTGAGGCCCTCGTCAAGGCCAAGCAGGAGGGCGGCACCGTCGATTCCCTGAATGAGGGCGAAGACGGAACGGAAAAAAATACGGACGAAAGCCCGCAAACTGAAAAAGCGTCCGATGAAACTCCTTCAATGGACGAGACAGAAAACGCCTGAAGATTTTTTATGGGACAAGTCTAATATTTCCCGGAACGTCTCCGATAAATTATAACGTAAGATAGTTTTTCTTCTTCGTATCTGACTCCTCATCACAAGGATGTGAAAAGGATAATCCCCACGGACGGAAAAAAGAATGCGGCAGCAGCTGCAGAAGACACTATATTTGTGGAGGTACCTGCCTTATGATGAGATCACTCTATTCCGGTGTTGCGGGCCTTAAGACCCACCAGACCCGTATGGATGTCATCGGTAACAACATCGCGAACGTCAACACGACCGCCTTCAAATCTTCGGCCGTTTCCTTCGAGGACATCATGTACCAGACGACGTCGGCAGCGACGGGCGCCACGGAGACCAAGGGCGGCAAGAACGCCAAGCAGATCGGTCTCGGTACCACGGTCGGCGCGACGAAGATCTCCATCACGAACGGCGGATCTTCCCAGTCCACGGGCGATGCCCTCGATATCAAGCTCACGGACGCAAACTCCACGAACTTCTTCATCGTAAACAACGGCGTCCAGAATCTCTTCACAAGAGCCGGCTCCTTCTACCTCGACGGCAACGGCGACCTTGCCATGACGACGACCGGCTACCTCGTTCGGGGCTGGCAGGCGGTTGACAATGACGACGGCTCCCGGACCATCCAGAAGGATACCGTATCTCCCCTCCGCATCATGGCAGCTGAGAATATGACATCCAAGCCTGAGGCTACGACCCAGGCCAATGTCACCGGCGTTGTCGACAAGAAGGATTCGAATGTCAAGTCCACGTCCGGCCGGGCCTTCACCCTGGGCTTCTATGATTCCGAGGGTTACTCCTATTCCGCCCGATTCGTACTCAAGTCCCTCAATGCCAACCAGGGTACCTATTCCGTCAAGCTCACAAATATCTATGACTCCGAGCAGAAGGACATCCTGAAGCAGTGGCTTGACTCCACTTCTTCACCTTCAACGGATGCGAACGGTAATGCAATTAAAGATGATAATGGAAACGATGTAGATTCCACCAGCCTCTACAAGGTCTTCGGCGATCCGGATTCCTGGAACCAGGACGAATACACCCTGCAGTCCGGCTACGGCCTTACGAACGGCTGCCTGACCTATACGGTCAAGAGCGGCACGACCGTGACGACCTATGTTTCCAAACCGATTAAGGATGGAAGCTTTACGGATGGTACGACGTCTGCGGACGGCAGCGGCACGACCGTGACCCCCAAGACAAATGTCACATTCTACAAGCTGGCTTCCGGAGAGTCCATCCCTCCGGCAAACAACGCATTTGAGCAGGATACCAACGGCAATACCCGTGAAACGGTTAAGGCTACTTTCAGCGACATATACAGCGTCAGCAACATCCCTGATTCCAGTGCGAAATATGTAGGAACAACTGCAGACGATGCAAAGCAGCCTCTTCCGACAGCGGAGAGAGTTACCATCAACCCCCTGACCGGCAACCTGCAGGTTTCCTACCACGATACGACCTGCATCCTGCAGTTCAACCCCAATGACGGTACCTTCAAGCAGGTCATCGACAACAACAATGCGGACAGTACGACCGATCCCTATGGCCCCTCAAAGACGCCTGCAGCGGCTACGGATGCTCCGACACTTGCGGAAGAGGGCAGCGCCTTTGCAGCCTTCAAGCTCGATGCCTTAAAGGACATCTTCCCCAGCCTGACGAACCAGACCATTACGATGGACTTCTCGAAGACACTGAATTACGACAATGCCGGCCAGTCCACGATCGGCGCGGACAGGGGCTCGGCAGCAGACTCCACCGTCGGTGCAGGTAAAGCCCTCGGCGCCCTGACCGGCGTCTCCGTTTCCGAGAACGGCCGGATCTTCGGCTCCTATGACAATGGCAACACGGTTCTCCTCGGACAGATCGCTGTAGCCCAGTTTGCGAACGCCTCCGGTCTTGAGTCCCTCGGCAATAACTGCTACGGAACCACATTGAACTCCGGAGACTTCGACGGCATCGGCGTGGACGTCACGGCGGACGGCGGCTCCATGAGCACCGGCCAGCTTGAGATGTCAAACGTCGACCTGGCCCAGGAGTTCACGGACATGATTACGACCCAGCGAGGCTTCCAGGCCAACTCCCGAATCATCACGGTTTCCGATACCCTTCTCGAGGAGCTTACGAACCTGAAGCGTTAACATTAGTTGAAAACAGAATACTTTGAGGGCACCGGCAAATAGGATTTGCCGGTGCCCTTTCGTCGTTTCAGTAGAACAAAATTCACTAGATTTGGTGGTTAATTGGCCCAATTGATACAAAATATATCAATTTCAAGTAGACATAGGGCTTTCAATCGTATAAAATACAGTTTGAGTATCGGGGCGTGTACGCATTCGGTACAGATTTGCGAAAGGGCGGTGGGTTTTCTAAATGGATATAGCTTCTCTCGGCGGCCTCCTGGCCGGCCTGATCGTCGTTGCCTTCGGTATCATCCAGTCGGCCG
>OMTX01000139.1 GCA_900314085.1 uncultured Lachnospiraceae bacterium | reverse complement strand
AAAGGGCGGCGGCACGCCTGTCGCGTGCCGCCGCCCCGTCTTTTGCAAAATCTGTTTTCAGTCGTCCAGCGTGAACTTGCCGGCTTGCTCGGAAAGCTCCTTCGAAAGCTTCTCGAGTTCCTTGATCTGGTCTCGCGATGCTTCGGATGTGGAGAGGACGGTCTGCATGGAGGCAGAGGTCTCCTCGGTCGATGCCGCATTCTCTTCGGAAATAGCGGACAGGGACTCGACCATATTCGAGATGGCCTTGCGGAGCTCATCCAGCTTCTGTGTCTGCTCTTCGATGACATCGGATGCAGAGGATACGGTCTGCGTCTCTGAAGTCAGGCGGTCGAAGGAATCCTTCGTCTTTACAAGGACTTCTGCCTCTGCCTTTGCGCCTTCATCAAGAGCCTGGATGGTTTCAACGGACTCATCGGAGTTCTCGGTCAGTTCCTTGACGATATTGTCGATGTCCTTGGCCGAATTCTCGGAAGACTCAGCCAGCTTCCGGATCTCTTCAGCGACTACGGCAAAACCGCGGCCGGATTCTCCTGCCCGGGCTGCTTCGATGGAAGCATTCAGGGAAAGGAGGTTTGTCTGGGAGGCAATATCCTGGATGAGGACGACGGCTTCCTTGATCTTCTGGGCGGAAGCATTCGTCTGGGAGGTCTTTTCCTTTACGACATCAAGGTTCGAAGAGGTATTGGCATTCTGCTGCAGGAGCTGTTCCAGCATGCCGGAAGCCTCCTGGGAAACCTCCACCATGGCAGCGACAGCGTCGTGCATGGCATTGACCTGCTCGACAGAGGACTCGATGGCGCTGCCGATTTCTCCGACCTTGTCAGAAGCGTCCGTCGTATCCTGGGCCTGGGAGGTTGCGCCCTGGGCGATTTCCTCGACAGCGACATTTACATTGTTTACAGACTCGGCAATCTCATTGAACTGCTGGGAGAATTTCTCGTTCGTGACGGAAAGGGTATTACCCTGCTGGGCGATCATGCGGATGACCTCAGTCAGGCTGTCATAGAGCTTCGATACGGAAGTTGCCATGACTCCGACTTCGGATTTTTCTTTTTCGAGAGCAGCAAGCTGTTTCGGCTTCTTCAGGTCCAGTGTGGACAGGTGGTCAACGATACCGGTGATCTGATTGATAGGCTTGCCGATCCGCTGCGTCATGAACCAACTGAGCAGAATGGCGATGACAATCATGATAATACCGGAGATGATCATCCGGTACTTGGCCGCATTGAGGGGAGCCAGGGCCTCGGACTCGCTTGCGGAAATGACGAGGACGAAGTGGTCATCCATGCCCACATTTCCTACATAGTAGGCCGCGTATTTCGTATCTCCGTCGAACTTGTAAGCGGCGATGGCAATCGGCTGAAATTCGTTTCCGGCATTGACGTCAGAAAGGAGCTGCTTGATCGTGGAATTCTCCACCGGCTGGCCGATTTTCTCAGCCGTCGGATGGTAGACCATGGTACCGTCACCCTTGACGATATAGATATAGGCCTTGCCGATATTCTTGAACTCCGGGCTGCCAAAGCGTTCCTTCAGATAGTCGGCCCGGTTCAGGGTGTTGGAATTCGCTGTCACCATCCGCTGCAGCTGCTCTCCGTAGACCTCAGCCTGGGACGTCAGGTAGTTCTGGATGGAAGCCTTCATCGTCTTCTCAATGGAGGGCAGACTCAAAACCATGACGACGACAACCGAAATCAGAACGGCTGCGGAAATCAGAGTCATGAACCTTCCGCCGATGGAATGAAAGAAGCTGACTCCCGACTTCGGTGCCTTTGCCTTTGCCGGATTCTTCTGTTTCTTCTCACTCATGTCACGTACCTCTTTTCTAGCTGCGGATCCTCCTTGACCCGCACCTGTAATGAATTCAGAACTCATTGTAGCATACTTGTGAAAATTTACCAGTCATTTTACGAAAGTAATATTATTTTTTATGGAATTTGCAGGCGTTTTTGCAAAAAAATCGGCCCCCAGCCGCCTGTTTTCTACCCGAAAACGGTTACGGGACCGAATAGTTTCTGTTTGTTTGGAGAGAAATGCCAAAGCGAAAGACGCTGTCCGCGACAGCACCGCCGGTATTGGCAGAATTCTCTGTATTCCGCAAATATCAGAAAATCTCTTTAATACTGCCGTAGTGGAGGAAGACGCCCTGCTTTCCAAAGTCAGCGATTTCTGCAGCCGAAGCGAAGCGGATGTCGTTCACCTCATCTTCCTGGGCCTTGACGTCAGCCGCCGTAAAGTGGGTGTCCGCCGTAAAGACGTCCATGAAGTAATTGTTTCCCTGCTCAGGATCCTCGCGGGAATAGCGGAGGGCATGGGAAATCTCGGAGGGCAACAGGGAAAGCCCCGTCTCCTCCTTCACCTCACGCAGGCAGGCAGCCTCAGGCGACTCGCCTGCTCTCACGCCGCCGCCGGGAAACTCCCACCAGAGGGCGCCCCATTCCTTGTCCGCCGCCCGCTGGGTGATGAGATACTCCCCCTTGGCGTTTTTGATGGCGCAGATGACGGAAATGTGATAGTCGCCCGCCGCCATAGGCCAGGCGTTCCGTCCCATCGTGCGGCCCGTCGGATTGCCATTCCTGTCATAGATATCCCAGCGTTCCTCTTCCATTGCATCCTCCCTGCTTTTCAGTCTCGTTCCCTTATGAAAAAAGCCGGCGCAGGACATGCACCGGCACAGGGGTCATTTCCCCTTCTTTGCATTCTTCCGCTTCAGGGCCTCGAGCTGCTGCTTCATCTTCTTTGCTTCGGCTTCCTTCGAGTCCTTGTTCTTCTTTCCCATCTTGCTCATAGAAAATTCCTTTCAAAAAACAGTTCTTCGCAACGCGCTACATTATAGCAGATAGAAAAGTCTTGTGCTATTCTTTCGCATGTAAAACTCTCTTTACCTGAAAGGCTTTGCTATGGCTCATGAAAATAATATAAAGCCCGAAGAAAACAGGCCTCCGAAAGAAGGGCAGGCGGCTGATAAAGCTGCAGAAGCGGCGCCCGCCCTTCTCCGCGACGAAGAAGGCCGCCTCTGCCTCGCCGCCGGCGGGCAGACCATGTACGGGGACTTTTCCCGCCTGCTGCCCCGGACGCAGCCGAACAACCTGAACGGGGAACTCGTCGTCCGCGCCTGCCGGCCGAAGAAAGCCCCGGTTGACGGACGGCAGCTCACTGTGCTCGACGCCACTGCCGGCATGGGGGAAGACTCCTTTCTCCTTGCCGCCGCCGGCTTTGAGGTAACCCTGTATGAACGCGACCACACGATTTTCCTGCTGCTCGAAGATACACTGAAACGCGCCGCGGAAAATCCGGAAACGGCGGAAATTGCCGCCCGCATGCATCTCATCGAAGGGGACAGTATCGAAGGCATGCGAAAGATGGCAGCCGGCAAGGCTTCAGACGCGGCAGGCTCCACCGCCATTCCGGATTCATCTGCCGGGATTCCCGGCCGCCCCGACATCATCCTCCTCGACCCCATGTTCCCGGAGCGGAAGAAGTCCGGCCTCGTCAAAAAGAAGTTCCAGCTGATCCATTATCTTGAAATGCCCTGTACAGATGAAGACGAGCTTTTGGGGGCAGCACGCGCTGCGTATCCATCCCGGATAGTAATAAAAAGGCCCGCCAAGGGACCATTCCTTGCGGGCCAAAAGCCATCCTTTTCTCTAAAGGGGGGCAGCATTCGCTACGACATCATTATTCTTTGAATTCATATCCTGCCTCCTGCGCCTCCTGAATTTCAGGAATGGCAGAAAGCATCGGCCGGATTTTTTCGCCCTTGAATGTCCGCTTCTCGTAATTCTTCGTGATGGCAAAGACCGTGCCCGAGCACGATACCACGCCAATCAGGTTCGGCAGGGCCATCAGGCCGTTGAAGGTGTCGGAGATGTCCCAGGCCAGGGACGACGTCATCTGGGCGCCGAGGAAGATGCAGACGATGAAGATGACGCGGTAGAGAAGCGTCGACTCCTCACCGAACATATACTCCCAGGACTTCTTCCCATAGTGGGACCAGCCGAGGACCGTCGAGAAGGCAAACATGATGAGAGCCAGCGTCACGAAGATGGATCCGGCCTTGCCGAAGACATCCGCAAAGCAGAGGGATGTCAGGGAAGTCGCGGAAATTGTCTCATCCACCATCTTTCCGGTTTCGAGGTCGACGAGACCGGATGTCAATATTGCCATCGCTGTCAACGTGCAGATAATGAGGGTATCGGCAAAGACCTCGAAGATGCCCCAGATACCCTGGGTGACAGGCTCCTTGGCATTGGAGTTCGAATGCACCATGACAGAGGAACCAAGGCCGGCTTCATTCGAAAAGACGCCGCGCTTCAGACCCCAGCGGATGACCGTTCCAAGGGTGCCGCCGGCAACAGCCTTGCCGGTGAAGGCGAATTTGAAGATGGAAACGAAGGCCGGCCCGATCAGGGAACCGTCGTAGAATATCAGTATCAGGGAACCGATGATGTAGAAGATGGCCATGAAGGGGACGAGCTTCTCCGTGACGGAAGCAATCCGGTTCAGGCCGCCGACGATGACGAAGGCGCAGGCAACGGCCAAAATGATGCCAACAATCAGGCGGATGGAGTCGAGGCCGAAGATGGTCGTCGACTGAACGCCGAACTGGTTCAGGGTAGTCTCGACATTGTCCGTGATGCCGTTTACCTGGCTCAGGTTGCCGATGCCGAAAGAGGCAAGAATCGCAAAAACGGAGAAGAAGCCGGCGAGAACGCGGCCAAGCGTCTTGCACCCCTTCTTGCCGCCCAGACCGTCATGAAGGTAATACATGGCGCCGCCGGACCATTCGCCGTCCTTATTGCGTCTGCGATAATAGATGCCGAGCACGTTCTCGGAATAGTTCGTCATCAGGCCGAGAATGGCGGCCAGCCACATCCAGAAGATGGCGCCGGGTCCGCCCAGAACAATAGCCGTTGCAACGCCCACGATGTTTCCGGTTCCGACCGTGGCGGAAAGCGCCGTGCAGAGGGACTGGAACTGGGAAATCGACTGCTCGTCCTCACTCTTCCGGACTTCCTTTTTTGAAAAGATGGAGCCGATGGACTCTTTCCACCAGTGCTGCCAGTGACGGAACTGAAACCAGCCCGTCCCGCAGCAGACGAGAAAGCCGACGCCCAGAATGCCGAAGAGCATCGCCGTCCAAACCACATTATTTATAGCCCCGTTCACGCCGGCCACGGACTCAAGGAAGCCGTTCGACCCTGTCGTGAAAGCCAGCATCAGCAGAATGACCATCAGAAAAACCGCCAGGATCATCGCTGCAATATTCCGTTTCTTCATAAATCCTCCTCCTAAAGAGCCCCCGAAAAGTCAAAAAGCCCCGGACAGAATGCATCTGTCCAAGGGCGCCTTTGTCCTTTTCCGTATCAATGAAAAGAACCTACCACGAAATGTAACCATTCGTCAATGTTTTTCTTCAGAGCATGCCACAGGCTTACTTACAGCTGCCAAAGCAGCATTACTTTCCGCTGTGCCAGCCCTGCTGCCCGTCCGGTGCCTTCAAAGTCACGTGTACATTGTTCCTGTCTCCGGGCAGGGGCGACACTTTTTCCTCCCCCTTGTAGGACATATACCCCTCCCGGATCCACTTCCTGACCATGTCCACGGAAATGTCGAAGTGGTCTGCCACCTGGTACTCATTCACGTCATTTTCCCGGACATAGTCCTTCACGTCCTTGTAGATGGCCTCCGCCTCGCACTGCTCGCACAGGCTCTTCATCCGCGATGCCGGCAGCGGCCGCCCGCAGTTCGCGCAGTACCGCCGCCCGCCGCTCTTCACCGCATCCTTCAGGGAGAGGATGGAAGGCTTGTTTTTCTTTTCAGGTCTCTGTTCGTCCATAACGCTCATCTCCTGCCATCGGAAACCCGTCAAAATCACACTTATGATACCATAATTGCCGCCCCGTGGGCAGAAAAACCGTCGGCCGGGACAGTCTTCCGGAAGGAATCCATTCTGCTCTTTTTCGCGCCATATGAAATAACGCAATACCCGAAGCTCTTTATATTGTCCTCTTTTTATGTTATATTTTCGGGCGGACCGGCCACAGAAGCTGTCCGTGAATATTTAGGAATAATGTAAAACCCGTCAGAAAGGATTTCCCATCAAATGACCGACTCAACCGCCAAAAATACCACGCCGCAGAAAGGAAAGCACACGAACGTCCACAAGCTCGTCCAGGTGGCCATGCTCTCCGCTGTCGCCACGGTTCTGATGCTGATTGAATTTCCCCTGCCCTTCATCGCCCCGGCCTTCTACGAGATCGACTTCTCCGAGGTCCCGGTCCTGATTGCAGGCTTTGCCATGGGACCCGTCGCGGGCATCGTCACGGAATTCTTAAAGGTCCTCCTCCATGTCCTGATCAAGGGAACCTCCACTGCCTTCGTCGGAGACTTCGCCAACTTCATCGTCGGCTGCGCCTTCGTCGTTCCGGCAGCTCTGATCTACAAGCACCACAAGAGCAAGCACTCGGCCATGATCGGAATGATCTCCGGAACCGTCATCATGGCAGTCGTCGGTGTCCTCATGAATGCCTATGTCCTCCTGCCCGCCTACGGCAAGGCCTTCAACATGCCGATTGATTCCTTCGTGGAAATGGGCGCCGCCATCAATCCCCACGTGAATTCCGTCATGCTTTTCTGCATCCTCCTCGTCGCCCCCTTCAACCTCATCAAGGGCGCCATCGACACTGTCGTCACCATGCTGCTCTACAAGAAGATCTCCATCCTGC
The DNA here is from genome assembly GCA_900314085.1 of uncultured Lachnospiraceae bacterium. Taxonomy (GTDB): domain Bacteria; phylum Bacillota; class Clostridia; order Lachnospirales; family Lachnospiraceae; genus RUG306. The sequence continues at coordinate 55 of OMTX01000139.1, read as the reverse complement.
TGAAGAGCTTCTGGAACAGATAAGAAAGAACATGCCCGCAAATAACAGGAGGCGG
>OMTX01000156.1 GCA_900314085.1 uncultured Lachnospiraceae bacterium | reverse complement strand
CATCGGTGATCCCGGCAGTGCCGTTTTCTTCTCTGCTGTCGATCATTTGCTTCCTTTCTCCAAAGCAGACCGTATGTCCTCCTCTTCGGATGATACGGAAGTCAGGTCTGTGCTGACATAGATTTTTACAGCATGAGAAAAATCATCTTTCGAGAGTGCCACCTTCGCCTTTGTAAACTCCTCCAAATCCCTCTCCGCCTCGTCTTTCAATTGATATACGGATTCAAAATCCGAAGAGTCTCCCAAAGATTCTACTTTTTTACCCGCATATGCAGATGAAGTTAATGTCATCAGAACCGAAAAAAATGCAGCCAGCCCACACAATGCCATAACGAAAGTGTTCTTCTTCATAAGAGTCCCCTCCTCAATTTGCCTCCCATGTATAAACATATTTGCCGGTGCCGGATTGTATAACAGTGTCATTTACCAAAGCAGAAAATGAATATTTTTTTATTCCACAGCCTTCTGCCGGACCAACAATCGTCACATTCCGATTAACATCATAACCGCTCAAAACAACAGCGTGTCCAGCTGCGGAGCTCCATTGCATGCGTATAATAAACGGACGGCTACAAGCAATTCTGTTCTGCATTTCACTGTATGTCAGGGCGCGGTTAATAGATACAACAGAATAGTTTCCATTACATGCATAATATAATGCATTATGGACTTCGCCTAATGAAGCACCCCGATTATCCGTTGATCCTATTGGGTGCTTTACGATATCCTCCTGAGTATGATATTAAGAATGATAGTTCCCGATCATTTGTGAACTTGCCTCCCAGCACCAGTTTGATTTTTCCTGTTGCCTGCGTGAAACGCTGCATTGAACAACTGCAGGCTCTGCGCAAGCCGTAGTAGATGCAATTGTAAGACAGGCAGCCAATAAAAACAGCCCGGAGAAGAACCGAAAGTTTATTAATCGTCTTTTCAACATTTTCATCCAATTAGTTTTCCCCTTTGTAAGAAAATCTTTCCCTCTCATAGGTAATCTCATTTTTATAATTTTCTTCATATTCACTCAAAAAAGATGCTCCCGCAATCATTTTTTGATCCGTATCTATCTGAACGTTTGAATTAGGGCCGGAAACAAGAAGACTTCCGTCTGCTTGAGCGACGGCAGTAAATGCATATATATTCCCCACTTCCGGAAGCGTGTCATTTGCATATAACATCAGAGTCTTCCCATCTGTTGATACTCCTCCGGCTTTATAAAAATTGATTGGCTTATCTGTTGGAAGCGTTCCCTTAATATTCTGAAGAACCGTTGCCCGTATGGCGGTATAAGGCAATGCTCCAGTCGATTCACTCTTAATAGCCTCCGAAAGTCCATTTTCTTTGACGGGCTCTGCTGACTCAACATCTGCAATAAAATAGTAATCGGCAAAACCAACAACTTCCCTTGGATCAGATACATCAATCGCAAAATCTGCCTGAACCATTTCTACCGGAAGTTTTGAAAAATCCGCTGATGACATTGTTCCGCAGGCAGAGATTATCATTGAACAAGTGCCAATAACAGCAAGCAGTCTGGCAAAATTTATACTCATTTCCCTTCCTCCTCTAATATCCAGCATATGCTTCATCATAAGAATTTTTATCAGTTTGTGACAATCCCGTTATTTCAAACTTTCCCTGCTTCATTACATCTTTTTCACCATTTGTATGATCAAGGCCTAACGCGTGCCCGAATTCATGCGTAACCGTTTTTAGGCGTTCCGCATTTGTCATGGTATTGAAATGATAATCGTTAAATTTCATTTCTCCTCGGGCGTAGGTAATACCCAAAGTGGTGGACGCTTCATTGAAATCCGAAATCGTCACATCTTTGATAGTATTCCACGAGTCTTTACGGATAATACCTCTGTGCCGTCCCTCCCATAGTGCTATGGCAGACGAAATGCTACTACTATATTTGCTCTTGTCTTCATAATCCAAATGTTTCCCTGAGTCTACCAGTTTCCACCCTTGTAAGGCCGCACGAGAAGGTGTAGCAAATACCATAGGCAAAAGAATGGCCGCAACTAATAGACCAAACATCTTTGTTTTGTACTTCATCACTTCACCTCTAATAGTACCCGTTCTGCTTCTACTTGCACTATTGCCCACACTTTATCGCCGAATTTTATACCAGCTACACTTTCCATTCTTGTCACATTTTGTACAGTAATATAGGCCCCCACACATTTCCTCATTTTCAGAGCTCCGTCATCTCATCAATTCCGCCGGATCGATGGTATCAAGCATCTTCTCAACTTCTTTTTCCGAATATCCCGTGAAATCCGCTGTGATGTCGTCCCAGGCAGTCGCGGCCTCCGCATGAAAGACCTTGCCGCTGTCTGCCTCTGTCTCAGCGACCTTCCAGGTAATTCCCGACGCCGTAGTGTAATCAAACTCTTTAATAATGCTCTGACTGCTGAAGTCATAGCCGGATGACCAGGCCGCAGTGTAATGAGCCTGCTGAATATTGACCGTCTTTCCGCCCTGCTTCAGCGTTCCGGTGAAATAGGAAGTCCGGTTGCTTTCATTTACCGGGAGGGTGTAACTGTATGTATAACTGTCACCTGCATTGAAGATTCCGTAAGGAACCGCCGCTTCCGCATCTGCAAAGCTGTTGAATGTCCGCCGGTCATTATATCCTGTCGCCCTGTAGAGCGTCCGGTCCCTATAGGCACTGTCATCATAGGTACTGTCACTGCCGGATGAATAATAATTTTCCTTTGCTCCGGTATCCCCATCGGAAAGAGAATGCCGGCTGTATGCTTTTTCCTTGTCATCTGCGGTCGGCTCGCCCCTGGTATAGGTGATCTCTTCCTCCGACAGATAGGTCGTTGTATTCCCGTTTTCCGCCCGGGCCGAATTGTCCTGTTCCGAACCCCATTCATCATCTGAATAGATGGTGTAGGTACTGTCCTCGGCGTTCCCACCGTCCACTGCGAAACGGCCCTTCCCGTCGGAATCAATTGCCCGCTGGGCAAGGACGCTTGCGGCATAGGCGCCGGTGCCTCCCAGGGCAGCGACAATCGCACAGATCAGGACTGCCGAAAGAACAGTCCGCTTTTTCATCTGCCGGACGAACGCCTTATGCCGCCCCTCTCCCATGATTTCTTCCGCAGAAGTCTTCGGAATAATTATATTATTCATGGTCTTTTTGTATTCGTCTTCAAATCTCATAATTTTCACCCAGCTCCTTTTTCAACTTCGCACGGCCCCGTGCCAGCTGTGTCTTTACCGTGGATTCCTTCTCGGATAGTGTTTCCGCGATCTCTGCGATGGTCAGGTCTTCAAAATAATATAGATGCAGGGGATTCCGGTATTTTTTCGGAAGGGCCATCATGGCCTTCATCAGGTCCAGCGACCTTTCCCGGTCCTCTTCCGCGCAGGCCTCATCCAATAGAACCTTCTCCGTATCCGGTACAATGCGCCGGTACCAGCCGGATTTCCAGTAGTTCCGACAGATGTTCGCGGCAATCCGGAAAAGATATTTCCTGGCCTCTTCAACAGAGTCCGTTTCCGGCTCCTTCGACAGAAAACGGTAAAAAGTCTCCTGCGTCGCATCCTCTGCATCAATAGTATTTTTCAGCATCATATAGAGATAGCTGTAGATGTGTCCGTAGCAGGAATTCACCAGCTCGTTTGCTTCCGGTTTCATGCATTCACCTTTCAAAAGCGCCTTCTATATAGTACAACAAGAGAAAGGGGCAAAAGGTTTCATAAAAATGAAAAAACTTCGAACTATATCATTTGCCAAAGTATTTTTACGGCTGGGTTTAGGCGCCTAAGCCATGAATCCGGGGTCATAGGGTCTTCCCTGATGTGGACACCGTGGGTGGCCAGTTTCCTCGCCTGTCGGTTGCGCCAACAGGCGTATCCTGTTACTTTCCGGCTATTTGAGCGGGCCCGTCATTTCTTTTTTACCAACGTCGTTGTGTCCCGCTATTTATGCGGGTTTCCATTCATCACGGGATTTTCCTCTCCGGAAAACCCTTCTCAAAAACAATTTCCTGATTTTTCTGCCTTACCAACGTCGATGAGGCATTGTTTTCAAGACTTTCAGGAAACTGCGATCGATTTTCAACTGTTTACACAGCCTGCAGGCCTTACCAACGTCGATGTGTCCTTAGAAATCACTGCATTTCTACAATTTACACACCCGGAATGTTTATTGCATAATAAAAGTACCGAAAGTTGCAGACCAGAAATGGCGAACTTTGCAACTCCGTTTTGGCGAATCTTGCAAGAGCCTTCGAGGGTGAGCCTCGGCAGATGAAAAAATCCATTGCAGGCGTTATTCCGAATGCCTATCCTTTTCTTATTGCTTCCAGACAATAGAAAAGGAGGACCAAGGAAAGGATGCTTACAATGGACAAGATCCATACTATCAGAGAAATGTATTATGAACAATGCAAATCTCTGAGGCAGATCTCATCTGAACTGCACCTTGACTGGAAGACGGTCAAAAAGTATGTCGACATGGAGGACTTCAATGAAGCGCCTCCGGTTCCTAAGAAAAAGGAGGAATGCCAATCCAAACTCAACCCTTACAAACCGTTCATCGATTCCTGGCTGACTGCAGATCTTAAGGCTCCCAGGAAGCAGCGCCACACCGCCTCCCGCGTGTTCAACCGTCTTGTGGAAGAACAAGGCTATGAGGGCAGCTACCGGCTGGTCGCAACCTATGTTGCGGCAAAGAAAGCTGAACTGAAGCTGGACAAGAAGCAGAGCTATCTGCCGCTGATCCACCATCCCGGCGAAGCCCAGGCGGATTTCGGTTATGCCGACTTCATTGAGAACGGCAAGCTTCACCAAGAGGCCAAATACCTTGTCCTCAGCTTTCCCTACAGCAATGGCGGCTACCTGCAGCTGAACTACGGAGAGAACCTTGAATGCCTCCTGGAGGGACTGAAAACGTTCTTTGAGTACATCGGCGGGGTCCCTACCGAGATCTGGTTCGACAACACCAGAACGATCGTCACAAAGGTCATAAAGGCCGGCGGCCGGGACATCACAGAGCGCTTCCGGCGATTCTCGGAGCATTATCGCTTCCGGCCGGTCTTCATGAACCCTGAATCCGGCTGGGAAAAAGGCAACGTCGAGAACAAGGTCGGGTATCTCCGCCGCAATGAACTCGTGCCGGTCCCGGAATTCAGTGACCTACAGCTTAAAAATGCTGACCTTCTCACGTCCTGCGATAAGGACATGGAGCGTGAGCACTATGAAGGCAGGGGCCTGATCAGTGAGCTTTTTAAGGGGGATAAGGAAGCCCTCCTGCCGCTCCCGTCTGTACCGTTCGATACAGCAGCGTATCTGACAGTCCATACGGACAAGTACGGAAAGTTCACCCTGGATCAGGGGGCCCACCGGTATTCAACATCCTCTGCTTTCTGTGACCGGGATGTCGCATTAAAGATCACCTCCTCTGAAGTACTTGTGATGGATGCAGACATGCATGAGATCGTCCGCCATCGCCGCCTTTATGGTGCTGAAGAAAAGGAAAGTATGCAGTGGGTGCCGTATCTTTCCGATATCGCCAGAAAGCCCCGTTCGCTCTTCAACAGTGGGATCTTCGAGATGATGCCCGCTTCTATGCAGGCATACATGCGTGCCTGTGAATCCCCTGACCGGGGCAGGGCCCTGAAGATCCTGGCAGAGCTTACAGACCGCACCGGCTTTGATTCCGCGGTAAAGACCGTTGATGAAGCCATCCGTTTTCAGGCACATGATCCGGACAGCCTGAAGAGTCTGTACCGACGGATGTTCTCAGATGTGCCTGACCTGCCTCCCCTTACCGGCGGGAACGCTCTCCCTGAACAGAAGGTCATTCCTTTTAACACCGATCTGAAAGCACTGGACTCGGTCCTTGAAAGGAGGGAAGGCTGATGAGCAGCGTTGAAGAAGAGATCTCCGCATACTGCAAGAAGCTGCGCCTGTCTCATGCCTTTGCTGAGCGGGCCATGTCTACGGGTGAGACAGCCAATCAGGAATACCTGCTCGAACTCCTGAAAAAGGAAGTCGAAATGCGGGCTGCCGGCAGGATACAGAAGTTCATGAACGCTGCAGGTTTCCCGCAGCACTACCGGCCGGACCAGTACCATACAGAAGAGATCGACTTTCCGGCCGGGATCACTTTCCAGAGCCTCCTCGACCTCGATTTCTACGAGAGTGGGAAGAACGTCATCATGTATGGCGGGACAGGCACCGGAAAAACGATGCTCTCCATCCTGATCGGCATGTCTGCCTGCCAGAAAGGTATCCCTGTCCGCTTCTACCGGACGACCGAGCTGGTCAACCTGTTTGCCGAGGCGAAGGAACGTGGCAGGCTGTCCGTATTCACAGCAAAACTGAACAAGGCCAAGATCCTGATCCTTGATGAGTTCGGGTACGTTCCCTATGACCGGATCGGTTCGGAGCTCCTGTACGACTACCTTTCGTCGATACACGAGCAGAAACCCGTAATCCTGAACACCAACCTGGAGTTCTCACAATGGGTGAACATCCTCTACGACGAACGCATGACGGCAGCTCTGATCGGGCGCCTGACGCATCATGTAGAGCTCATCCTTTTCCCGGGCGGCAACAACCGGCTGAGAGAATCCAGTATCAATGAGATGATGACACGGACGGCACGGCGCCAGGAGGTACATAATGGCTGAACAGACGACATATGAAGAAGGCCTGACACTCGATGAATATCTCGACGATCTCTGGCAGGATAATAATGAACTGCGTAAACAGGTCGACATTCTGACCGAATTCCTGTCATGGAAGGGCATCGAAGAAGAGTATTGGTATTTCAAGGAACATGCGCACTGGGTGCAGGGACCGGATGACCCGTTTCCCTACCTCACGCTATAGGAATCAGCCGTTGGGCTGGTGATAACTCAAAAACTGAATAACACTGCAGTGGCTTTGACCGGAGTCAGGCGGCTCCGGCTAGCCGTTGCAACTTTCGCCATTTTGGAGTTGCAAAGTTCGCCATTTTTATTTTGCAACTTTCTTCAAAAAGGGCTTGCAAAAAACACCCGGAAATTTTACCATCGGCAATGTCAGCCAAATCTTGCACTGCTTTCAGGGAATCGTCAGTCTCCCCATATAGGGAGAATGAAAGCATCTTGAAGGCAAATCTGCTCTGATTATG
>OMTX01000143.1 GCA_900314085.1 uncultured Lachnospiraceae bacterium | reverse complement strand
GCGTAGTAGCGGCCGAGGAGGTGCGCCCCGTCTGTCGTGAGTTCGGGGCGGAGGAAGCCGGCTTCGTTACAAAACATGCCGTTGTAGTTCAAGTAGAAGGTCGTCTGCCCGTCGGCGAACCGGGCGATCTGGTAATTTTTGTCGCGGACGGCGGTATTGTTCATGACGCCGTACTTGTCCTCGAAGGTGGGAGCGAAGTACATATTGGCGCAGACGTAGATGACTGCATTGGGCTGGGCAGCCTTTACAGTGTCGAGCATTTTTTTGTAGCGCTCGGTGAAGGCCTCGCGCGAGCCGATGCCGGAGTCATTGATGCCGAGAATGATATAGACCTTTTTGTACTGCTTCGCCCCGAGGCACTGCTCGAGCGTCATTTCCGCGCCCGTGTTCTGCAGGGTGCCGGTCTTTCCTTTGACGAAAGAATAGGCCGAGTAGCCGCGGTTGCAGAAGAAGTCCGCGGGCAGCTGCCCGTAGTCGAAGAGGCCGACCGTGCGGGAGTCCCCGATGAAGAGGGCGTCCGTGAAGTAGGAGTCGTCAACGGTCTTGTAGTCAGCTGCCGTCGTGAAGGTGTACTGGCCGGGATCCTGGTAGTAGCCGGAGTCCACGGGCTGGGGTTCGTAGGAAAGAAAGGCCGTGTTCACGCCGGTGGCCGGCTGATAGGTGAAGGTCCCGGCGGGCGCTGCTGCGCCCGCCTTTACGTTCCCGAACTCGTCAAGGACGTCGGCATATACCTCCGGCGCGTTCTCCGTGGCGAGAACCGTGTCGTGGTCGGCGTCTCCGGTGTTCTCTGAGCCGTCGTAGGTGTAGTCGACGGAGCCGCGGGCGGCGGGAGCCTGTGTACTGTCTGCACCGTTTCCGCCTGCATTTTCTTCGGCATTCGTGCCATTTCCTGCCGAGTCCGTAGAAGCAGGCGCCTTCACATCGGCATCGTTTCCTGCGGAGCTTTTCTCTGCGACAGCCTGTGTCTCTTCTTTTTCAATTGTGATGAGATCCCTCTCGAGTCCGGATTTTACCGATGCGGTAATTTCTCCTGCCATACCCTTCATTCCGAAGAAGCAGCAGAGGACAACCCCCGAGGCGGCAACGCCGAGGGTGAAGGGGAGGTGGGAGAGGATTTCAAAAATATTTTTTTTCATTTTCAGAACCTGAAATACAAAAACGGATTCGACGAACCCTTCTCAATCAGGATCGCGGAGGCGATGAAGCAGACGAGGAGGGCCGCCTTCACCAATAAATTATTCTTGTGCTTCCGGTAGAAGTCCCGCGGTATATGCGTGCAGAAGAAGACGCCGATCAAAAGCAGCCACCAGTAGGTTTTGAGGAGCCTGAGGAACATGGCTCCCGCGTGCCCGGTGGCGGAACTGATGCCGATCATTGCCTTGAGATAGGAAGACAGGACCGGCAGGTCCGTGATGGCAAAGATCATCCAGGTGGCAGGGATTAGTAATATAATAATCACATGGCCTAAAACCCGCGTCTTTTCGAGCCACTTGCCCAGGCCTGTCTTTTCAACCGTGAGCAGGACGAAGAAGGTCAGTCCCCAGATCAGGAAGTTCCAGTCCGCCCCGTGCCAGAAGCCCGTCAGCGCCCAGACGACGAGGAGGTTCAATATCGTCCGCGGCAGGCCGCAGCGCGAACCGCCGAGGGGGAAGTAGACGTAGAGGCGAAAGAAGCGCCCCATGGTCATGTGCCACCGCCGCCAGAATTCGGAGACGGACCGGCTCTCGTAGGGAATGTCGAAGTTCTCGGGGACGTAGAAGCCCATGAGCTTCGCGAGGCCGATGGCCATCACGCTGTAGCCCCAGAAGTCGAAGTAGAGCTGCATGGAGTAGGCGAAGGCCCCGAGCCAGGCGACGGGCGTCGAGACGTCTCCGCCGCCCTCGGCGATATTCGTCCAGAGGGTGCCGAGCTGGTTGGCAAGCAGGACCTTGAGGCCGAGCCCGACGGAGAAATCCATGAGGCCCTCCTCAATATTTGCGAGGCCGACCCGCCGGTGCTTCATCTCGTCCCCGACCTCCCCGTAGCGGACGATGGGGCCGGCGATGAGCTGGGGGAACATGGAGACGTAGGTCGAAAACTCGACGAAGCTCACGGGCTCTTTGATTTCCCCCCGGTAGCGGTCGATCTGAAACGAGAGAATCTGAAACGTGTAGAAGGAAATCCCTAAGGGGAGCAGGACCGTGATCTCCGCCCCGGTCGTCTTCGTGGCCGCCCGTACGTTTTCGAGCACGAAGCCGAAATACTTGAAGAAGAAGAGCATGGCGACGTTGAAAACTACCGTGAGGGCGAGGAGGGCCTTTTCCGAGCCCGGAATGGTGGGCTCCGCCGTACGCGTGACGACAGTCGAGCCCTGGCGCCTTACATTAGTCATGTGCCTCCGATGCACCATGGCCCGGTAGAGCGCGTAGTTCAATACTAATGAAAACACGAACAAAACTATATACCGGGGTTCGCCGATGGCATAGAAAATCAGGCTCCCGATGAGGAGG
>OMTX01000144.1 GCA_900314085.1 uncultured Lachnospiraceae bacterium | reverse complement strand
CCGTGTAGACACGAACGAAGCGAAGCAGCTCATAGCGGAGAAGTACAACGTCCCCGTTGAATCTATCAAGTTTTGGAACGGCAAGTTTGAGTTTGAGAAGCCGTCCAGGAGAAATTAAAAAATGAGCAGTGGAAATGTCCTTGCCCTTTTGGGAATTATATTCGGGAGCCAGGCACTGTGGAATTTCCTGCAAAGTCTCTTTCAGAAAAAAAACCCGTGGCAGGAACTTTTGATAGGACTGGGCCACGACCGCATCACATCTCTTTGTGAGCAGGAAATCAAGACCGGATATACGACGCCTTATAGATTTCACAACATCGTCGAAATCTACGAACCGTACAAAAAGGCCGGCGGAGACGGAGACGCTGAGATGATGTTCAATAAAGTGAAAGCCCTGCCGATGAGGTCGGACGAATTTAAGGAGGTAGCAAAATGAGTAACAAGACCTATGACATTATCAAAACAATCGCCCTGATTGCGGCTCCGATTGCCGTCTTTCTGTCTTCTCTGCTGAAGATTTGGAACGTGCCATATACGGCAGAGATCACGGCGACGCTTGCGGCTATCGACACCTTCCTGGGCGCACTTGTAGCCGTCCTGAAAGCCAACTATGACAAGGGGGCGAGTGCTGATGATAATTGACGTTTCGAAATACCAGCCGACAATCGACTGGGAAACCGTGAAGCCTCAGATAGAGGGCGCGATTCTCCGCCTTGCTTATGGAACAAGACAGGATGTGACATTCGAACAGAAAGCTCGGGAATGCGAACGGCTCGGCATTCCGTACGGGGCATATGTCTTCACGACGGCCACATCCATTCCTCAGGCAGCAGTCGAGGCGGACATGGCAGTGAAGATGCTCGCAGGCTTCCATCCGACCGGGCACGTCTGGTTTGACACGGAGACGAACCAGACGAAGCAAATCAGCCGCGAGGCCACCGACATCTTCTGCCGGACAATGCAGGCAGCGGGGCTGAAAGGCGGCGTTTATACAGGGCAGAGTACTTACAAGAATTATCTGATGGGCTTAGGCGTGCCTACGTGGATAGCACGCTACGGTGTGAACAACGGAAGTCCGTCCTACAAGCCCGACATCAGCCCGGACGTCATTAACCTGTGGCAGTACACTAGCAAAGGCCGTGTCAATGGCATTCCAGGCAACGTGGACCTGTCTCAGATTGTGACTCCGTTCACGGACGCGGCTCCTACTCCGGCAACTCCGGCAAAGGTCACTCTTACAGTTGACGGCCAGTGGGGTAAGTCAACTACAAAAGCCTTGCAGAAGTACTTTGGCACTCCGGCAGACGGCATTGTATCTGGCCAGCCTCTTTCATTGAAGAAGTACCGTCCTGCCACATCCGACACGAGCTGGAAGATTGGCACAGGCGGCTCCATGGTAATTCGGGCGTTACAGAACTGGCTGCGTGTCTCCTCCGATGGCAAGATGGGGAAAGGAACCATCACGGCCTTGCAGCGGCGGCTTAACGTGACCGCTGACGGCATCTGTGGTCCGAATACAGTCAAAGCCTTACAAAAGTATCTGAACACGGTCTGAGTCCACAGTTCTCGGGCCGTGCATAGTCCTCCCTCCTAAATGCGCTCTTGTCTCTTTCCTAGTGGATTGAGGCAGGGGCGCGTTTTTTGTCTAGCGGAATCGAACGTAGTTTTGCGACAGTATTTGCGACAGGTTTTATTTGCAAAAATCGGGGTAATTTTTGCTCATCATTTTTCAGAAAGCCAGTATTTGCAAGGTTTTGCAAAAATAGGCAAATGCTAATTATTAAACGTTTATTAATAAGAAATGCAGTATCGGTGCGGCTTTTCAACGTTTACGACAGTTTTGCGACAGGTAGCATCGAAATTCTCTTAATCTTTTCCTCAGCTCTTGCTCTCATCTTTTCGGAAATGTGGACGTAAATCTTCCGTGTGATTTTCGAATTTTCGTGCCCCAGGCGCATCGCAACTTCCTCATAAGTCATTCCGGCCTCGACTAACATTGTCGCATGAGTGTGCCTCAGCATATGGGGATGGACTGGGCGACCAATTGCCTGAATGGCCGCTTTCTTCAGTCTGATTTCAAAAGAACCATAAGCAAACCGCTTTCCTTCCGCCGACTGGAAGAAGTACGGGACAGGAATATATGAAAGAGCCTCCTGCTGCCTTGCCATAAAGCGGCGGATGTCTCCGATCAGGGCGGCAAGCTCCGGTTGAATGAAGATGTCCCTGTTCCCGGCTGCGGTCTTAGGTGAGCCGATGGTAGCGGTGGCATTGTTATACGTTTTCCGAATGCGGATGTACTCTTTCCCGATGTCTACGTTATCCAGGGCGACAATTTCTCCGGCTCGGCATCCTGTCAGGAGCATAAATTCCACGAAGAGCCGGTCACGTTCCTGCAAGGCCGGAAGCAGGGCCGCAACTTCATCCTGTGTCAGGTACAATTCCTCCATATCATCGACGGCAGCAGGGGCTACCTCGTGCATCGGCTTTAACTTCTCAAAGATTTCCTTTCGCTTTATAAAGTCGTTATCGTAGGCCCAGCGGAAGATGATCCGCCAAATAGCAAACCATCCGTTGACGGTCTTTGCAGGTTTATTGGTGTTTAATGCAGATTGCCGGATGATTTTAGCGGACAATGCGGATATTTGCCGATTACCGACTACTTTCAGGAACGTATTACAGAACGAGCGATATGTGGCAGTCGTTCCCGGTTTCTTCGTGGCCGCCGACTCAGCCAGGAACGCATCGAATATATCCGACACGTTGCCGGTAGCTGAGGCGGAAACAATTGCGACTTTCTTTTCAAGTTTTTCCCGGTCTTTCTTCGTGACCTTTCCCGATACCTGGACGGAAACAACGTGCTTCTTCCCGGTGCGCGGATCAGTGGCATAGTCCTCCAGATAGAGGACGCCGGACTTCTTATGCTGCCAGCTCATAGATTTCCCTCCTTTACTTGCTCAATATAGGACTTGATGCGACTTATTTGATCCGCATTCATCCCGTCAATATCTATAACAAGTGATTCATGCTCTTTTTTCTCCATAGGCACATCATAGCCGGAAAGCCATACGGGATCACAATGCAGATATTGTGCCATTAAGTATGTTCTATCCGTTTTCGGCGTCGATACTCCCGTCATATACTGACTTACAGTAGACTTGCTCAGGTGCAGGTCACGACATAGATCAACTTGTCGTTTCCCTCTTATGCTCATAATTTCATTTAGCCGTTCGGAAAAGGTTGCTATCGGTTTTGCTGCCATTCTGACCACCTCCAGCACGATTATATAAAAAAAAGTTCGCAAAATCAAACTTTTGCATTGACATTATCAAAGCACAAGTTTAATATAATCACAGGTTCTAAAAAACGAACCACAAAATCTAGCGGAAAGGAGGTTTTTGAATGGCTTTCAACTACAACAAGTTGAGAGGGCGCATAGTAGAAAAGTTCCGCACTCAAAAAGCATTTGCTCAGGCAGCAGGCGTTTCTGAAAATACCATTGTAGACAAGCTATCCGGCAAGACACCTATCAGCCATAGCGACGTAGAGAAATGGAACCAGCTGCTCGATATTGAGACGGACGAGATCGGGGCTTTTTATTATGCTCCCGAAGTTCTAAAAAACGAACAGGAGGCAATATGATGAAGGCAATGCAGGAACTCAACCATATGCTCTTGTTCGGCGGCGGAAGAGACACAAAGAGCAGAATTGAAGATTGCAGAAGCCTCGCTATGGCCTGCATGCAGAACGGCAGCTTTTCCGTCAGTGAATACGAAAAGTATTCAACGCTTTGTGACCACGAAATAGAGTGGCTCAAGAACGGCGGCTTATGATGGCAACCTGGCTCAGAACCGGCAAATGCGGCGACCGCTATCCGCTAGCGGAATACCTGCAATGGTCGCCTTCATCTACGGCAAGGCTGGTCAAGCAGCTTAAAGAAGCCGGGCTTGTCCGTCACGAATTCGGGCCGGCCATCGTCAAGGCTGAGGATGTGGATGCGTTTTTGGAAAGGAGAAAAAGAAATGAGGTCATTTCTGATTAAAGCAAGCATCTACCTTGCAATCTTCATTATGATGGTCAGCATTTCCATCTGTGACAACGAAGGCCTTCCGCTGTGGGTTCCGCTTGTCGGCATCCTTGCTCCGGCAACATACGTCTTCATCATTGGCGAGTTGGAGGTGTTCTGATGGTTCTTTACATCACAGGAGCGATTTTCCTGACGGTGGCACTCCTGATCCTCTTCGTTGACATTGAATCTGTGAAAAGAAGGGAGGATGAGCTTGACAGAGAAGTTAAAGAGATTGAAATACGGCTGCGTTCTGTTGAGCTGCGCCGTGTTCCTGACGGGCATTAAAGCGACGGCAGCAGGAGAGGACTGGAACCCGGAAGGACTTAGAGAACAGAAGCATCAGGAAGCGATGTCCGTTGCGGCTCAGGAGTGGCTTGCGGATAATCGCATTGTCATTCCACACGACGTAAGGCTTGCCGCTGAGAAGGCGGAAAACGAAACCGGCATCAGCCGCTATCTAATAATGGCTACATGCTGGATTGAGAGCCAATGTCAAAACAATGTCTCAAACGGAGACTGTAAAGGTCTTATGCAGGTGAACGTGGTACTTCACAAGGCTTTGCTGAATGAATACGGCGGCAACTGGCGGAACACGTACACCAATATAATGGCGGGGGCGAGGCTGATGCAGTACTTCACAGAACACGGAGCCGAAGACGCCGGAGAAATCTGCCGGAGATACCATGGAGAAAAGAAACCGGGCTACTCGGAATATACACGGCAGATTTGCGAGATCGCGGATATGTTAGCGCAGGAGGATAGTTGGTAAAAAAGCGGCTTCAGGAGACAATGTATTTCAGACAATCGACGAGGTGATGTCTGCATGACAGAAAAGTTTTGCTGGCGATGCGGCTGCGAACTTAATCCCAATTATATTTGCTATTCGCCGTTCGAACGAATTCCGCTCTGCAAGTGGTGCTATCAAGAGGAAACCTATCGGAATGAACACAAGAAAAGAGTATCAGCACCGTTACTATACGGAGAACAAGGACTACTTCATCCGGAAGTCAAAAGCGGCATATGAGGCCAACAAGGACTGCCGGAGAAAGTATTACAGAGACAGGTACCGGGCTTTTGCGGAAGAGAAACGCAAGGCCTTCTACCAGGTATTTATTGAAGATTGAACTAATGAAAGGATACGGACTATGCACGTTATTAAATGCGACCGTTGCGGAAAAATAATAACGAAAGAAAAAGCATACAGATTCAACGTTATACGTATTTCCGACTACACTATCGAAAACATGGCGAGCAATATGATGCACGAAAAAGAGTTCTGTCTTTCCTGTGTCAGAGACATCGCAGATTGCATCGGAAGAGAGGGGTGCATGAATGGAGAGTTATGAAGACTTTCTAGCCGGAAAAGATTTGCTCGTGAAATCTTGCGGCTTCGAAGTAGATCGGAGTGAGTTAAATCCGATGCTCTATGACTTTCAGAAAGACATCGTTCGTTTTTCCCTTATGAAGGGCCGTTCTGCAATATTCGCGGATTGCGGACTCGGCAAAACGCCGATGCAGCTCGAATGGGCTCAAAAAGTCTCGGAACACACGGAAATGCCCGTGCTGATACTCGCACCGCTGGCCGTAGCATCTCAAACCGTCCGTGAGGGTGAGAAATTCCATATTCATGTTACATATTGCGAAGATCAGGAAGATGTCGAAGAGGGAGTGAATATAACCAATTACGAAAAACTGGACAAATTCGTTGCTAATGAATTTTCCGGCATTGTTCTGGATGAGTCTTCTATCTTGAAGTCGTTTTCAAGTAAGACACGAACGGAACTGATTGATATGTTCCAGCAGACGCCTTATCGGTTATGCTGCACGGCGACTCCGGCTCCAAATGATTACATGGAACTCGGAAACCATTCTCAATTTCTCGGAATCATGACAAGAGAAGAAATGCTTGCTATGTATTTTACTCACGATGGCAAGCGAACATCTCAGTGGAGGCTCAAAGGACACGCAAAAGACATCTTCTGGCAGTGGATGGCATCTTGGGCGGTATTCATTAGCAATCCGGCTGATCTTGGCTACCACGAAGAAGGATACCAACTGCCAGAGCTGATACTTCACGAGATTACTGTTGACGGTGAGGCTCCAATAAAAGTGGAGTTATCGTTGGATGAACGCCGGGAAGCACGCAGAGAAAGCCTGCCGAACAGAGTCGCAGCCGCTGCTGAACTCGTCAATAACTCAGATGAACAGTGGCTTTTATGGTGCAATCTGAATGATGAGAGTCACGCCTTGCACGAAGCAATCCCTGATTCCATAGAAGTTCAGGGTTCTGATGACAACGATTATAAGAAAAAGTCGATGCTGGACTTTTCGGATGCGTCAGAACGTGTCCTTGTCACGAAGCCCAAAATAGCCGGATTTGGGATGAATTGGCAGAGCTGCCACAATATGATTTTTGTCGGCCTGTCAGATTCTTTTGAGCAATATTATCAGGCAGTCCGCCGATGCTATCGTTTCGGACAAAAGCATCCCGTCAATGTCTATATCATCATTTCCGCAAAAGAAGGTTGTGTGCGAGACAACATCGAACGGAAACAACAAGAGGCTCAGGCAATGCGGGATGCTATGACACAGTATACCAAAGAGATTACACAAAAGGAATTGCGGCAGACAAAAAGACTATCGACGCCTTATGAGCCGAACGTCCCTATGAAGTTACCCAGATGGGAGGAATTTGCAGCATGAACGTATTAGATCAGGAGGTCACGGAGAAGTTTTCACTCTACAACGGAGACTCCGTAGAAGTCCTCAAGGGGATACCTGACAACAGTATCCACTATTCTATCTTTTCTCCGCCTTTTGCGAGTCTCTACACATACTCCAACAGTGACCGTGATATGGGAAATAGCAAGACGGATGATGAGTTTTACGAGCATTTCGAATACCTCGTCCGTGAGTTGTATCGCGTGATGATGCCCGGCAGATTACTCAGTTTCCATTGCATGAACCTTCCGACCTCAAAGCAGCGCGACGGGGTTATCGGAATAAAGGATTTCAGAGGCATTCTTATCAAAGCTTTCTGTGATGTCGGATTTATTTACCATTCCGAAGTCTGCATCTGGAAGAATCCTGTCACGGCCATGCAGCGGACAAAAGCACTCGGTCTGCTTCACAAACAGCTGAAAAAAGACTCCTGCATGAGTCGCCAGGGTATTCCTGATTATGTCGTTACAATGCGGAAACCAGGAGACAACCCTGAACGCGTGACGCATACAAATGAGACTTTCCCTGTTTCCGTATGGCAACGGTACGCAAGCCCCGTTTGGATGGACATTAAGCAGAGTGACACGCTAAACCGGAAAGCGGCCAGAGAAAACGAAGACGAACGCCATATATGCCCGTTGCAGTTGGACGTCATCAAGCGGTGCATTGAGTTGTGGAGCAATCCGAACGACATTGTACTTGATCCATTCGCCGGTATAGGCAGCACGCCCTATGTGGCTATCAGGATGGGACGGCGCGGCCTCGGTGTGGAACTGAAACAGTCCTATTATAAGCAGGCCGTGCAAAACTGCTATGACGCCTTGCAGGAAGAGCGGATTCCGGACC
>OMTX01000148.1 GCA_900314085.1 uncultured Lachnospiraceae bacterium | reverse complement strand
TACCAGATAAAAAAAGCAATCCGGGATGGCCATTTATATAAGGTGCAGGCAGGGTGCAAATGTCAATTGAAAATTGGGACAATCGCCAGTTGAAAACTGGGACAGCCAAGGTGAAATTTTGCCCGCCGCAGAGATCTACCCTGTGACGGGCTGTTCCATATCTCAGGCTATTTCTTCTTTGCCCGAATCGTCGTTCCACCCCATGTAATCCATGAGATAGACCTTCTGCTGATCCTCCGTCATGCCCTGGATAGCCTTTTCAATCTCCTTGTCCTGACGGTAGCAGCTCAGGAAATCAAGGGGCGGATACTGATCCGCCAGATAACGGCTTCCCGGATTCTCGTTCAGGCTGTGTCCGGAGCGGACCCATTTCAGAAGGGCACGCTTTTCTGCCGCCGTCATGGATGTTGTCTTTTCATACTCTTCAAGCTCCTGGTCAAAGAATTCCTGATCTTCTCCCCTTGTGACGCTTTCATTTATGTCCATTTAGATCATTCCTTTCATCGTTCAGACAGTTGCCTCGGCCTGAGCCGCCTGCATCGGTACGGGAGAGATCCCGTCCGGAATGCCTTTCCCATACGTCTTGAGTGTTTCACGGTAGCGGTAGGAATCGCCCGTCATGTCGACCAGAACGGCTTTGTATGTAAGCCTGTCAACGATCGCTCCGGTTATGGCAGGATCCCCGAAGATCTCGCTCCAGCGGCTGAAGGACAGGTTGGATGTGACTATCGTCGATCTTCCGGCCGCCCGCAGGGACAGGCAGTTGAACAGCAAATCCGCAGCCTCCCGGTCGAATGAGATGTAGCCGAGCTCGTCGGCAATGACAAGGTCGTACTTCTCAAAACGGCGCTCGTATGTACGGAGCTTCTTGTTGTCGTTGCACTCCTTCAGTTCCGTCACAAGGAGCGGAACGGTCGTGTAGAGGACCTTGTAGCCGGCTTCGCAGGCCTTCATGCCAAGGCCGATAGCGATGTGTGTCTTCCCTGTCCCCGGGTTTCCTGTCATGATCAGGTTCCGCCCGTCATTTATGAACTTGAGCGTTGCCAGTTCAGGAAGGTACTGCTTCATGGCCTTGGGCAGGCAGTCCGTCTCGAGATCCTCAAGATACTTCGGATAGGGGAACTTTGCCCGCCGGATCCGGCTTTTAAGGGCGTTGGCGTCGACTCTTTCCAGCTGCTGTTCCAGTATGCGGTGGAGAAACTCTTCATAGTCCTGGGCATCTTCTTCGGCCTCTTCGAAGCTTTCCGCAATGCCGCCAAGCTTAAGGATCCTGCAGTATTCCAGGATCTCATCGTGTATCTTTACGTTCTTCATGCGCTGGCCCTCTTTTCGATGTATTCCGCGGAGATCTCCATGGCCCGGTCATACTGGCTGAGGGTTCCCTGGATCACGATGCTGAGCACGTCTTCCTGAGGGGAGGCCTGTGGAGCATCTGCTGCCTGATGAGCCGGTTCAGCCGGAAGCGCCAGCGAGAATTCCGCCGAAGCGTCTTCATCACAGATGGCTCTGACCTTATCCGCCGAATAATCCAGCGGTGAGATGGTGCTGAGCCGCTTCAGAGCTTTCTCCACGGCATCTGCTCCCTTTTCCCTTATCAGCAAAAGTACCTGTAGAAAAGTCTTGGGGTCATTGCTATAATAAACGTCGTAAATCTTTTTGACTGTGGCGTCCGCCCTGAGCAATGCAGTGCTCTGGTGCAGGGCGCCCGGTTTTCTTTCCAGGGTCTTCAGATAGTGGAAGATGTCGATGATCCACTGTCCCTTTCCAAAGCAGCGGGGATGGGAAGCTACCCTCTGGCTGCCGTCATAGAACGATATCCTGTCGTTATATATCCGGTAAGACAGCTGCTTCCGGACATACTTTTCCGGAACTGAATAATGGTTATTGTCTACTGAAATCGTCGAATACTTATCCGCTTTTCCCTGGCCCGGCATGAAGCAGTTCATCTTTGCGGTCACAGGGATCAGCTTTGTCTTTTCTTCAAGCATGGCTGTGAGCGGTGCCTTTGGCAGGCTGTGCCGGTCCTGATTCAGTTTCTTTACGGTCTCTGCCAGTGCCCTGTTTGCGCTCTCCAGGGAATCATAGACATCAGCTCCCTTTGCCGAAAACGCCTTTCTCCGGACGAACTCAACGCTCCTCTCGACATGCCCCTTTTCGTTTCCGCTCCTGATGTTACAGAAACGGAACCGAAATCCGTAGTACAGATGGAGCTGCACGAGGGCTTCGGTAGGCTCTTTCTCTGACGGACCGACAAACCGCTTGACTGCGACCTTCATGTTGTCATAAACGACGGTGTGGAACACGCCGTGGCAGTGTTCGAAGAACAGGGCATGAGATTCCTGGAAGGCTGCCGTATCCTGCCTGCGGAAGAGGACTGCATACCGGTAGTTGCTGTAAGCGGCCGTAAAGACGGCCATCTGGTACGCCTTGTAATCCTTGTCGGCACCGATCTTCAGCTTTACTTCGCCCCAGTCGAATTCAACGACCTCGCCCGGCCGATACTCCTGGCGGATAAACGCTTCTCTTGGAGCATCTTCCATTTCCCGGATCCAGCCTTTCACCGTCGAATAGCTGACCTGAAAGCCCATCTGCTTGAGATGGTCGTAGATGTCGATCTTCTTCATCTGCTGTTTGGTCCGGCCGGTCAGGCGTTTTTCCCTGTTCTCATCAAGGCATTCCCGGATGGCCTCCATAATCTCCGGAGTGGCTTTCCGCTTGCCCCTGGAGCTGGTGTCATACTTTGGGGCCTCCATGAATTCCTGGATGATTTCTTCGGGATCCATGTCAGGATCTGCCCTGAGAAGCTTATCCCTCGCTTTCTCGTAGTTGCGGACACAGTCTGCGACCGTGTTCTTGCTGATGTGAAGCTCAGCGGCGATCTCCCGTAAGGACTTCCCGCCCTGTCGGAGAAGAATGATCCGTTGCTTCGTCTTCAAGTCGATCACTTCCTTCATTCTCCTTTCAGTGGAATACTGAAAGGGTACCACACCTTGAGGAAGTGTCCCAATTTTCAACTAGCCAGCTGTCCCAAAATTAAAATACCATTTACAGCAGGCAACTTTGGAAGAACGGAAGATGATTCTGAATGCTTTTTCAGAAGAAAAT
>OMTX01000149.1 GCA_900314085.1 uncultured Lachnospiraceae bacterium | reverse complement strand
AAATAAATCCGTAGCCCTTCTGGCTGCTGAACCACTTAACTGTTCCTGTCTTCATTTCTATATTTCCTCCAAACTACAGGGCTCGAGTTGCATTGTTTTTGTGAGCCCAACATGGATAAATTATCACAACGCAAAGGCACTTGCAAGAAGAATTATTCGCCGATTCCGAAAGGGGCAAAGAGCCGCTTCACTTCTTCTCCCCAGGCCGTATCGGCTGCCTTCCCGGCAAAGATGTCCTTCATGGAGCTGCCGGACGTCACGGTAAGCGTCCCGTCCTTGTAGGTGATATTGACCGCCAGGGAAAGCACATTGGCTGCATCAAAGCCGTCAGGAGAAGCTGCTGCGAGCCGCTCCGGCGTTCCGGAAGGGGCCGTCAGGACAAAGCGCATGAAAGAAGGCAGAACTTTCCCCTTCACCGCATCAAAGCACAGCTGTCGGACCCGGCCGTAGGAAAGCCTTCGTCCGGAATTTTCCTCCGGATTTGCAGCCTGGCTCCCGGGCTGCCCGCCTGCAGGAGCCGCTGATTTCACGGGCTGCCCGCCTGCAGGAGCCGCAGTATCCGCCCCGCTGTCCCGGCTTGAAAATACCCCGGATCCTGTCTGTCCCTCTTCTATGATCAGATTGAACCCGTTCCGGATGGTGATTTCGTGCACCACGAAGGCATCAAAAGCGTCGTGCGAAAGGAGGGCACCCATAAAGGCCGGAATATTCGTAAGTGTGAAAGCAACCACATCAGGCTCCTTCCGCAGCAAGGCGCCTGGGCTGCTTTTCCGTGGTCCGCATGATGATCTGCGGCCCGCCCTTCTTTTCCACGTAGTCCTTCGTGATGATGACCGTTCCGATATTGTCGTCCTTGGGGATTTCGTACATGATATCAAGCATCAGGTCCTCAATGATGGACCGGAGGGCGCGGGCGCCGAGTTCCCGGCCTTTCGCCTCCTCGGCGATTGCCTGCAGGGCATCGTCCTCAAACTGCAGGTCCACTTCGTCATAGGAGAGCAGTTTCTGATACTGTTTGATGATGGCATTCTTCGGCTCTTTCAGAATGCGGACCAGCATATCCGTCGTCAGCGCCTCGAGGGAGAAAATCACGGGCAGACGCCCAATGAACTCGGGAATCATGCCGAATTTCCGCAGATCCTCCACCGTCACCTTCTCGAGAATATTTTCATCCCCGTCGTATTTGTCCTTGAGATCGCTGACAAAGCCCATGGAGGAGGACTTGTTCAGGCGCTCCTTGATGATGTCGGAAAGATCCGGGAATGCGCCGCCGCAGATGAAGAGGATATTTGTCGTATCGACCATGGCCATCGGCACCATGGCATTCTTGGAGGAGGCCCCGACAGGTACTTCGATTCGCGAGCCTTCCAGCAGCTTCAGCATGCCCTGCTGAACGGCTTCGCCCGAAACATCCCGCTGGTTCGCATTCCGCTTCTTTGCCAGCTTGTCGATCTCGTCGATGAAGATGATGCCGTACTCCGCCTTTTCGACGTCGTTTCCGGCTGCTGCAAGGAGCTTTGAAACGACAGACTCAATGTCGTCACCGATGTAGCCGGCTTCCGTCAGGGAGGTCGCATCCGTGATGGCCAGAGGGACGTTCAGGAGACGGGCCAGCGTCTTCACGAGATAGGTCTTGCCGGAACCGGTCGGCCCGATCATCAGCATATTCGACTTCTCAATCGTGACGCCGTCGTCCTGCTGGCTCTTGTGCTCATCGGCAAAGACCCGCTTGTAATGGTTGTAGACGGCAACACTCATGACCTTCTTGGCATGCTCCTGGCCGACGACATACTCATCGAGCTTTGCCTTAATCTCATGGGGAGGAAGCATGTTCCGGATGTCGATTTCCGCAGGAGCCTTGTCGTCTTCTTCCGCCTTCTCCCCCTTCTTCTTCAGCTTCTGGCTTTCCGGAACGCCGCCAAGGCCGCCCATGAGATCCTTGATATTGAAGAAGTTCAGGGGCTGCAGGGAGGAAAGATCCAGGTTCGAGCCGGAATTGTCCCCTCCGAAGGGGAAATTCTGCATGGAATCAAAAGTCTTCTGCATGCAGTCGCTGCAGATGGAAAGGTTCCCCGGGATGTGGATCATCTTCCCGGCTACGCTCTCCGGCCGCCGACAGATATAGCAGACGTCTTCAAAGTCATCATTTCTGCTGTCGTCTGTGCTGTCTGAAGGAGTTCCTGCGCTGCCTTCCGGCTTTTCCGCATCAACCGGCTTTCCCGCATCAACCGTCTTTTCGTCGTCCACCGGCTCTCCGTCAACGACTTCCCGAAAGTCCTTGTCATTTTCTGCCATACGTATTCCTTCCAAAATCTTTCGAATACCGGTTCAGACGCCGATATCCCAATAACCCTTTCCGGGCAGTGCAAAAACTTTTGTTTAGGGAATTTTTATAAAAGTCCCTGAAAAGCGGAATGGGCCCGCTTTCCGCAGACCCATTCGAATGAGATTTTTCCACGAATCATTAATCTTCAGCCGCAACCTTCTCGGGGCTCACGGTGATATGGTCCAGATGCCAGATATCGTCCACGTATTCCTGAATCGTCCTGTCGGAGGAGAACTTGCCGACGGAAGCCACGTTCATGATGGCCATATGCGCCCAGTGTTCCTTGTCGCGATAGGCATCCTCCACCTTCTTCTGGGCGATGGCATAGGACTTGAAATCGGCCAGATTGAAGTAGGTGTCCGCATACTGCGTGCACTGGGTGTTCAGAAGGGAGTTGTAGATATCCCGGAAAAGCTCCGTATCCTCCCCGCTGTAGAAACCGTTGACAAGCTGGTTTAAGACCTTCCGGATATCCGGCTCGCTGTCATAGATATCCATAGGGTTGTAGTCGCGGGCATGCTCGTGCGCAATAACTTCGTCCGCGCTCATGCCGAAGATGAAGGCATTGTCTGCGCCCATCTCCTCTACCATCTCGACATTTGCCCCGTCCATGGTACCGATGGTAACGGCTCCGTTCAGCATAAACTTCATATTGCCGGTACCGGAAGCCTCCTTCGATGCCGTGGAGATCTGCTCGGAAACATCAGATGCCGCAAAGATGATCTCGGCATTGGATACCCTGTAGTCCTCAATGAAGACGACTTTAATTTTATTATCAATGCTCTTGTCCGCATTGATGACGCGGGCTACATTGTTGATGAGCTTGATGGTCAGCTTTGCAATGCGGTAGCCGGCAGCCGCTTTGGCGCCAAAAATGAAGGTCCGCGGAACGAAGGGCATGTCCGGATTCTCCTTGACCTTGTTGTAAAGGTACATGACGTGGAGAATGTTCAGCAGCTGCCGCTTGTACTCATGCAGGCGCTTGACCTGGACATCGAAAATGGAGTTCGGGTTCACCGTAATGCCGTTGTGCTCCTGGATGTACTTCGCAAGGCGGACCTTGTTCTGGTACTTGATCTCCATGAACTCCTGCTGAGCCTTTGGATCGTCGGCCAGGGGCTTCAGCTTCTGCATCTGGCTTAAGTCCGTGATCCAGCCGTCTCCGATCTTCTCCGTCACCCACTTGGAAAGAAGCGGGTTGGCGTGCAGGAGGAAGCGGCGCTGGGTAATGCCGTTCGTCTTGTTGTTGAATTTTTTCGGATACATATCGTAGAAATCCTTCAGCGACTGCTTTTTCAGGATTTCCGTATGAAGCCTTGCAACGCCGTTTACCGAAAAGCCGGCGCAGATGGCCATATTTGCCATCTTCACCTGCCCGTCGTGGACGATGGACATGCGGTCGACCTTGGCCTGGTCGTTGAATACCCTGAGGATATCCAGGCAGAACCGGCGGTTGATTTCCTCAACGATATTGTAGATTCGGGGAAGGAGGCGGGCGAAGAGATCCACCGGCCACTTCTCCAGAGCCTCACTCATAATTGTATGGTTCGTATAGGCAACGCAGTGGGTCGTAATCTCCCAGGCATCGTCCCAGCCAAGGCCTTCCTCATCCATCAGAATACGCATCAGTTCCGGCACCGCCAGCGTCGGATGCGTATCGTTCATCTGGAAGACGACCTTCTTCGGAAGATCCATGATATCATCATGATGCTTCTTGAATCGTTCAATAGCCCGCTGCAGGGAGGCGCTGACGAAGAAGTACTGCTGCTTCAAGCGCAGCTCCTTGCCGGACTCATGGGAATCGTTCGGATAGAGGACTTCGCAGAGGGAGCGGGCCAGATTTTCATCCTCCACTGCCTTTGTATAGTCGCCGCGGTCGAAGGACTCCAGAGAGAAGACCTGCTTGGGTTCCGCATCCCAGATCATCAGGGAGTTGACGACATGGTTCCCGTAGCCGGTGATGGGCATGTCATAGGGAACTGCAATGACGGAGTTGTAGCCCTCCTGGACGAAGGTCGTCGAGCCGTCCTCCTTGGGAACCGCGCGGACATAGCCGCCGAATTTCACCTCATAGGAATACTCAGACCGCTTGAGTTCGAAGGGATAGCCGTTCTTCAGCCAGTCATCCGGGATTTCCTTCTGGTAGCCGTCCGAAATCTTCTGCTTGAACATGCCGTAACGGTAGCGGATGCCGCAGCCGTAGGCCGCATAGCCCAGGGTCGACAGGGAATCGAGGAAGCAGGCGGCCAGACGCCCGAGGCCGCCGTTTCCGAGGGCGGGATCCGGCTCCTGGTCTTCGATGTAATTGATGTCCACGCCCATTTCGGTAAGGGCTTCCTTGACGGTTTCATAGGAGCAGAGATTGATGAGATTGTTTCCGAGAAGGCGGCCGATCAGGAACTCCATCGACATATAGTAGACAATCTTCGGATCCTGCTCATCGATGACCTTCTGGGTAGCGAACCAGTCGTCAATGACATAGTCCTTGACCGCCAGGGAAACCGCCTGGAAGATTTCCTCTCCCGAAGCCTCCTTGAATGTCTTGCGGTAGAGCCGCATGACATTCTCCTGGACGTCCTTCTTGAACTTCTCCTTGTCAATTTCACCTGTCGGTTTCATTTCTGCCTCCCCCATTCCGTGGGCACCGAGCCTTCCGGCCCTCTCCATCAGTTCGCGAAAAACCGTCATCTTTTTATGAAAACGCACTCCGGCTTCCCTTTGTAAGGCTTCCCGCCTTCGTCTCGCTCCATTCAGGACAGCTTTGCAACGGAAAGCGTTACCGCTTCTCCGTTCACCTTCCAGTCCTTTTTGTACGTGCCGTCCGCCCCTTCATGGATATCCTGAGCCAGCACGTCATGCGCAATCGCATCATGGTATTTTACCATGATTTCTGCAATCTTGTCATTTCCTTCATACCCGAGGGCTATGCGGTCCATGACTTCAAATCCGGCCTCTTTCCGCATGGTCTGAACCTTCGATACGATCTCGCGCTCGAAGCCTTCCTCAATGAGTTCCGGCGTCAGGCGGATATCAAGGGCGACCGTCACATCGCTGTCCCCTGCTGCCGCAAAGCCTTCGCTTGAATCCATATCGATCAGAAGGTCTTCTTCTGTCAGGACAATGGAAGGATCAATCTCCGGGAAGGAAAGGGAGCCGTCTGCCTTGAGCGCAGCATATGCTTCATTTCCGTTCAGGTCTTTCAGCGCCCCCTGGATCTTTCCAAGGAATTTTCCGTATTTCGGTCCAACGGTCTTGAGCTGGGGCTTGAAGGTATAGTGGGTATAGGCTGAAATATCGTCCGTGAATTCCATGGCACGTACATTCAGCTCATCGGTGATGATATCCGTATAGAAGGAATCCAGGGCATTCGGTGCCTTCACATACATCATGGCAAGCGGCTGCCGGTTCTTGATATTGGCGGCATTCCGGGCTGCCCGGCCTGTCGTCACAATCTTTGAGACTTCAGCCATCTTTGCTTCCAGCGCCTTGTCGATCTGCTCCTCATTCACGACAGGGTAATCGCACAGGTGAATGGACTCCGGCGCGTCCTTGTCAATCGAGCAGACAAGGTTCAGGTAGATTTCCTCCGCCATGAAGGGAATCATGGGAGCGGCTGCCTTCGCAATCGTCACAAGGCAGGTATAGAGTGTCATGTAGGCATTCACCTTGTCCTGCTCCATGCCCTTTGCCCAGAAACGGGCACGGCTGCGGCGGACATACCAGTTCGAAAGATCCTCCACGAAGGCCTGCAGAGCCCGGGCTGTCTCCGGAATCCGGTAATTCGAAAGATCCTCATCCGCTTCTTTCACAGTCGAATTCAGGCGGGAGATGATCCACCGGTCCATGACGGAAAGCTTGTCGTATTCAAGAGAATATTTCGTCGCATCAAAGCCGTCGATATTTGCATAAAGAACGAAGAAGGCATAGGTATTCCACAATGTGCCAAGGAACTTCCTCTGCCCTTCCTCCACGGCCTTGTCATAGAACTTGTTCGGAAGCCAGGGCGCTGAGTTCTCGTAGAAGTACCAGCGGATCGCATCCGCCCCGTATTTGTCAAGCGCCTCGAAAGGATCGACAGCATTGCCCTTTGACTTGCTCATCTTGATTCCGTTCTCATCGAGAACGTGCCCCAGAACGATGACATTCTTGTAGGGAGCCTTGTGGAAAAGCAGGGTAGACTCTGCCATCAGGGAGTAGAACCAGCCGCGCGTCTGGTCCACGGCTTCGGAGATGAACTCCGCCGGGAACTGCTGCTCGAACAGGTCCTGATTTTCAAACGGATAATGGTGCTGGGCGAAAGGCATGGCGCCGGAATCGAACCAGCAGTCGATGACCTCGGGTACCCGGTGCATGGTCTTCCCGCACTTGGGGCACTTGCAGGTGAATTCATCGATATAAGGGCGATGGAGCTCCACGGTCAGGGCGTCTTCCCGTCCGGTTTTCTCCTTCAG
The DNA here is from genome assembly GCA_900314085.1 of uncultured Lachnospiraceae bacterium. Lineage (GTDB taxonomy): Bacteria > Bacillota > Clostridia > Lachnospirales > Lachnospiraceae > RUG306. The sequence goes on along the minus strand of OMTX01000149.1, from coordinate 14,854 downwards.
CTCTGCTCTCGAACCGATGGGTTCCTGGTAACCGCAATCCTCACACTCCCAGATATTTAAGGGAGTGCCCCAGTAGCGGTTCCGGGAAATGCCCCAGTCCTGGACATTCTCCAGCCACTTGCCGAAGCGGCCTTCGCCGATGCCCTTGGGAATCCAGTTCACGGTATTGTTGTTCGCTACGAGCTCGTCCTTCACTTCCGTCATCTTGATGAACCAGGAAGAGCGGGCATAGTAGATGAGGGGCGTATCACAACGCCAGCAGTGGGGATATTCGTGTTCAAATTTCGGAGCAGCGAAAAGAAGCTTCTTTGCGGAAAGATCCTTCAGGACCTCCGGATCCGCGCTGACAGCCCCATTTTTCACTTCCTCCTCCGTCGGCTTGCAGCGCATTCCGGCAAAAGGCGTCTCCGGCTTCATCCGTCCCTGATCATCGACCATCTGTACCAGAGGGAGGTTGTAATTCCGTCCGATCCGGGCATCGTCTTCACCGAAGGCCGGCGCGATATGGACGATACCGGTACCGTCTGTCATCGTGACATAGGTATCGCAGGTAATGAAGAAAGCCTTGCCATGCGCCTTTTCGACGGCATCCGCAGCACACTGATAGAGGGGCTCATATTCACGATGCTCGAGATCAGAGCCCTTGTAGGTTTCAAGTGTTTCATAAGCCGGCTTGCCGTCTTCGGAAAGAGGCGCGAGCACGGTGTCCGCGAGCGCCTGAGCCAGAATATAGGTATAGCCGTCAGCTGCCTTGACCTTCACATAGGTCTCGTCAGGGTTCACGCAGAGGGCGATATTCGAAGGCAGCGTCCAGGGTGTTGTCGTCCACGCCAGATAGTAGAGATCCTCGTCCTTGGCCTTGAAGCGGACAACAGCAGAGCGCTCCTTCAGTGTCTTGTACCCTTGCGCCACTTCCTGGGCGGAAAGAGGGGTGCCGCAGCGGGGACAGTAGGGAACGACCTTGAAGCCCTTGTAGAGAAGGCCCTTTTTCCAGATTTCTTTGAGGGCCCACCACTCGGACTCGATGAAATTGTCATCATACGTGATGTAAGGGTTCTTCATGTCGGCCCAGAAACCGACCTGGCCGGAGAACTTCTCCCACATTCCCTTGTATTTCCAGACGGATTCCTTGCACTTCTGGATGAAGGGCTCCATGCCGTATTCTTCAATCTGTTCCTTTCCGTTCAGGCCGAGCTCTTTCTCGACGGCAATCTCAACAGGCAGACCGTGGGTATCCCAGCCGGCCTTCCGGGGAACATACTTCCCCTTCATGGTCTGGTAGCGGGGAATCATATCCTTGATGACGCGGGTCAGAACATGGCCGATATGGGGCTTGCCGTTTGCCGTGGGCGGGCCGTCATAGAAGGTATAGGTCTCCCCCTTCTTCCGGCTCTCCATGCTTTTCTCGAAGATGTCGTGGGTATCCCAGTACTCTTCAATCTCCTTTTCCCTGTCCACGAAGTTCAGATCCGTGTCTACTTTTCTGTACATACCTTTTCCAAAAATCCTTCCTAAATGTATTGATCTCAGACTCAATAAAAGTCCGCATCATCTCCGAACATATCCCGGTAATAATCTTCTATCACGTCATTGTATTCCTCAATGATCTCGTCCTGTGTCGGCGGATGCGCCTCAAGATGCCTCATCAGAGGGCTTGTCATGATGACCGCTATACCCGCTATCAGCAGGACAAAAGACAGAATGCCTGTCACAATGCCGGTAATGGCAAAGCCCCGGTCCACCGGCTCGTAATTCACGAGGTAAACAATGCCGAGAACGATGGCAACAATAGCCAGGGGAATATTGATGACCGTCAGGAACAGGGCGAGAGCTGCGATTCCGCAGGCCATGGCGGCAATCGCCATGCCGCTTCCCGTCCGCTTTCCGTGAGGGCCGACCGGTACGCCTCCGTACGGGTTCAGGCCAGGACCGTAATTTCCGGGTCCGGGGCCATAAGGATTCGGGCCGCCCGGGCCGGGGCCGTAATTTCCGGAGCCATAAGGGTTCGAGCCGCCGGGGCCGTAGGGATTGGGACCGCCGGGGCCGTAACTGTTTTTGAAAGAATTGTTTTCGTCCATGCTATTTCGAAATTTCCGGAGCCATAAAAGACTCACCGCCCAGGGAAAGAATAGAGCGGTAGAAAGCCATACCGATGAAAAAGAGAAGCCAGACCAGCAAATAGACCAGGGCACATATAAGTGCTGCCCTCATCACACGATTGCCCGGATATTTCCGTCCGTGAAAGACGGCGCAGACCACTGCTGCTCCTGCTGTCACGAGTCCCGGCCATGTAAAAACGGAAAGCGGCCAGGAAGCAACGGCAAGGATCAGAGCCGCTATGGAAAGGATCCGGTCACCGGCACTCTTCTTCATCTAAAGCCTCAACGGGGTACAAAGCCCTTTTAACCTGAAAAGCATAACACAAGCACGCCCCCGTTTCAACGAAAAGGATTACAAGGGAGCCGAGAAGAAGGACAGGATATCGTCATAGTACTCTGCCCGCTCCTCAGGGTACGCATTGTAAATCTCATGCTGCGACTCCGGGAAATTCTTCCGTCTGCAGCAGCTGCAGCGCCTCAGAAAGGCTTCCTGCCCGTCAGGCGTCACCATATTGTCCTTTCCGGCCGTCAGCATCAGCGTCTCCGTCTTCACAAGAGGAGCCTTCTTCACGCAGGTCTTCATGCCGGAAAGAGAGGCCTTCCCCCAGGCATAGGATCCCCCGTACACCTGTGCCCCCTTCTGCTCCTGCCGGCAGGAAAACATATGGTCATAGCGCACCCGCGACTTCATCGAGCACTCCGGGAAGGTCGGAACATTGTCAAACCCGTGCTGGCCGGGAAGATACGTCGCCATCTTCCCCCGGATCACCGCCCAGAATACCGCTGCATGAACAGCGATCATCGGCAGGCCGCCCCAGCCAAGGGACATCATCGGAGACGAAAGAACCGCCCGGTCGAAAAGATCCGGATCCTCTTCCAGTGTCCGCGCCACGATGCAGCCGCCCATGGAATGACCGAACGCCATGAGCGGACGGACAGGAGACTTTTTCAGCACGACCTGCCGCACGAAGTCATCATAGTCCCACACGAAGTCGTCAAAGGACTTCACCCAGACCATATCGGGATCCGCATCGGGAAGCGGCCGCGCAGACTCCCCATGACCGCGGCATTCCAGGAAGAAGACATTGAAGCCTGCCCGGTAATAGTAGTACACCATCTCGGAAAGCTTGTCGAAGAACTCGCAGAAGCCGTGGGCAATCACGACCGTTCCCTTCGCTCCCTCCTGCAGGGCATAATAATACGAAAGCTTCAGCCCATCCCTTGCCTGCAGGAAATCATGGACGACATGGTCTTTCACGAAGGGCTCCACCTCCCCCTTCATACGCTGCACGTAATCGTCATCCCCTATGAAAAAGCCGTCTTTCTTCCAGATTTCTGCCATTTCCTTCTCCATAAGCAAAATATCAAACATCTGTTCTGTCGTCAACAATTTGTTTCACGCAGAAACAATCCCAGGCATATGTCCGTGCGGGAAAATACAAGTCCTTGCCTGCAAAGCAGATAGGAGAATGCATTCTCCTGCCCACCGCGCCCGGCGAAGCCGGAAAATACCTATGCGCCTGCCTCCGAAAAAAAAGGCACAAGGAAATCCCTGCGCCTTATATTCTTCATAAAAATCAATTCGCATAGATGTCCAGGTTCGCCCGGTTGACAGCAAAGGTACCTGTATCCTGCTGCTTCTCCACTGCCTTGCCGGCCGCCGCATCAGAAAGCATCTGCAGGGAAAGGCCGCCCCAGACCGCATTCCGCTGGGCAATGCCGTCGTCGATATAACCGTCGCGGATATAGGGAATCATCGCCTTTGTAAAATCAACGGATACAACGGAAAATTTCTTCTCCGGATGGCGCTTGCGGTATTCGCCGTAGTGCAGGCCCCAGGCCACATTCGTCGCGAAAACGCCATCGATATCCGGATGCGCGGAAAGGAGACCATCGATATAGTGCGCTGCTTCCTCCTCCGTTGCCGGTTCCCCGGGAATATCATATGTCACGACATCAAGCCCCGCTGCCTTTGCCCGCTCTATGAAGCCCTTCGCCCGGGCCTCCACCATGTCGAGATGGGTATCCGACCAGAGACCGACCGCCACCTTGCCGGAGGGACCGACCTCCCGGGCAAGGGCATCGGCACCGCTGGCGCCGCAGGCCTGTGAATCCGTCCCGATTTCGGAAATGTAAGGGACATCATCAAACGCCGTCTGCAGGAAGACAATCTTCATGCCGGCATCGGACGCAGCCTTTACCGCCTGATGGACGGCGGAATTCTGGTAGGGGGTAATTACCAGAGCATCATACCCGTCAGCGACGGCCCGGTCAATCATGCCCTTCATCTGGGCGGCGCCTTCCTCGCCGCGGACGTCCGGCGCTTCGATCCGGATATCGTAATCGAGGATCTTCGCCACCTTCTCTGCCTGCCGGTTCGTCGGTTCCCAGAAGGGACTGTTGATGTCCCAGATCATCTCAACCTTCGTCTTCGGAGGCCGGCTGTCAACTGTCTGAACCCGGTCCGTCAGGGCCGTCACCTGTGAAAGCCTGTCCTGCAGGCTCTGTGTCTGCTTCGTCAGGAAACCGGTCGCCTGATCCTGTGTGCCGGCGAGGGTAGTAATCTGCTGAACCGTCGCCGCAAACTCCTCGACGACGTTCTGTATGTTCGACACGGAATCGGCGAGGCGCTGCTGCTCGTCTCCCAGAGAAGAAAATTCATCCCCGAACTTCTTCTGGCTCTCAATGAAGTCGTCCGTCGTATCGTGAATGGCGCCCATGGCCTCCGTCACCTTGGAAACGACAGCATCCTGTCCGGCAAAGATTTCCTGTGAATCATCCATGACCTGCTTTAAGTTGTCGAGTTCCCCGGTGATGTCTCCGATGGAAGTGCTGATATTTTCCGAGGCCTCCCGGCTCTCCTCCGAAAGCTTCCGCACTTCCTCAGCAACGACAGCAAAGCCTTTTCCGGCCTCACCCGCCCGGGCAGCCTCTATGGAAGCGTTCAAAGCCAGAAGATTTGTCTGGGAAGCCAGGTTGAAAAGAACCTCCGTCACATCGCTGATGGACTGGATTTTTTCGACCAGCCGCGAAAGCTCACTGGTAATATGTCCGAGAGCCTCGGCATTTTTCTTTGTGTTTTCCCTCAGGTCGGTGACCGCAGCCAGGGCGTCATTGTTCTGCCCGTCCATGGTCACCGCCATGTCGATGAGACCGTCCGACTCCTGCTGCATTGAAGAAAGCGAATCCGAGAAACGGTTCGTGACATCCATCGCCGCATTCACATCGTCCGTCTGCTTCTGCACACCCGACCGGATGACACCTGCAACCTTTTTCATCCCGCCCGAGCTCTCCGCAATCTCCTGCACCATGCCCGAAAGCTTACCGGCATCGGATACGGCATCCGCAGTTTCTTCTTTGAGCCCGGTAAAGAACTCCCGGTAGTCCGCATACAGCTTCGCATCGGCACCACCGGCAGGCACTTCTTCACGATAATCCATCCGGCGGACCCGGTCCATGGCAACGGAACCTTCGCTGCTCTTTCCCCTTTTAAAGAGTCCCATTGCGTACCCCTTTCACATACAAAATCTACAGACAAAAGTTATTCTAGCACAAGGTATGGGCTCCTACAACGCAAAAAGCCTGCCCCTTGGGGCAGGCAGATTATTCATCACTAATATATCGGAAACGACTTTAGTCGTTTCCGTAAAAGCGCCGGACGCGTGCCGCGAAGCGGCTAATTTCCTAACGCGTCCGTGTGCATCATTATAGTAAACGGCAAATCCTTTTGACGTTTACTATAAATCACTGTCCTTCGCGGGCGCGCTGAAGGTTGATCATCTCCCGCTTTCTGAGACGGGAATCCAGCTGGCGCTTCCGGATACGCAGGGACTCCGGCGTCACCTCGAGAAGCTCGTCATTCTCGATGAAGTCAAGGGCCTGCTCGAGAGACATCCGCTTGGGCGGTGTCAGAGTCAGCGCCTCATCAGATGAGGAAGTACGGGTATTGGTCAGATGCTTCTTCTTGCAGACATTGATCTCAATGTCCTCGGCCTTGCCGGACTGGCCGACAACCATACCCGCATAGACCTTCTCACCGGGTCCGATGAAGAGGGTGCCGCGGTCCTGGGCGGCAAAGAGACCGTAGGTGACAGACTCACCGGTCTCAAAGGCAATGAGGGAGCCCTGGCGGCGGTAGGCAATGTCGCCCTTATAAGGCTCGTAACCATCGAAAATGGTATTGATGATGCCGTTGCCCTTCGTATCGGTCATGAAATCATTCCGGTAACCGATCAGGCCGCGGGAAGGAATCCGAAACTCAAGACGGGTGTAGCCGCCGGTGATGGAGCCCATGTTCCGAAGTTCGCCCTTTCTCGTACCCAGCTTCTGGATGACAACGCCGGTAAACTCATCCGGGACATCGATGTAGGCAATCTCCATAGGCTCGAGCTTCTTGCCCTTTTCATCGTACTTGTAGAGGACCTCAGCCTTGGAAACCGCAAACTCATAGCCCTCGCGGCGCATGGTCTCGATCAGGACGGAGAGATGCAGCTCGCCGCGGCCGGAAACCTTGAAGCAGTCAGCGCTGTCTGTCTCCTCCACGCGGAGGGAAACGTCGGTGTTGAGCTCCTTGAAAAGGCGGTCGCGGATGTGACGGGAAGTCACCCACTTGCCCTCCTGGCCGGCGAAGGGAGAGTCATTGACCATGAAGTTCATGGCTATGGTCGGCTCATCGATCTTCTGGAAGGGAATGGATTCGACCTTTTCAGAACCGCAGATCGTATCACCGATGGAGAGGTCGGAAATACCGGACACAGCGACGATATCGCCAAAGGAAGCCTCATCGACATCAACCCGCTGAAGGCCGTTGAACTCATAGAGCTTGGTGATCCGGACCTTCTCATTGCGGCTTTCATCATGATGGTTTACGACGACTGCATCCTGGTTCAGCTTCAGAGTGCCATTGGAAATCTTTCCGATACCGATCCGGCCGACGAATTCGTTGTAGTCGATGGTGGAGATCAGCATCTGGGCAGGGGCATCGGGCTCTCCTGTGGGGGCAGGAATATGATCGATGATGGCATCGAAAAGAGGAGTCATATCCTTGTGCTCATCGGAAAGGTCCTTGATCGCATAGCCGTCCTTGGCGGAGCCGAATACGAAGGGAGATTCCAGCTGGTCGTCATTTGCATCCAGGTCCATGAAAAGCTCAAGGACTTCATCGACAACCTCAGTAGGACGTGCCTCGGGACGGTCGATTTTGTTGATGTAGCAGACGATGGGAAGGTTCAGGGCCAGGGCCTTCATCAGAACGAACTTCGTCTGGGGCATGACGCCTTCGAAAGCGTCAACGACGAGGACGCAGCCGTCGACCATCTTCAGGACACGCTCGACCTCCCCGCCGAAATCCGCGTGACCGGGAGTGTCGACGATATTGATCTTGATGCCATTGTAGTTGACAGCCGTGTTCTTCGAAAGGATGGTGATTCCGCGCTCGCGCTCGATGGCGCCACTGTCCATGACGCGCTCTGTCACCGCCTGGTTGTCGCGGAAGACGCCGGACTGGCGCAGAAGATTGTCCACAAGAGTGGTCTTGCCGTGATCGACGTGGGCGATGATTGCGACATTCCGGATATCCTCTCTCGTTTGCATGGTATTCTGCCTTCCTTATCTATATGACTAATATTTTTTATTCCATTTTGACAGCCTTTCCATTTTACGCATTTCTTTTTATTATTCATATGGAAAAATGTGACGAACGATTGCGGCGGGTGGCTCCTCAAAATGTGCATATTTCAGGTATTCACGGTCAAAAGTGCCGTTTGTAAATCGGCCGCTCCTGTGCTAGTATTACGAATATTAGGCGTGTTTTTCTATGCCAGGGAATGCGGCGCTGCCGCCCTTCCCCGTTTCAGGGAGGCGTTTTCCTTTTCAGACGCTTTCCTGCCAATAGAACAGGAGACAAACCCCACCTATGGAAAAATCCACGATCCGCGCCTACTACGGTACCGGCGCAGGAAAGTCTTCAGCCGCGCTCGGCTACGCTCTCCGCAGTGCCTCCGAAGGCCGGCTTGTTTACATCATCCAGTTCATGAAGGCTGAGATGAACGAAGAGTACTTGAAAAAGCTCGAGCCTGAGGTCAAGCTTTTCCGCTTTGAACGGACGAAGGATTCCTTCAGGGATCTGCCGGCCGACAAGCGGGACGAAGAAATCCAGAATATGAAGAACGGCCTGAACTTCGCCCGCAAGGCGATTTCCACCGGCGAATGCGACATGCTGATTCTCGACGAGGTTCTCGGTCTCATAGACGAGGGAATCATCACGGACGGGGAGCTTGCCTCTGTTCTTTCTCCGACTGTTCTCCATACGGACATCATCCTGACAGGAACTTTTATCACCCCCGCCATTGCTGAAAAGGCGGACTACGTATACCGCATCACCGAAGAGAAGGGAGACAACTGATGGCAGTTTTCAAAGGTGCCGGGGTAGCGCTCATCACCCCTATGAATGATGACGAGACCGTGAACTACGACAAGCTCGAAGAGATCATCAACGAACAGATTGACGGAGGCACGGACGCCATCATCATCGTCGGAACGACCGGCGAAGGTTCCACCCTCTCCATGGACGAGCACCGGAACACGATCAAGATGGCCGTTCAATTCACGAAAGGCCGCATCCCCGTGATCGCCGGCACCGGCAGCAACGACACGAAGGCTGCCATCCAGCTTACGCAGGAAGCAGAGGAAGACGGCGCTGACGGCGCCCTCATCGTCACCCCCTATTACAACAAGGCCACCCAGGCCGGCCTGATCCGCCACTATAGCATGATTGCGGATTCCACGAAGCTGCCAATCATCATGTACAATGTTCCCGGCCGGACAGGAACGACAATTCAGCCTGAAACCGCAGCCGAGCTCATCCGGACGAAAGGCAATATCGTCGGTATCAAGGACGCGACGGGAAATCTTGCCATGACATCCTCTCTCATGTACCTGACCGACGGGAAATGCGACCTCTACTCCGGCGAAGACGGCCTCGTCGTTCCGATCATGAGTGTCGGCGGCATCGGCGTCATTTCCGTGGTTTCAAATGTCATGCCCCGTGAGATGCACGACGTATGCGCCCTCTACCTCGAGGGAAAAGTGAAGGAATCCGCTGCCCTGCAGCTTCATCTCCTTCCCATGGTTGACGCCCTATTCTGCGAGGTCAATCCCATCCCCGTGAAAGTCATGATGAACATGATGGGGAAAAACGTCGGTCCCCTTCGCGCTCCCCTCTTCGGCCTCACGCCGGAACACGAAGCCCTCTGCAGGAAGACACTTGAAGACTACAAGCTGATTTGAAAGGAGTGGAATAGGGGACTGTCGTCGACGTCCTGAGCTTATGCAAGGGACGGCAGGACTGTCCCCCTTTCCTGAACGTAAATGACAAACATAATCATCAACGGCGTAAACGGCCACATGGGGCACGTCCTCGTCTCCATGAGTGAAAAGGATCCGGAGCTTTCGGTTGTCGCCGGCATCGATCCCTATGGAACGAATGATTATTCCTTCCCCGTATATGATAGCCTGGCCGCCTGCAGGGAATCAGCCGATGTCGTCGTCGACTTCTCTTCCCCCAAGGCTGTCGACTCCATTCTGCAGGAATGCGAGAACCGGTCGCTTCCCATCGTCCTCTGCACGACAGGGCTTTCCAATGAACAGTTGTCGCACGTCAACCGGGCGTCAAAGAGCATTGCGGTACTCCGGTCCGCCAATATGTCCCTCGGCATCAACACCCTGATCAATGTCCTGAAGAGCTTCTCTTCCGTCTTCACGGACGCAGGCTATGATGTGGAAATCGTCGAAGCCCACCACAATCAGAAGGTGGACGCCCCCTCCGGAACAGCCCTGGCCCTCGCGGATGCCGTAAAGGAAGGCGCTGAGGAGGACTTCGAATACGTCTATGAGCGCCAGTCCCGCCGACAGAAGCGCGGAGCAAAAGAGCTCGGTATCTCCTCCATCCGGGGCGGAAATGTCGCCGGCACCCACGAGGTCATGTTCCTCGGAGAAGATGAGCAGATCGTCTTCCGCCACGAGGCGACATCGAAGAACGTCTTTGCGAAAGGCGCCCTCGAAGCGGCAAAATTCCTGAAGGGAAAACCAGCAGGGATGTACGACATGCAGGACGTCATCAAAGAAATGGTCTGAGCGGAAAGAATACAGCATGAGGGGCGGCATTTGCCGCCCCTCATTTTCTATATACGCGTATTATATTATTTTAAAAAACAGGAAACGCCCCCTCCCGTTGGTCGGCGGCAAGTCGGTCGGCGCATGGAAAATTCGCGCAATGCGCGAAGCGCCTCCCTCAATAGGGAAACACCTTCGCCGTCTCCACAATCGTCTTCACGCAGAGATCCTCGCCCAGCTTTCCGGAATCGAGGGAGAGGTCGTAGTTCGGATAGTCGCCCCAGGTCTGATCGGTGTAGTACTTGTAGTAGGTCCGCCGCTGCTTGTCCTTTTTGAGAATCCGCTTCTTCACATCGACATTCTGGATTTCCCCGTAACGGTTCAGGATGCGGGCAATGCGGTGCTCCATGTCCGCGTGGATGAGAACGGAAAGATTACGGATCTCCGCCTCCTTCAGAATATAATCCGAGCAGCGGCCGACAATGACGCAGGGCCCTTTGCCCGCACACTCGAGAATGACCTTCTGCTGGATCAGAAAAATCTCGTCCTGGGGACTCTGAAAGTACTGGGCGCTTGGCGAACTGATGTCGAACCACCAGGCGTCGCCGGTCGAGTCCTCCCCCTTCCGCTCGATGACATCCTTGGCGTAGCCGGATTCCCGTGCCACACGGTTGACGATTTCCGAATCGTAGAAGGGGACACCGAGTTCTTCCGCCACCTTCGATGCGATGGAATGGCCGCCGGAACCGAACTCACGCGAAATGGAAATGACAGGCAGCATAGGTCTACCTCCTTCATGAATAATATTTTCCCGGGCATTTTCCGCCCTTTTTTATTTTAGCACTTCCGCCGAAGCGAATGAAGAATTTCTCCATCGTTTTCTGTTGACAGAAAAATCCTCATTCCCTATTTTTATTTCATGAAGCTTTCACTCATTCTCGATATCGATCATCAATACGGGGATTTTCATCCGGAAGTCCCCCACGCAGACCTGTCCGGGCTTTCCGGCGTGAACGGCTACTGCAGTGAAGGGGCAGCGGGCCGCTTTCGGAAGGTCATCCGGGGGTCCGGAAAAGATTCCGTCCGAGAGGGATTTTCTGCCGGCAAGTCTTCCGAAACTCCCCTTCAGGATCCTGCTGTCTCCACCCCCTGGTCCGGCATCCACCTCTTCGGCAGCGGGAATTACCACTACATATCGAAATTCTTTCTGGAGACGATTGCAGAGCCTTTCAATCTCCTGCTGATTGACAACCACCCGGACATGGAAGTTCCCGCCTTTCCCCTGCTCTCCTGTGGGAGCTGGGTCCTCGATTCCCTTCGTGAACTTCCCAATCTGCAGCAGGTCTATATGTTCGGCGTACGGCCTGATCTCTTTTCAGAATGCCTGGCTGCCGGGACAGGCGCCCCGTATCAGGACCGGGTGACACTACTCCCGCTTCCGGAAACCGGTACGGGCAGGCAGAAAATCGATGCAGGGAACGGTCGAGCCGATATACGTTCTGAACAGGTTGACACACGTCAACTCAATTCAGTTCTTGCTTTCCGCCTGCCTGTTCCATCCGATCTTCCGCTCTATATTTCAATTGACAAAGATGCTCTTTCCCAGGAATATGCAGTAACCGACTGGGATCAGGGAAAGTTGACGCTCGACAACCTGTGTCAATTTCTTTCCGATGTGAAAGGAAAAAGGCTTCTGGGAGCCGATATCTGCGGGGATTCGCGGGCTGAAGCAGACAATCCTCTGAATATAGCCTCCACGGAAGCCATTCTGAAGCTCCTCGGCTGACAGACAGAGTGTCAGATTACTTCAGTACTTCCTGCGCATACCGCACGGACGCCATCGCATCCTTCCCGTAGAAGTCCGCGTGGATCATCGCAGCATATTCCTCGTTCATGACGGCGCCACCGACCATGACCTTCACCCCGGGCGTTTCCTGATGGAGGAGTTCAATCGTCTTTTCCATTGCGGGAACCGTCGTCGTCATCAGGGCGGAAAGACCGACAAGGCCTGCTCCCGTCTCCTTCACCGCAGCTACTACCGTTTCCGGGGGCACATCCTTGCCGAGGTCCGTCACGGCAAATCCGTAGTTTTCGAGTATTACTTTTACAATATTTTTTCCGATGTCGTGAACGTCGCCCTGAACGGTGGCAATCACAATCTTTCCGGCTGCCTCCTGTTTGACGGGGGACTTTGCCATTTCGTCCCGAATGACACCGAAAGCCGCCTGGGCCGCCTCTGCCGCCATCAGAAGATTCGGCAGAAATAATGTTTTCTTTTCAAAACCGTCACCGACCACGTTCAGGGCCGGGATGACCGCCTGATTGACGAGATCGAGCGGAGCAGCTCCGCCTGCAATGATACCCTGCGCCTCCGTCCGGGCCCGGTCCTTCAGGCCTTTTTCAATGGCATCCTGCAGACCGGAAAAACGGGGATCCGCGGGCGAGGCTGCACCTGCTGCTTCTGCACCGGTACCGCTTCCGCCTGCAAATCCTTCTTTCCCTGTACCGACGAGTCCGTCATTCCCGCTTCCGGCTGCACCGGGCCTGTCGGCCGATGCGCCATCATTGCGTTTTTGCCCGCCAGCAACAGCACTCCAGGCACCTGTGCCCGTCACTCCTGCTACCACACCGGCTACGGACGGAGCGATCGGCGTACCGCCGGCGATCGCCAGCACGGCATTGGCGGCCGCAGAGGCCGCAGCATTTGCTGCCTGTGTGGCAAATGCGGAAATATCCGTTTTCTGTTTTGCTCCTTCCGCCTTCGCTGCGTGCGCGATATAGTCCATGCACATGGGATCCCTTCCGGAAAGGGCGTTAAAGGTGTGATAAGCCGCCATCATCTCTTCCGAGAAGGGATTCATGATAGCTGCAGAGAGGCCGTTTGCCATCGCCATCGTAAAGAAGGCGCCGTTCAGCGCCGGTCGGTCGGGAAGGCCGAAGGAAACATTGGAAACTCCGAGGGAGGTGAGTACGCCGAGCTCCTCCGTAATGCGGCGCACGGCTTCCAGTGTCACGCGCCCCGACTGATCATCCGCAGAAACGGTCATGGCAAGCGGATCAATGATAATATCTTTCTTTGCGATACCGAATTCCGCTGCTCTTTCCACAATCTGCCGGGCAATGGCCACCCGCTTTTCTGCGCTGGTCGGGACGCCATCTTCGTCGATCGTCAGGCCGACAACGAGGCCGCCGTACTTCTTCGCCAAAGGGAATACCGCGTCCTGAATCTCCTTTTTCCCGTTGACGGAATTGATCATGGGCTTGCCATTGTAGATGCGGAGGGCGCGCTCCATGGCAGCTGCATCTCCCGTATCGATCTGCAGGGGCAGGTCGCAGAGGGACTGCAATTCGGAAACAACGGAATGCATCAGGACCGGCTCATCGATTTCCGGCAGCCCTACATTGACGTCGAGAACATCTGCCCCGGCCTTCTGCTGCTTCAGGCCTTCCTCCATGATATAGTTTAAATCTTTTTCAACAAGCGCCTGTTTGAACCGTTTCTTCCCGGTCGGGTTGATGCGCTCGCCGATGAGAACCGTCTTCCCGCCGAAAAATACCGCATGGGTGAAAGACGATACAACAGACAGGTTTTTCTCTGTCGGAAGCGAATAGGGCAGATTTTTTGTGGCCGCAATTTCCTTTTGAATGTACTCAGGCGTCGTTCCGCAGCAGCCGCCGAGAATGGTAGCTCCGTTTTCAGCAATCTGCTTCATGAAACCGGCAAAGTCATCCGCTCCCACATCATAGATGGTTCGTCCGTCAACAACCTTGGGAAGTCCGGCATTCGGGTTGACTATGATGGGCGTCGAAGAAACCCTGGCAAAACGGGGAACGATGTCCACCATCTGGGCAGGACCCAGAGAGCAGTTCATACCAAGGGCGTCAACGCCAAGACCTTCGAGCATGGCCACCATGGCCTCGGGGGATGCCCCCGTCATGAGCGTTGCATGCTCGTCATAGACATTGGTCACAAAGACAGGCAGATTGCAGGTCTCCTTTGCAGCCAGAACAGCCGCCTTCGTTTCAATCGAGTCATTCATGGTCTCGATCAGAATGATGTCAGGCTGACGCTGCGTCTGCGCCGAAAGCCCCGCTTCTATCTCTTCCTTGAAGAGGGAAATGGCGTCCTCGTAAGGATAGTCGCCAAGGGGCTCAATCATACGGCCGGAGGGGCCGATATCGAGAGCCATATAGACATCGTCGCGGCCGCAGGAGACCAGGGCATCACTTGCGTTCTTCACCGCCGCCCGGATGATTTCCTCATAATTCTGGAATTTCAAACGGTTGGCCCCGAAGGTATTCGTATCAATGATATTCGATCCGGCCGCCAGATATCCCGCATGCAGTGCAACAACCTTGTCCGGGTGAGTGATGTTCCATATTTCCGGAGATTCGCCGGGCGCCAGCCCCTCCGCCTGCAGCACCGTTCCGGTCCCGCCATCGAAGTAGAGGCGTTTTTCTTTGATTAATTCAAGAATATTCCTTCTCATGAAATTCACCCTCCATCGTAAAACGTAGGGAAAACACGACCTTATTCATACGAACGGCATCCCCGACAAGCACATCCGGGGGCAATTTCAAGCCATCCCCCGCAAACGGCATCCCCGGCAAGCACATTCGGGGGCAATTTCAGGACATCTCCC
>OMTX01000155.1 GCA_900314085.1 uncultured Lachnospiraceae bacterium | reverse complement strand
GCGAGGCACGCGCTGCGTGCCTCGCCCCTCTTTCATTGGTGGAAATTTGCCGCGGAGTCCCGCCGCAGGTCCAGCCGCCGTTGCCGGCCCGAGTCCGGGTGCTGTCAGATTTTGATGTGGATCCGGAAGGCATCTTTCCCATCAGCTGCAAAGGTTCCCCGGAAATACCAGCCGTCCTCTGCCTTCATATAGGTCAGGCGGATCTCGTCTCCGGGCAGGATTTCATGCTCATATTCCGCCTCAAAGCCGGTCGGTTCAAGGAGTTTTACCTCTTCGAAGGGAATGGTGTCCTCCGCAATGTCGAAGTAGTGGGCGTTGTTGATGTGGCCGTTGATGTCGGCCAGGGAAAAAGGCGCAGTCACCAGCTTTTCAGAAATGCCTGATTCATCCTTCGGCATCGCAATGGCCTTCGGGATATCGTAGCCTGCCGGGGTGTCACCTCCGGAAAGCTCGATCCCGTACATTTCGGGCAGGATCATGGACCTCTTCTTTTCGTCCATGAGGAGCCAGATGGTCGTGCCGGAAATGATGGGCAGAGGTCTGTCGAAGGCCTTATGATTTTTCCCGGCTGCAAGTCTTGAAACACCTGAATCGTCGGTCTTTGCCATATCGGTCTGTATGTCTGCACCCGGGGCAGTGGGAATTTGCCCCGCTTCTGTGTTGCACGGCTGCGGCGCATCTCCTGCATAGACCTCATAGTAGCGGGGAAAGAACATGTGCATGGTTGGCAGGGCATAGCAGCGGAGGGTGATGGTTTCATCGTAGGCGGGAAGCCTTGTGATCTCGAAATTCTGCTTGGCGATGACCCAGAGAAGACCCCGGTCCAGGGTTTCCTTCCGCGTGACGCCTTCGGTCTCCGTGAAGGCGATGGTGAGCTCCTGCAGCATGCGAAGCAGGGACGAGGTCCGGAGGACCCGGCGCAGGTTGACAGAAGCGCTTTCTATTGTGAGTTTCCGGTCGAAATATTTGTACGCCATAATAATCACGCATTCAAAATACAGCCGCAGAAAGCTTTCGCCTTTCTGCGGCTGCCTGTTTTTCAATGAATATTGTGCCGCGGTGGCCTAGTGCCTGTTTACAAGAGCAGGCGCTGTCCGGCAGCGGTAATTCAAATTCAGTTCTTGCTGTACTTCATGACGGCGTCGATCAGGTCGCCGAGCGTCCGGTAGTGATCCCACTCCTCCTGGGGAATTTTCACATTGAATTCGCCCTCGAGCTTGCAGATGACGAGGATGAAGTTCATGGAATCGACTCCCATGTCCTTGTTTACGACGGAATCATCGTCGAGCTCTGCGTTTTCGAGCTGGGGAACGTAGTCGTGGATGAGCTTGATGGTGCGTGCCTTTACTTCGTCGCGTGTGAGTGCCATTTCATTTTCTCCTGTGTGTTTTTTCCTGTGATGTACTTTGTATGAGATTCGGATGTCCTGCAAAACAGGCCGCTTTCAGGGTGCCAGGCGCAGCTTTGAAAAGCGGGCGGATAACCCGTTTTGATTATTCTGTTCAATACCCTGCATGCAGAAGGTATCTCATCACCTTGTCTGTAGCGGTGCGTGGCAGGGGCCTGTCCTCGTAGACAATGTTCCCGATCTGGTGGTCCCTGGGTTTTCGCAGATTGAAAGAGTCCACGGCATTGCTTACGTCCTCCGTCGTCATCCCGTTCGGAAGCGGGGAACCCACGAAAAGAGTAATGTGGCCGCCTGCGTCCTTTACGGCAATGTCCTCGTGCCCGAGGACGGCCATAAGCTCCGTCTCGTATTCAGGCAGGAAAATCTTCGTTCCGTTCGGCAGGACGATGATGTCCTTTTTCCGCCCGGTCACGTGCAGGCGGCCGTTTTCATCGAGGAAGCCGAAGTCGCCGGTGTAGAACTTGCCGTCTTTCAGAACGGCCGATGTATCCGCGTTCAGATAGCCATCCATGATGGAATCGGTGACGACGGAAATTTCCCCGTCCTCTTCAATAGTAATATTTGCGCCGGGGCAGGGCGTGAAGGCCAGCGGATCGGGATCGTCTGTATGGAGGGCAATGCCGGAGGCGGTCTCCGTGAGCCCGTATCCTAAGTGGGCTTCAATCCCTTTGTCGGAGAGGGCTTTCAGAAGCTCGGGCTTTGCCGGAGCAGCCCCGATGATGACGAGCCTCAGCTCCGGGTTCAGGCAGCCGCCGCGGACGAAGACATCCATCATGGCGGGGACTGCCGAAATGATCGTTGGCTTGAAATAGCCGGGATCGAGAAAAATCTCCCTGAGCGTCCGGCCGAGCGCGATACAGGCGCCGTAGCATAAGCCCCAGAGGAAGGAGCAGATGAAGCCGAAGACGTGGGACAGGGGCAGGACAGCGAGAATGGTATCATCAGGACCGCAGGCTGCGAGCGACTGCCCGTTTTTGCAGGCGCAGAGCAATGCCTTCGTGGAAAGAACCACGGCCTTGCTCTTCGACGTCGTTCCCGATGTGAAGAATAATGTGTGCCCTTCGGGCACGCCTTCCCTGTAGGTCGATCCGGGAACTGCCGGCTCGAGGTCGGGCACGGGATCGAGGACGATGCTGCCGGGAGCCTCCCCCTTTTCATCCAGCATCAGAAGGTCATTTCCGACGAGGAGGTTTGCAAAAAGATCCGTGATATTTTCCGGCGTCTTGATGCAGGGGAAGGGGAGGGGTACTGTCGTGTGGGTGAGGTCTTTTGCCTTTGCACAGATTTTTTGAAAAAGGCTGCCGTAGGAAATGGTGACCGGTCTGCCCTCCGCGCTTTCAAAGGAAAGCGCCGGTGCGACGCTTCCTTCCCAGGTTCTGATCAGAGACCACAGCGTATCATAGCATTCTGTCATAAACTGCCTCCGGAAACTCCTCTATGCAATGCAGTTTCCTGCAGGAAGGATAGTTACTACATTCCCGCAGATTTGTATAAAACGATTATCAACTTGCACAACAAACAGTATTATTATAAAATAATTTTGTCTGAATTTCCACATGTAATGCAGGAGAAAAGACAGAACGGGAAAGGCTGCCGCCTGCGAAGTACGGACTTCGCGGACGGAACAGACGGAAACCCGGCACAATCCCTGCGTTCCGGAAAAAGATTTTGCTGTGCTGCAGGACATAAGCCCTGTACGCCGGTGAGGGTTTACATTATTCATAAGGAGGAAAACAAATGTCAGAAATCAGCAAGGATGCAAAGATCTGCATCATTGGCGCAGGCCCCGCGGGACTTTCCGCCGGGATGTACCTCGAGCAGAAGGGCTACGAGAACTATACGATTCTCGAGCGCGAGGACCACGTAGGCGGCAAGTGCCACAGCCCCGAATACAACGGCCGCCGCTATGAGATGGGCGCCATCATGGGCGTTCCTTCCTACTACGCCGTTCACGATATCGAGAAATTCTGCGGCTTCACCCACGACGGCCCGAAGCTCAACCGGAACTACAAGAATCTGAAGGGCGACGTCATCGAGCCCTTCGATCCGAAGAAGAATCCCCTTCGCGTTCCCCATCTTCTGAAGATGCGGTCCCAGATGAAGAAATTCGCTGAGCTCCTTGAAACGAAGTACAAGGGCTACGACATCAACGGTCACCGCGGCGTTTCCGAAGGCCGCTATGACGGCTACGCTGTTACACCCGAGCGCGAGAAGGTTTCCGGCGTCAATGAAAATCTGAAGGACCTGGCTCTTCCCTTCAACGAGTTCTGCAAGATCAACGGCGTTGACCTCGTGAAGGAAATCTGGATCGGACCCTTCACATCCTTCGGCTACGGCTATT
>OMTX01000158.1 GCA_900314085.1 uncultured Lachnospiraceae bacterium | reverse complement strand
CGGATATCGGCTGCCGGGTCAGGGAAGCAAGAGTAGAGTATGGCTTGACGCAGGAAGAGCTGGCAGAGGATGTCGGTGTAGATGCCAAGCATATCAGCCGGATTGAAAATGGTCACAAGAAAGGCTCCGACCAGCTGATCCGCCGGATTGGTGAAGTGACCGGAAAACCACTCAGCTTCTTTTATGGAAATGCTCCAATGCCAGAGGATACTTCAGATAAGGAGAAGGAGATTCTGATGAAGTATCGCAAGGCGACCGCGCAGCAGAAGAAACTGATTGAGTCATTGATCGACGCAGTGATGAATAACGGATAAAGCAAAGATTGGCCAGCAAATCACGACCATGATAATACGAAACGATTTCCGCAGGATGAACTGGTGCAATTACCAGCGTCGTTCTGCGGTTTTTGTTTTATCTGATAGCTGAAATATAACCGGAGGGGGAGAGACTATGAAAATTATTGGGGAATTGGCATGGAGCGGGATGGCAGAGGGCGGCAGACCACCATCAGAAGAAAGGCATAATGCCTGCAGGAATTCAGGATTTTGTGCGGATGCTGCGCTGGCGATGACAGACATGGTGATGTCGTTGGCATCGGAATTCCGACGGGCTCTGGATTCTAGAGAGACGCTTGATCTTGTTGTTCGTTCTGCCTGCGCGTTTTATGGCGGCGACTGGTGCGGCATATTGAATCTGCAGAAGGATCTCGATGCTTGGACACCGCTTCACTGGTACAATGCGGTGACTGGCGGTATGACAGAAACCGAACATTTCTATGAGTATGAAGTGATCACGCAGTATCCGCAGTGGAAGAAGGCAATAGAGGAGCGGGCAATCATCCGCATCCGCGATCTGGATCAGGTGGCGTCTGCATACCCGATGGAGCTGCAGCATTACTATCGGCTGCAGGTTCGATCTGTCATTGCGGTACCGTTTTACAGGGGTTCTACTGGATTTCTTGTGGTTCGGAATCCGCAGCGGTACATGGATTACCCTGCTTTCATGATGCAGATGGCTTATATCATTTCTTCAGAAATCCGGGAATATCACTTGCTTCAGAACAGTCAGAATCAGCTTCTTGCAGACCAGATCAGGAACGATCATGATGTCGTGATCAATCTGTTCGGCGGCTTGGAGATCATGACGAAATTCGGCAGGATTCCGGCACATGAGATCGCGTCACACAAAATCGCACCGATCATTTCTATCCTTACGCTTCGCAGAGGACGTCCTCTGTCATCAATGGCAATTGATTCCGCGCTCAATCAGAGCTGCAGTGACGACAGCAGCTACATTAAGCATCAGATCTATCGCTTCCGGCAGCGATACAGCGGTCTGTTTGGCAAAGAAGAATTGATTATTAGTACGCCGGGCGGATATATGCTGAATGATCGTCTGCACATTATGACCGATGTGGAGGAATTCGACCGTCTGCAGAGGGAGCTCGCCCATATCAGCAACCGCAGCGCAAGAGTACATCTGCTGGAGCGGATTATGCGTCTTTACAAAGGAGCGATGTGCCCCAACTATTGCACGGAACAGTGGGCAATCGGCAGATTTGCGCAGTATGAAGCTGATTTCCTGAATGATATGGGGCAGCTGATGCATGAACTGGATGGATCCGAGGATTATCGGACGATCCGGGATTATGCAGTTGAAGCACTGGAGAAGAGTCACCATAACGAGAAAATGTATTACTGGCTGATAGTCAGTCAGATTGAGACACATAAGAGCAGCATTGTACCGACTGATCTGCGAGCAGCAAAGAAAATCCTGGATCCGGATGCCTATCGTTCTCTGGTGGAGCATCTTCAGAGACGATATCCTGATCTTTCTACAGAGGTTAAATATGAATCTGAATGCAATGCGACCGGAATGAGACGGAGATAATACTTGTACAAGACCGAATTTTTGGATTCGACCGGGAAGCGACCGATATGCAACCAAGTGCGCCACTCCTGATTCGTAAGATGAAATTGCAATCGCGATTTGCAAATCTTACGAACAGGAGTGATTTTTATGTATTTCAATCAAAATGAAATCGGAACAAGAGTCCGGGATTTGCGCCGGCGTCGCGGTTTGACGATCGAGAAATTATCTGAAGAACTTAATTACAGCCACAGCCATATGAGCAAGGCGGAGCGTGGCGTACATAGCTATTCCGTCGATCTTCTGATCGATCTTGCGGAATACTTCAATGTCAGTCTGGATTTTCTGATCCTCGGAAGGGAGAGGAAGAATCATCATCTTAAGACTCGCCTGAGAATCATCATTCAGGAATTGATCACCATCGAAGAGCGTCTCTGATGTGCCCAATTACTGCCTGTTGATGAGCAGTACTACGCCCTCGAAGCGTCATTGGATCGAAGCTATGCTTTTCTCAGAACAGATGAAATCTGTTCTGAGAACTTCGATCTTTGACAACTGAATATACAGCCATCAGATACATCCCTGTACGGGTTATAAGACCAGCCGAAGGAACCACACGCGATGACTTCTCCTGACATAAGAGCAAGGACAAGGAGGAAGAGCGATCCATGTGCCGTTCCGAAATGCCGGACCGCTTCCGGCAAGGCGATGAAACGTACAGGCACAATGGTACTTCTGTCCAGTCACAGCCCCGGGTGGTACCGGGATCACGCAATGAGGGCAGTCCGGAGAGATCCTCGGGAGGGTGAGAGGCCCATGGAGCGAAAAGCATTCCGCCGTCTGATGTGTTCCCGCTGTCGGGGTGTCGAGGACAAATAGGCAGAGAAAACAAAACGTCTGGGACCGCTGCTGTTACTGGCGGCGGTCCATTACATAATTTTGGTAATAGCAGGTGGAACATGAAAAATGAAATGGTGTACCACCGGGGCGATGTATTTCTGGCATATCTTGGAAATCCGTTTGGGTCGGAGCAGGGAGGACTGCGACCGGTCGTGATCATGCAGAATGATTGGGGCTGTGTATATTCTTCGACCGTGACAATGGTCCCTTTAACATCGAATTTAAAGAAGACGCATCTGGCATCACATTACGTGCTGCAGGATGCGGATTTTCTGAAGAAGAAATCCATGGTTCTCGGTGAACAGATTGATACGATTGATAAACAAAGACTGCATACATTTTTGGGGACGCTAAGTAAAAAAGATATGGTTCTGACAGCGGAGGCAGTCAGGGAACACCTCGGATTTGAGATTTATGAAAGCATGGAAGCACCTTAAGGAGGGCTTGTGTATGGAAAGAGTGGAACATATGCTGCGATATGCATTGCAGCTGTCATATCTGAATCAGCTGCATAAAGCAGGAAAGATTACGGAATCAGAATATCAGCGGATCAAGAAAAATCTGATGAAGGACTATGGCGTAGTCAGCGACATCCTTGCAGGATGGAAATAATTGGCGTTATGGTGAGGCAAAGGAGGCAGAACTATGGCAGTGAAAGTTGATGTTATTAAAGCCAATACCTCGCTTACCGACCGAAGACGTAAGACAGTAATTGAACGCAAAAGGGTTGCGGCCTATTGCCGTGTCAGCACCGATTCAGAGGATCAGCTTCACAGTTATCGCTCGCAGGTTGATTATTACACAAATATGATCACCAACGAGAAAGACTGGATGATGGCAGGTGTATACGCAGATGAGGGAATTACTGGAACACAGGTTACAAAGCGGGAACAGTTTCAGAAGATGATAAAGGACTGCATGAACGGGCAGATCGATATGGTAATTACAAAATCGATTTCACGTTTTGCGAGAAATACTTTGGATACGCTGAAATATGTGCGGCAGCTGAAGGAGAAGAATATTGCTGTTTATTTCGAGGATGAGAAGATCAATACACTCTCCATGGACGGCGAATTGCTGCTGGTTGTTTTAAGCTCAGTAGCACAGCAGGAAGTTGAGAACATATCGGCAAATACGAAAAAGGGCATCGCAATGAAGATGTCCAGAGGAGAGATGGTCGGGTTTGCCCGCGCTCTTGGCTACAATTATGATACGGAGACGAAAACGATCAGTATCAATGAAGAAGAGGCAAAGATCGTACGATTCATCTTTGATGAATACGTCAAAGGCAATGGCGCCAGAGTGATTGGCCACAAACTGGAAGAAATGGGAGCTCTTACTGCCTATGGCTGCAAGCATTGGCAGGAAACAACGATCATTGGTATTATCCGCAATGAAAAGTACAAGGGTGATCTTGTTCAGGGCAAGACCTTTACCGTTGATCCGATTTCTCACCGAAGACTGGAGAATCAAGGCGAGGTAAACAAGTATGTGGTGAAGGATCACCATGAAGCCATTGTTTCCGAAGAGGTATGGAATAAGGCGCAGGAGATTCTGGAGAAGCGTTCTCCGTCGCACAGCAATCCGCTGGTGGATCCGCAGCAGCGCACCAAATTCAGCAGGAAATACACGTTCAGCTGTATGCTGCAATGCGGGTTCTGCCAATCAACGCTGACCCGGCGAACCCGGAATCATCAGACGAAATATAAGCAGGTTGTCTGGCATTGCGTTGCTGCAACAAAAGGCGGGAAGAAGAAATGCCCGCAATGCAAAGCTATTCCGGAATCGGTCATTGAGGATGCTTTTGTCGAGTCTTTCAATCTGATCACCGATCGGCATAAGGAAGTGCTGGAAGAATTCTGGGAGCGGATCGAGGAAACGCTTCACAGTAAGGAAGTGGATGCGGAAGTGCAGAGAATCAAGAATGATCTTGCGTTTCTTGAGAAAAAGAGCAAGCGGCTTCTGGATATGCGGCTGGAGAGCAAGATTGATATGAACACATATCTTGCCAAGGACGACGAATTAAAGAAGGAAATTGCGAAAAAGAAGGCAGAGCTCTCAAAGCTGCAGGACACTGAGAAGACAGAGAAGGAGATGCGGCACCACATTGACGATATGCGTGAGTATCTGAAAGATGCGCAGCCACTAAAAAAATTCGATTGTCAAGTATTCGAGAGCATCGTTGAAAAGGTGATTATCGGCGGTTATGATGAAAACGGAAATGCGGATCCTCTAAAGATCACATTTGTCTATAAGACTGGTTTTACAGACGATAAGGACGGCAGAGACTTTAAACATTCGCGCCGGCACATTGGCGGACCGAAGCCCGAGAAATTATCGCAAGAAGCTGACAACGAGGCCCCAGAAAAGGTGCAACTTAATGATGATGAGGCAGGTCGAGACGGTCTGCCTCATTGAGAAGGCGCGCTAGGGTTGACAGAAAAGCC
>OMTX01000164.1 GCA_900314085.1 uncultured Lachnospiraceae bacterium | reverse complement strand
TGAAATGGCGGCTACGGCCTGCTGCCTGACGACGGCAAGCAGTCGGGCCCCGCGAGGGGTCCGTGGATTGAAATTGTGAACCAATCTCTGCATAAGGACACCAACCAGTCGGGCCCCGTGAGGGGTCCGTGGATTGATATTTGAATGCCATATAGGCAGCCTGAGAAAGCATTGTCGGGCCCCCTTGCGGGGCCTGCGGATTGAAATGACGTGTGCCGGGTAATCGGGACCACGTTCGAAGTGCCTGGCCTCCGCACGCCATTCCTGCCTGAGCTGTCTC
Source organism: uncultured Lachnospiraceae bacterium (assembly GCA_900314085.1). Lineage (GTDB taxonomy): Bacteria > Bacillota > Clostridia > Lachnospirales > Lachnospiraceae > RUG306. Next base: position 6,761 of record OMTX01000164.1, on the reverse strand, counting down.
AGGCATTTGCGAGCCAGCAATTGTGTGGGCTTCCGTTGACTGAGACTACTCAGTTACTTATTGGCCCTCGACTACCAGGCAGCCCGGTATGAAGCCTTGAACTTCCACGACGGGCAGTTTGCGAATGAAAACAAGCTGAAGGACAGCGCGGATTATGCGGCGTACAAGGCTCAAAATCCGGAGGGAATGCCTAAGTTCAAGTTCAGAAAGGCCATGGTGGACGATTTTAAAGAAAACCTGATGGGGGAGATCGGGCCTCTGATGGTGGGGTGAAAGTATGTATAACCAGAAAGAAATCGGAGAAAAACTAGCCGAATTTCAGGAAGCATAAAGATAGAGGAGAGGGATATGGCACTTGTACCAAAGAATCCGGAATATGAACGACTGCTGTCGGATATCGGACAGACTTTAAACCGGGGCAGGAGTCAGGCCGCCAGTGCAGTCAACCATACGATAGTTGAAACGTATTGGAATATCGGAAAGTATATTGTGAAATACGAGCAAGGCGGGAATGCTTCTGCTGAATATGGGGCGGAGACATTAAAACAACTTTCCAGGGATTTGACTGTTCGATATGGAAATGGATTTGGGTTGAGCAACGTGACCAAAATGCGTAAGCTCTATATCGAATTTCCAATTTTGCAGACACTGTCTGCAAAATTAAGTTGGAGCCATTATGTGGAACTGCTCAAAATAGAAGATCCATTGGAAAGGAATTTCTACCTGAAAGAATGCGAGCAGGAAAATTGGGGTGTCCGGGAACTGCGCCGCCAGATGAAAAGTATGCTGTTTCAGCGGCTGGCCCTTAGTAAGGATAAGGAAGGTGTGTTGCAGCTTGCCGAGCAGGGGCAGATCATTGAGAGCCCCGAAGATATCTTAAAGGATCCTTATGTCTTTGAATTTGTCGGCCTGCCGGAATTGCCTTTGTATAAAGAGGGCGACCTGGAGGACGCTTTGATCACAAACCTCAGTCAGTTCCTGTTGGAGCTTGGCAAGGGCTTTGCCTTCGTGGGTAGGCAGCAGATTGTCAATATAGGAGGCAGAAAGTTCAAGATTGACCTGGTTTTCTACCACCGGATTTTGAAATGTTTCGTGCTCATTGATCTGAAGCGTGGAGAAGTTCAGCATGAAGATATTGGCCAGATGAACATGTACCTGAATTATTTTCGTGAGGAAATGAATACAGAGGGGGACACAGAGCCGGTCGGTATCGTTCTCGGAGCTTATGAAGATAAACTGATGGTGAAATACGCAACACAGAATATTTCTAATCAGCTATTTGTCAGCCGGTATCAGCTTTATCTGCCGGATAGAAAACAATTTGAGAGTGAAATCAACAGAATCCTTGAACAGCAGGGAAGATCGGATTCTGAGGCCAATGCAGACAGAAAGAAGAAAACCGAATAGCCACCATTCTGGATGACAGGCATATTGAGTACAATGGCGTAACGACATCGCTTTCGTCACTTTCCGGCCGGCTGATGGGGCAGAAGGCGGTCGCTGGGCCGCACTTCTTTACCTAAAAGGGGAAGGTGCTGGCGGAGATGAGGAAAGAAGCGGAGCAGTAATCTCCCGGTGGGAGATTTGAGGAAGTGTTCTGCAATTTTTGGAGGTAAATCATTAACCCGAAGACAGCTTTTCAGAGTGGAAAGGAAAAATCATGAAAAAGAAGGCATTTGCACTGATCCTGTGCGCGGCCATGTGCCTTGGCGCACTGGCCGGCTGCGGGAGGCAGAAGGCTGCTGAGCAGACGGAAACCACGGAAAACGAGACAAAGCAGGAAGAGAGCGCCGCAACCCAGGAGAAAGAGACGGAGACTGCGGAAAAGCCGGAGACAAACACGTCAGAAGCAGAACCGGCGGAACCCATTACTCCTACAAATGAGGAAATGGAGATGATGGAGAAGATCGGGGCAGCTTATATAAATGACCGGCTTGACTGGTACTGGCAGCAAACAGATGCATATCTCGTTACTGATGGGAAAATCCCTGCTGATGCACTGCTTTCCGAGATGTATGGCATCGTGTGGGGAGGCCTGGTCACCTATGATCCGAGCACAAATCAGCCTACGACAAAGATTGTCGGCATTACTTTTGGCCAACAATCGGAATATGGCTATACCGTCACGGTGGCCGGAGATACGTTAAATGCCATTGCTGACATGCTGTATGCCAAGAATGAAAAGTATGAAGGCGCGACATATGACCTGGCAGAAGCTTATAAAACCGGCTACAAAGACGGAGAGAATAACCAGGGATTCTCCTACAATGAAGCGGATAATACCTTCTTCCTCGGTGCTGATGGAGATCCCGGAGAGGGATATCCAATGAAGAAGAATGAGACCATCAATGATGACGGCACCATCACTTTTAATTACGTCGCAGAAGATCCGGCGACATATGATGAATATGACTGCGGCTATGTGACGTTTGCACCCCTCAATGACGGGAATCAGCTTTTCCGATATGGAATCTCACATCCTGAGTATATTGTGAATGACTAAAAGTTAATGCTTCCTGTCCTGGGGGATCTGGCACTGCAGGAAGGTGTTTCGTCCGAATAAGCGTCAGCTCCCGGCTGTACAGACGGTGGATTTTCCGGATGTTGATGCGGCGGGCTTTGTCTGCCGTCTTTTTATCTTGAAATAGCGGTTAATAAGGAGAATGTTGTGGGTAAATATGTCAAAGTTCCGGAAGTTAAAAGGGTGGAATTTACGGATGAGGAGGCGAGGTATCTGATCGAGCAGGTTGCTCCGGATGTATTGGCTGCGCCTTTTTGCGATAAAGCGGACAGCGGAGACCGGGTATTGGAACTCTTTAAGAAGAAATATGCCGGCCTGTCGCCTTTTTCAGATAACCTGCCTTCTTCCCTCCGGAATGATGCCTGGTATGTATACAGGCAGTCCAAACTTTACCGGTGGACATTTAATGAAATAATGCAGGAATCCTATCAGGAAACTCTTGTGAATGGCTTTTCTGAGGCTGCCGGCCGGGACATGACTGTGGAGGAGATTGACAAACTGTCTCCCGAGGAGACGGTCTCACTGCTGAAGAAATACGCTGAGGGTAAAAATAATGAAATAGATATCCGGCTTCTGGCTATTCAGTATCGCGCAAACGGCATTACGCTTTCTGATGAAAAACGGACGGCATTGGAAGCGGTCTTCGGGAAACCGGCGGAAGAGCCGGAGGAGGAAGCTGATGTCCCGGATGAGGAAAATGAATCCGGCGAAGATGAGGCCCAAACAGCGCAGAAGGCTCCCGCCAAGAAGCACAAGAAGAAGCTGACAGCCAGGGAAAAGGAAGAGAAAAACCGGCTGGCGAATGAACGAAAGCAGAAGGAGAAGGAAGAAGAGCTAAGGCGGCAGGAAGAGCTGGCAGGGGAAGCATTTTCCGAAGAGGATGAGGAAGAGACGGCCCTTGAGGATATTAAGGAGGACGCAGATATAGGCGCCCCTGAATCCAATGATGCTGCAGAAGAGAAGGAAGAGGTCCGGCCTGAAATGAGCCAAATCGAATCAAAGCCGCGCTATGTCGGGTACGTCTCCATCGTGAACAATTCCTATTCGGATTTCTATAATTTCGAGCCCATCGGAAGGCTTACGGGATACGGCTTTGAAGCCATGCGGGAGAGCGAGGTTTCCGCCCTGCTCGCAAAGTCCAACTATAACAACATCAACCTTTACTACAACTTTGATGATGTCGATGACGCCCGCTTCATGCAGGAGCATTTTTACTCCGGCCAGCTGGTCGTCCTGGAACTGGACGAGGAAGACCTTGAGCGGTGCTATATCACGGATCCGTCCCAGGGGCAGAATGCCTATAAGATCAAGGCGGTGGAAGCATTTGAAAGAAAGCATATCCTTCGCTTCCTGTCCTCCGAGGGCTATTACCGGCTCGTCAACCAGAAGCAGCTGGACGGGGACATCCGGCGGAACAACCGGGTGAACCTCAGGGATGACATTGATACCCTTTACCCGGAGGGGGAGAAGATCCTTGTCAAGCTGGACGAGAACCTCTTTGCCGGTCCTTATGACGTTAAGTTTTCCCGTGTCGACAACAAATTCAACATCAATCCCCAGGCCATGGCAAACAGCTATCTGCTGACCGGCTACGGCCGGGAGGACTGCACCCTCGAATACATCGAAAACTATGTGGAATTCGGCCAGCAGACCGCCATTCGGGAACCTTACTATAAGATTAAGCCCGGTGCACAGGAGCAGACCTTTGACGTCATTTCCCAGGAAACCCTGATTGAAGGACTGAGCGACATCGCTTCAGAGATCGGGACGGAAAACGTGAAGGGGGATTCCCTCGATGCCCTTGTGGATACTACAAAATCCCCTGTCCTGAGCGGCAAGGCCGTGACCGTGGAGATCCGTGCCAGCCGGGTGGAGAGGATGAAGGACCTCCTTTCCTCCGGGGAGGCCATCAATGCCAGCCTGAACGGCATCGCTGACGCCCTCTACAAGCTGGTCCTCAACAATAAGGACAGCGAGCAGGCCAATAAGATTCTGGAGCTCCTCTTTGTCAGCCACAGTGACCTGCCCGACCGCATTCAGGGCGTCCGGATGGTCCAGACGCAGATTGAATCCAAGAAGAAGGAACTCGAGGACCTGGACCGACAGAAGGAGGAGGCAAAGAAGGCCATCTCCGAGGAGTCCATTGCCCGGCAGGAGAGGCAGGTCTCCGAATCCCTGAAGGAGAAGAAGGAGGAGTTGGACAATGTCTCCGAAGTCCTCGGCGTGGCCAAGGAGACGGAGGCCCTGCAGCAGAAGAAGGACCGGCTGGAGAAGGAAATCGGGGAACTCGAAGCTCACAAGCAGAGGCTTTCCGAAGATACCAGGGGCTTGGAATCCGGTTTTGATGACATGATCAAGGGGTATTCCTCCCGGGTTGCCGACATCTCTTTCGACGGCTATATGTCCAGCCGGATGCTTGCTGCGGCTGCCGAGTGGAACAGCAGGCAGGACACTGATCGCCTCCTCCGCCACGCGGAAGAATTAAACAATAAAGCTCTTTCCGACCTGCCTGACGAAGACCTCGTGCAGTACCTGGTCTATACCGTGCAGCGGGTGCGGCCGAACTATACCAGGAACGTCATTGTGAACCTTGTGACCTGCGCCATGCAGGGCTTCCTTACCGTCCTGTCTGGCGAGCCCGGCTGCGGCAAGACCTCCATCTGCAACATCCTGGCAAAGACGCTGGGACTGGAAGAACCCGGAATCAACCGCTATGTCCCCGTGTCCGTAGAACGGGGCTGGACTTCCAAGCGGGACTTCGTCGGCTATTACAATCCCCTGACCAAGACCTTTGAGGAGAGCAACCGGCAGGTATTTGACGCCCTGCAGCTTCTCGACAAGGAGAACGAACAGGGCATCAGGAAGATGCCCTACCTCATTCTCCTTGATGAGGCGAACCTGAGCGCCATGGAGTATTACTGGGCGGACTTCATGAACGTCTGCGACGACCTGTCCGACAATCACTCCATCAACCTGGGGAATACCTATAACTTCGAGATTCCCGAGACGCTGCATTTTCTTGCCACCATCAATAACGACAACACCACGGAGCCCCTTTCTCCCCGTCTTCTGGACCGGGCGTGGATTATCACCCTGCCCCGGATCAAGAACGCCACCTACCGGGACGACGCCATCCGGGACGGCATCCAGCTCATCTCCTGGGCTGACCTTAACAGGACCTTCCGGGTGCAGGACGGGGACGACATCTCCATGGACAAGGGCATTGAGCGGATCTATCAGGGCGTTTCCCAGTACTTTGACCAGGCCGACCTTTCCATCAGCCCCCGGTCATACATCGCCATGCAGAAGTACTGGCACGTCGCTTCCCGCCTGATGACGGAAGATGAATACTCCAACGACGCCGGTGTCGTAGCCCTCGACTATGCTATCGCCCAGAAGATCCTTCCCCGCGTCAAAGGCGCCGGAGCCGGCTTCGAAGACTGGCTGAAGGAACTTGTGGACTTCTGCGGGAAGAACAACCTCCGACTTTCCAAGGACCTTCTCGACCGGATGATCTCCCGCGGAAACAAGATCATGAACTTCTATAACTTCTTCTCGTGACAGGTGGACCTATGCCAAAGCTGATTCTTACCCCGGAGCACGGGGACAGGCTGGAGCTCGAGCTTTACGGGAAAAAGCCCCAGTATTCCATAGAGACCATCCTGGGGAGCAAAAACCAGGTCTTCAATGACCGGCGGTACTCCATTGACGTTGAAGGTCTCGAGCAGGGCGTCACGGTTACCACGCTCTCCATTGAGGGGAAAGACTATGTCTGCCGATACGACCACGCCGGCCAGCTGCATTTTGCTGAAAACATTTACGAGAACAGCGATTCTGTCCTGTTCCGGGACATGATGGGCATCGTCGGGCTGGAAATCCTCGGAATGGCACCAAACGGGGAAGCCCTGCATTATTTTTCCAACTATCTCACGATCCTGGTGCCGGAAAATGCGAGCTTCAGGGACGTCGACGCCATGCTGGACTGCATCCGCGCGAACCGGGCGGAATTCCTCTACCGGCCGGCAGCAGCTGCCGGCATCGGGCAGGACCGGCCGCTCGAAAGCCGGCAGGACCTGGCGACCAGGATCCACCTGGTTCAGGGGATTGCCGACCTCTACGAGGCGAACTACCCCTTCTTCATCGTCAACAGCCGCTGTCGGTTGGAGCAGGTCAAGCAGGTAGACCGCACGGACAAGCTGCAGTATGTCGATGCCTCCACCCTGCAGTATATGGTCCAAAA
>OMTX01000166.1 GCA_900314085.1 uncultured Lachnospiraceae bacterium | reverse complement strand
AAAGGAGAAAGAATGAAGAATATACCTTCGACCTGGGAACTTGAGAAAACCGAAGAACTCACCGATATCCATTCCACCGGCTATCTGCTGCGCCACAGGAAATCCGGCGCGCGGGCGGCGGTAGTGGAGAACGCGGATCCCAACAAGGTCTTCTACATCGGCTTCCGGACGCCGGTAGGCGATTCCACCGGGGTGCCTCATATCATCGAGCACACAGTCCTGTGCGGTTCCGACAGGTATCCGATCCGCGATCCCTTTGTCGAGCTGGTGAAGGGCTCCATCAATACCTTCCTGAACGCCATCACCTATGCGGACAAGACCGTCTTCCCCGTGGCGTCCACGAATGACAAGGATTTCAAAAACCTGATGGACGTCTACATGGACGCCGTCCTGCACCCGAATATCTACAGGCGCGAGGAAATCTTCCGCCAGGAGGGCTGGCACTACGAGCTGGGAAGCCCCGACGACGACCTCACCATCAACGGCGTTGTGTACAATGAAATGAAGGGGGCCTTCTCGTCGCCGGACGATGTCCTTGAGCGGCAGGTCATGAACGCCCTCTACCCGGATACGAACTACGCCTTCGAATCCGGCGGCGATCCCGCGGACATTCCGACGCTCACGTACGAGAACTTTCTGAATTTCCACCGGCGGTATTATCATCCCTGCAATTCCTATATCTACCTCTACGGGGACTGTGATATGGCGGAGCGGCTCGAATACCTGGACCGCGAGTACCTGTCGCATTATGAAAAGATCGATCTCGACTCGACGATCGGCACCCAGAAGCCTTTTGACAAGCCGGTGACGGTGGAGGCGGAGTATCCGATTGCGGCGGACGAGGACACGGCGGACAAGACGTATATGTCCCTCGCGAAGATCACGGGCGGAACGGAGGATCCGGAGCTCTACTATGCGATGGACATTCTCGACCAGGTCCTTCTGAATTCCCCCGGCGCGCCGCTCCGGAAGGCGCTGGCGGAAGCCGGCATTGCGACGGACATCATGGGCGGCTACGACTCGTCCGCAAAGCAGACGAAATTTTCCGTAGAGCTCAAGGGCACGGAGAAGAAGCATCTCGATACCTTCCTCAAAATCGTAAGTGACGTCCTGACGGAACAGGTGGAGAAAGGCATCGACCGGAAGGCCCTCGAGGGCGCTATTGCGTCAAGCGAATTCAAGTTCCGCGAGGCGGATTTCGGCTCCTTCCCCAAGGGACTTCTCTGGGGGCTTGGAATGCTGGATTCGTGGCTGTACGATGACACAAAGCCCTTCATAAGCCTCTACGGGATTCAGATTTATGATAGCCTCAGGAAAAAGCTTTCGACACATTATTTTGAAGACCTGGTGGAGAAATACCTCCTCAAGAATAATCACGCCGCTGTCGTCATCCTGACGCCCCACCCGGGCCTGGTTGCGGAGCGGGATGCAGCCCTGGCGAAGTCCCTTGCGGAAAAGAAGGCAGCGATGTCTGCGGATGAAATTCAGGCGGTTGTGGAGGAAACGCAGCATCTCAGGGACTTCCAGCAGGCCCCTGAAGATCCGGCTGACCTGGAAAAGATTCCCATGCTTTCCAGAAGCGATCTGCGGCGGAAGATTTCTCCTTTTTCAAATGTCGAGTTTGAAGCCGGCGGCGCTCCGGTCGTTTGGCACGACGTGGACACGAACGGGATTCATTATCTTTCTCTGATGTTTGACGTCACAGACATCGACTACCGGCTGCTGCCGCTCCTGTCCCTGCTTTCCCAGGTCATGGGGCTCATGAACACGGACCAGCAGGAATATCCGGAGTTCGCGAAGGATGTCTTCCTCCATACCGGCGGCCTCAATACCCTGGTGAAGACTTACGTGACGGATCCGAAAACGGGCGCTTTCCGCATCTTCTACGAAGTGCGGGCCAAGTTCCTCTATAGCGAGCTCAAAGAGACACTGCGCCTTATAGAAGATATGACTTTGTGGTCGGATTTCACGGATACGGACCGGCTCTATGAGCTTGTCAAGCAGGAATATTCCGGCTGCCAGGACCGCTTCCTCACGGCAGGAAACGCTGTCGCCTCCCTTCGCGCGCGGGCACAGTATTCAAAGCGGGGATATGTTTCGGACGCCCTTTCCGGGATCGGCTACTATGAATTCGTTCGGGATATTTTCACGAATTACGAAGAGAAGAAGGAACAGCTCGTTGACGACATGACTCTTCTTGCCATAGAGATTTTCCGCAGGGGCAAGCTGCTTGTAAGCTCCACGTGCGAGAAAAAGGCGCTGGACGATCTCCTTTCCGTGCTTCCCTCTTTCACGGAGCAGTTAAAGACCTTGCCTCCCGAGTGGCAGCCGGACGACACGGTACCTGCCATCGGAAACGAGGGCTTCTGCACAGCTTCCCAGATCCAGTACGTCGCCCGGGGCGGCTCCTTCCGCGAGGCCGGGTACGAGTACACCGGGGCGATGGAAATTCTGAAAACCATATTATCCTTTGACTACTTCTGGCAGAATATCCGCGTCCAGGGCGGCGCCTATGGCTGCACCGGCAGCTTTTCACGAAGCGGGGACGTTTCTTTTGCGACCTATCGCGATCCGCATCTGACACGGTCGAATGAGATCTTCGAAAAGACTGCAGACTATCTCGAGCATTTCGACGCATCTGACCGCGATATGACGAAGTACGTCATCGGAACGATGGGAAATATCGACACCCCGCGCACGCCGGCCCAGGAGGGAGCGCGCGACATCACCCACTACCTGTCCGACCTGACGGATGCGGATGTCCAGAAGACGCGCGACGAGATTCTCGATGCGACGCAGGAGGACATCCGCGCCATTGCAGGCCCCGTCCGCGCGGCGATGAGCCAGAACCACCTCTGCGTCATCGGAAACGAGGACAAGATTCGGGCGGCATCCGGTCTTTTCGATAAGCTCGAGAACCTATAATTGCCCCAATTGTTTGCACTATTCGCGTGACAGGTATATACATCTTTTTCATCCACCTGAAAGCCGTGTAAATACTGAACGAAATTGTACGGGATTGTATCGATTTAACAGGCAAGCGATAATCGTAGGAATTGTAGGAAAAATGGAAGAAAATCAGAATTACAAATGCGGCTTCGTCAGCCTCATCGGCCGCCCCAATGTCGGCAAGTCGACGCTCATGAACACGCTGATCGGGGAGAAGATTGCAATCACGTCCAATAAACCCCAGACGACGCGGAACCGCATCCGGACTGTCCTGACGGTGCCGGAGCGGGGACAGATCATCTTTGTCGATACCCCGGGCATTCAGAAGGCGAAGAATTCGCTCGGAAGCTATATGGAGCGGGAGACGAAGGCCGGAGCCAAGGACGGGGACGTCATCGTCTGGCTGATCGAACCGGATCCCTTTGTCGGAACGGGCGATAGTCGGATTGCGGCGTCTCTTGAAAATACGGATACGCCCGTCATCCTCGTCATTAACAAGACTGACACGAAGCGGCACGAGGAAATCCTGCCGGTCATCGAGGCCTACCGCAAGCTCCACGACTTTGCAGCCATTGTGCCACTTTCCGCAAAGACCGGAAAAGGGACGGACGGCCTCATCGACGAGATCTTCAATTACCTTCCCGAAGGCCCTGCCATGTTCCCGGACGATGAGCTCACAGACCAGCCCATGCGGCAGATCGTAGCGGAGATCATCCGGGAGAAGGCCCTCTACGCCCTGGACAAGGAAATTCCCCATGGTATTGCTGTCACCATTGATTCTATGAAAGACAGGACATTTGAGGAAACGGGGTATTCCGGCCGGCGCGATGACGGAAGAAACGGAGCTTCCGGGAAGAGCAGCGCCGGCAAAGGCGGGCGGCAGCAGGCCGCCCGCCCGCGGGACGCAGAGGATGAAAGCGATGTCGCCATCACGGACATCGATGCGACGATCTACTGCGAGAAGGACAGTCACAAGGGAATCATCATCGGAAAGGGCGGCGCCATGCTCAAGCGCATCGGAAGTGATGCCCGCTACGAGATTGAGCGCCTGCTCGGAAACCGCGTGAACTTAAAGCTCTGGGTGAAGGTCAAGAAGAACTGGCGCGAGTCCGACATTCTCGTCAAGAATTTCGGGTACAAATCAGAAGATGAAAAATAATGGCAGACCGAGTGACGGATACGCAGTGCGTATGTATCTGCGGTAGAAGATTGTGAAGATGGCTGACATTTTTTCCGATTTCAAAGCTTTGATAGATGGCCTTGAAATAGGGCCGGCTGACAGATGAGTGGAGATTTGGCAGATGAGTGACAGTGGAAATGAAATACAGGTCACCGGCATGATCATCGGCTCCACTCCGGTCGGCGAGAACGATCGCCGGCTGGTGCTGCTGACGCGGGAGCGGGGGCGGATCACCGCTTTTGCCAACGGGGCGCGGCGGCCGACAAGCCACCTTCTTGCCGTGACGAATCCCTTCTCCTACGGGACTTATCTGCTCTACGAGGGGCGGAACTCCTACACCCTGCGGCGGGCGGACATTTCCGAGTATTTCGAAAAGATCACGGCAGATCTCGACTGCGTCCTCTACGGAAGCTTCTTTCTGGAAGTCGCGGACTACTACGCGAAGGAGGGGCTCGATGAAAGCGACCGCCTGCTCCTTCTCTATGCGACATTTAGGGCGATGATGGCGAAGAAGGTTCCCCTGACACTCATCAAAGAAATCTATCTTCTGCGGACGACTGTCATCAACGGGGACTGGCCTGATGTCTTTTCCTGCACAGACTGCGGGAAGAAGGAAGACCTGACGCACTTTTCCTTTGCAAAGCACGGGGCTCTCTGCAGCGCCTGCGCCGGTAAATATGCGGATGCGGCTGCAGTTTCGCACGACGTCCTCTATGCCATGCAGTTTGTCGAGAGCGCGGATATCGGGAAGCTCTATTCCTTCGTCCTTTCCGCGGAGGCCGAGGCGGAATTCACGCGGCTTGTGGAAGGCTACCGCAGGCGGAATTCCGGCCATACCTTCAAGTCGGAGGAGTTTCTGCAGGGGATGGGGTGAAACCATGGTATTTTCCTGCAAATGACATCCCTAGGGTGTGTTGTTGGTGGCAAAAATGGCAAGAATGCTGCAAATGGCATCCCCTTGTTGATCGTCTGAGGGCAAAAAATGCGAGTGTCCTGCAAATGACATCCCTAGGGTGAGATGTCGGTGGACAAAACGGCAAGCATTCCGCAAATGACATCCCCCCTTTTTTGCTCCCGTCGCGCGGTGTATTGAAAAAGCGTCCGCGGAAATGTATAATGGCTAAGCGTGTGCCCGAAAGGGCAGGAGAGCGTGGCGCAGGACGGGCCTGCGCCGCGTCCGCCCCGAATGCACGGAAGAACCAGCACGGAGGATTTCATGAGTGAAAATTCCCGGCCGCAGCAGACAGATTCTGCGGAATACAGAAAACTGAGAAGGAAGCGGCAGCAGCATAGGCGGGCAGTCCTGAAGCGGCGGCTCGCCCTGCTTTGCGTCTGTCTCGCCGCGGTCATCGTCCTGATCGTGGTTCTCGTATTGAAGGCGAATGACGTCTTCTACAAGAAGGCGGACGTCTCGACTCTCACGGTGAAGAGCGACGGCTCCATCGTCCTCGAGGAAGTCGTGTCCGTGAAAGACATTTCGACGGACGAGAAGGACCTCAAGGCTTCCCTGAAGAAATCCATCGAAGACTTCAATAGCGGAAAGACCGCGGCCGGGACAGATGCTGCGGGAACCGCGGCGGACAGCTCAGGCAGTGCGGCTGTGACGCAGAAAGATGCGGAAGTTCGGAACGGAAGCGGAGCCGTGAAGCTTCAAAAGGTTTCCGTGAAGGATGACACCGCCTACGTGCGGACGACGTACCCGGATGCCGCCACCTATGCGGCCTATAGCGGCTATACCTGCTACATCGGAAGCGTCACCGGAGCCAAGGCTGTAGGATATGACTTCTCGTCTCCCCTGTGCCCGGTCGTCGGGACGGAGCGGGGAGAGGCTGTCTCAGCGGATACCCTTTCCGATACAGACGGCATGCAGGTCGTCATCGTGAATGAAGACATCGCAGTCCGCGTGCCCGGGGAGATTTCCTACGTCACCGCAAATGTGGCTTCCCTCAAGGCTTCCGACGAAACGGCAGCGAGCGGGACAGGAACGTACGGCACGAGCGTAGCGCCCGATACCTATATCCTCTACACGACGAAATAGTTCCCCGGCAACCTGGAAAAGGGATGCCGTCTGCGCGGCCCGCCCCTCTTTTGCCCCCGTCGGGGAAGCCAAAGGGATGCCGTCTGCGCGGCTCGCCCCTCTTTTTCCCCCGTGGGGAAGCCAAAGGGATGCCATTTGCGCGGCTCACCCCTCTTTTTCCCCCGCGGGGAAGCCAAAGGGATGCCGTCTGCGCGGTTCGCCCCTTTTTTGCCCCCGTCGGGCAGGGCAGGGGATGTCTTTTGTGGAAATACAATATTTTTTGAAATAGAAAGCAGGAAGTGCAATGGAAAAGACAATGGACAAGATCATCCAGGTCGCAAAGAACCGCGGCTTCATCTACCCGGGCTCCGAAATCTACGGCGGGCTCGCAAACACCTGGGACTACGGCCCGATCGGCGTCGAGCTAAAGAACAATGTCAAGAAGGCCTGGTGGCAGAAGTTTGTCACGGAGTCCCCTTACAATGTCGGCGTCGACTGCGCCATCCTCATGAATCCCAAGACGTGGGAGGCTTCCGGCCACCTGGGCGGCTTCAGTGACCCCCTGATGGACTGCAAGGAGTGCCACGAGCGCTTCCGGGCGGACAAGCTCATCGAGGACTTCGCAAATGAAAACGGCATCGACATCGGCGGCTCCGCCGACGGCTGGTCCAATGAAGAGATGGTACAGTGGATCAATGACCACAACGTTCCCTGCCCCTCCTGCGGCAAGCACAATTTCACGGATATCCGCCAGTTCAACCTCATGTTCAAGACCTTCCAGGGCGTGACGGAGGACGCGAAGAATACCGTATACCTGCGTCCCGAGACCGCTCAGGGCATTTTCGTCAACTTCAAGAACGTCCAGCGGACGTCCCGCAAGAAGATTCCCTTCGGCATCGGCCAGATCGGCAAGTCTTTCCGGAACGAGATCACGCCCGGCAACTTCACCTTCCGGACGCGCGAGTTCGAGCAGATGGAGCTGGAATTCTTCTGCGAGCCCGGCACAGACCTCGAGTGGTTCAACTACTGGAGGACCTTCTGCAAGAACTGGCTCATCTCCCTCGGCATCAAGGAAGACGAGATGCGTCTTCGCGACCATGATCCCAAGGAACTGGCCTTCTATTCCAAAGGCACGACGGACATCGAGTTCCTCTTCCCCTTCGGCTGGGGCGAGCTCTGGGGCATCGCTGACCGGACGGACTACGACCTGGGCCGTCATCAGACGGTTTCCGGCGAGGACCTGACCTACTTCGACGACACGAAGAACGAGCGGTATCTCCCCTACGTCATCGAGCCGTCGCTCGGCGCGGACCGCGTCGTGCTTGCCTTCCTCTGCGCCGCCTACGACGAGGAAAATATCGGCACTGAGGAAAAGCCCGACATCCGGAACGTCATGCACTTCCATCCGGCCATCGCTCCCGTGAAGATCGGCGTCCTGCCGCTTTCGAAGAAGCTGAACGAAGGCGCGGAGAAGATCTATGCCGAACTTTCCAAGCACTACAACTGCGAGTTCGACGACCGCGGGGCCATCGGAAAGCGCTACCGCCGCCAGGACGAGATCGGAACGCCCTTCTGCATCACCTACGACTTCGACTCCGAGGAAGACCATGCTGTGACTGTCCGCGACCGCGATTCCATGGAACAGGAGCGGGTGGCCATTGCGGACCTGCCTGCTTACTTCAGTGACAAGTTTGATTTTTGATTGAAAAGAATTTCCGGGCGGCTCTCGTAGAAACACGCAATGCGTGCGCCTGCTGGGGCCGTTCTTTTGTGTGGTGTGAAAAACGAGCGCCGGGGTTTCGGCGCGCTTCGTCCGGGCAGGCCGGGAAAACGCCCTGTCCGTCTGTTTTGGAGAGAAAGAGAATGGACGCTGAAATGAATGATATTTCGTCCGGAGCAGGAAAGCAGCAGATGCCTTTGGACGGAGCAGAAAAGCAGCAGATGCCTTCGTCCGGGGCAGGAGAGAATCAGATGCCTTTGACCGGAGAAGGAAAAAAGCGTATGTCTTCGACCGGGGCAGGAAAAAAACGGCTGCCGGGAAATGCAGTCCTCTGGATCTGCCTGGCTGCAGCTGCCGCGCTCACGGTTTTCCGTTTTGTCCTGGCCAATATCCTGGGCTGCTGGTTTGCTCCGGAGCAGTACTGGGACTCCGGGCTTTTCGTCCGCTACAGCGCCCTGAAGGACCACTTCGGGGCCAACACCCTGCTGGTGAGCGAGGCGCACGCCCTGCTCAAGGATATGGGCTTTCCCTTCTTTCTGGCCATAGCCTATGTCCTTCCGATCAGCTACGTGAACCTGCTGACGCTCGTCTGGGTGGCTGCTGCTGCGCTGATGGCGCGGGCGGTCCGCCGACTCTTCAATGGGGGGGCGGTCGCCTGCACGGCGGCCTACGCCTTCGTTCTCTACACGCCGGCTGCCTTTGACTGGTTCATCGGCACGTGTCTCTACAGGAACTCCATTCTGGCGCCCTTCTACTTCCTGACGTTTGCCCTGATGCTGAATATCGCGGCGGACCTCTACCGCGGCGGGCAGAAGACGTGGCGCCTCATTGTCTATGCTGTCGCCCTCGGCCTTGTCGCCGGCTTTACGATGTACATCAAGGAAGACGGGATGTGGATTCTCGCGGCGTTTGCTGCCTACACCCTCTTTCTTGCCCTGATCGTTCTCATACGGACATTCAAAAAAATAATATCGTGGAAGGAGCTCATCCGCCAGCTCGTCGGACTCTGCATCCCCGTCCTTTTGATCGCTGCCGTAACGGCCGGCTACAAAGGGCTGAATTACCGCTATTTCGGCGTCCGCGAAATCAATACGCGGACGGAAGGGGAGATTGCGGGCTTCTGCAACCGCGTCTACAAGATTGCCTCCGACGACCGGACGCCGTCCGTCTGGGCGCCGACAGAGGCGGTGGCGCAGGCCGTGGACGCTTCCCCCACGCTTTCCGCTGATGAAGAATTCGTCGATGCCCTTTTCACGTCGCCTATGCTGGGCGGAGACATCGAGTCGAATCCGATCCAGGGCGACTTCCTGGGCTGGGGCATCCGCGATGCCCTCGTAGCGACGGGACAGTGGTGGTCAGAGCCCGACGTTCAGGACTTCTTCCGCCAGGTCAATGAAGAACTCGATGCGGCCTTTGCGGACGGCACCCTGGAGAAAGACACAAAGATCCAGCTCGTTTCGTCTGCCGGCGGTCGGACGCCAGCCGAAATCATTTCCCTGCGGCGGGAAGCCGGAATGATCTTTCAGGCCCATGTCCTTCTGAAGGCGTACGCGCCGGGCGGCTTCAATCCCCAACTGCAGGCAAACAGCACGGACTACGATGAAGGCCTTGTCGACATGGCGGAGAGAAGAATCGGACAGAGGCTCACGCGGGCGACGGATCCGGATTCAGCCGAAGAAGGGGAGAAGATGGGCTGGGGCAATGCCCGGGTGCAGGCGGTCTTTTGCATATACAAGGTCCTGCAGCCCGTCCTCTTTGCCCTTTCCCTTGCTGCGATTGTATTCGCCATCGTCCTCGCCTGCAGAAAGACCTTGCCCGCGAAGCGGCGGAAACGCTTCGTCTTCATCTCAGTCATTATTGCGGCAAACTACCTGCTGGCTTTTGCCTATTCCGTTGCCATCGGCTGGTTTACGTCCTTCCTTGACGGCGGGGCCATGGCTTATGACACCGTGATGAAGTACTACAGCCCCGGCGCTGTTCCGCTCTATATGATCGGGGAGCTGCTCGGCGCCTTCCTCTTCGCCCTCTGCGCAAAGACGGCCGTCCGCTCCCGCAGACACTCCGCCGCAGCAGCAGAACAGGACTAAGGCCTTTGCCCGCAGTGCACTGTACGCGCTGCGGGCTTTCTTTTTGCCGGCGAATTTTCCCTTGCGAAAGCGGCAGGATATGGTAAAATCTAAAATGCTGTGCGGTGAAGATGGAAAAAGTCTGCCCGTACGGTGGCTATGACAGCAAGGCGGGAAATAGTTTTCCGCGTTGATGTTCTATATTATTCATACAGTTTTAGGAGGAACGACGAAAAATGGCAAAGAAATGGGTGTATCTGTTCACTGAAGGAAATGCCAACATGCGTGA
>OMTX01000168.1 GCA_900314085.1 uncultured Lachnospiraceae bacterium | reverse complement strand
CGAGATTGATGGTGCCGACGGTCGCGACCCGGTCATCGGAGACGAAGACCTTGGCGTGGACGAAACCGGGCGTGTACTCGTAGATGCGCACGCCCTTCTTTGTCAGGACTTCGTAGAAGGAGCGCGTCACGCCAAAGACGGTCTTTTTGTCCGGGATGCCGGGGGTGATGATGCGGACGTCGACGTCGCGAGCGGCAGCGAGCCCGAGGGCATTTACGAATCTACAATGGCAAGAATGTCATTCAGGCATTCGGCTGTGAAGAACGGGCGGAGCGCCGCTTCGATGAAATGAATGAAAAACTCCGGGCTACTGCTGAAAAGGCCGATACGGAATCCGGCACCATCAGTCCGGTTACATCTCTTGTGAACAATGCGGGCTACGTCGTCAGCGCTGTTCTTGGCTGCTTTTTCGTTTTGGGCGGGAAGATGACGGTCGGCACAGTTCAGTCAATGCTCCAGTATACGAAGCAGTTCTCCCAGCCCTTCACTACGATTGCCGGCATGGCAGGATCTATCGGGGCAGCTTCGGCCGCAGCAGAGCGAATCGGAGCCCTTCTCGATGCCCCTGAAGAGGAACCTGATGCGGCAGATGCGGAAGCTGTCCGGGAAGGAGACGGGACCGTTGAATTCCGTCACGTGGCTTTCGGTTATACACCTGACAATCAGCTGATGACAGACGTAAACTTTACAGTAAAGGCAGGGCAGAAGATTGCAATAGTCGGCCCGACCGGAGCAGGCAAGACAACGCTTGTAAATCTCCTGATGCGCTTTTATGAGATAAACGGTGGAGAAATAATTGTAGATGGCGTCAATACGAAACGGATGACGCGGGAAGAGCTGCGCAAGCACTTTTCCATGGTGCTGCAGGACACCTGGCTCTTCGAGGGCACGATTTCCGACAATCTCTCCTACGGCCGTGACGGCCTTTCACGCGGGCAGGTAGAGGAAGCGGCGGAAGCGGCCAGCGCGGATTCCTTCATCCGTATGCTGCCGGATGGCTATGACTTCAAACTTTCTCACGGCGGAGAAAATATTTCTCAGGGCGAAAGGCAGCTTCTGACGATTGCCCGGGCCATGGCCTGTGATCCGGAGATCATGATTCTCGATGAGGCAACCAGCAATGTGGATACTTACACGGAGCAGAAGATTCAGGATGCAATGGCAAAGCTTATGAAGGGACGGACCAGCTTTGTCATTGCCCATCGCCTGTCCACGATTCGTGATGCGGACATGATCCTCTATATGGAAAACGGAGATATCAAAGAGGCCGGGAACCACGATGAGCTCATGGCCCGGCACGGAAAGTATGAGCAGCTGTACTTAAGCCAGTTTGCATCGTAAAGAAAAAGCAAAGTGAATACTTTGAAAGGAAAACAGGTATGAAAAAGAAGAAGGGCAAAATGAAAGCGCTGATTATTATTCTGGCAGTCATCGTCGTTGCGGGAATCGGCGGGAATCTTTATCTCCGCAGTCTGGGAAGGGTGACCATGCCGAAGTTTGAAAAGATAGCAGACGGTGTATATGCCTATTCAGAGGCTTTAAATCAGTCCAATATGTATCTGGTGGTGGGCAGTGAAAAAGCAGCTCTGATCGATTCGGCAAACGGTCTGTCCGACCTTCCGGATGGCATTGCCGAAATCACAGATCTCCCGGTCATTGTGATCAATACGCACGGACACTATGATCATACCAGAGGCAATCATTACTTTGACGAGGTTTATATGTCGGAGAAGGACGCCGATACGTTTGAAATGTGGAATGATCCGGCGACACTGGAGGATTCCATGAAGGAGTCCCCTGCCCTGATACAAATGATCATGGAATATCAGAACAAGGCGATTGAAGAAATGCCCATCAATGAGAACTGGAAACCGCTTCCTGAAGACGGCACTTTTGATCTGGGCGGCAGGACACTTGAGGTTGTTGAGACACCGGGGCATACGCCGGGTTCTGTCTGCATCCTGGACCGACAGACCGGCAGCCTGTTTACGGGCGATTCCATTACGAATTCCGGTGTCCTGCTGCAGCTGAAGGAAAGTCAGCCGATTTCAACCTATATTGAGAGCCTGGACAAAATGCAGAAATTGATCGATGATGGAACGGTCAGCAGTCTGTACGGCGGCCATGCAGAATTTTCAATAGATCTGACCCTGGTTCCGGATTTCCGTAAAGGGTGCGAAGATATTCTGAATGGCAATATCACATCGGATGATAGAGAAAAGGGCGTTCTTGAGGTTGACGGCCTGCCGATCAAGTTCAACCCGGACCGGATCGGGTAAACCCGGCGCACAGGCCCTTTCTGCAGGATTTCACCAGGAATGTTTCCGGATATTCGTATGAAAGCAAATGAGGCAAAGAAAAAAAGGATCATCAGCATAGCCATCTTTACGGCGGCCATTGCTCTGATGGTAATGATAACGCTCCTGTTAGCGAAACCTGTCGCCGGTCTTGCCGCCCATCCCGAAGAACTGCGGGAAGCGGTGAGAGACAATGGCCTGAAAAGCGTAGTGGGTTTTATCGGACTATTGATCCTGCAGGTCTTTGCAGCGGTTGTTCCCGGGGGACCTTTTGAAATCGCTGCCGGATATGCGTTCGGGCTGCTTCCGGGAACTCTTGTATGTGATGCCGGAATGACAGTCGGCGGCCTGCTTGTCTTTCTGTTAACGCGCCGTTTCGGGATGGCCTTCGTTGAACTGTTTTTTAAGCCGGAAGAGATAGAAAAGGCAAAATTCCTGAAGACGACAGACCGGTCAAAGATCGTAATATTTCTCCTCTTTCTGATTCCGGGAATACCGAAGGATATCATGTCATATCTTCTCGGTCTGACGGATCTTTCCGTTACAGCATTTCTCCTGTTCAGTTTCGTTGGCAGGTTCCCGGCCATTCTGCTTTCCTCCCTTTCAGGAAATGCGCTGGCAGGTGAGCGATATGGAATCTTTGCAGGCGTCCTTATTGCCATTCTTGCATTTACGGCAGCCGGCATGCTCTGGTACCGGAAGAAGCATACGGATGAAAAGGCAGAGGATGATAATAAACAAACGAAAGAAGGGTAAGAATCATGAAGAAAATCCGCGACTACATAAGCTACCTTCGCATCCGGATCAAAAGAGACCCGGTAGCCTTCCGGGTCTATTCCGTTCTTCGGGTTCTCGTCATCCTGGTGGCGATCCGGCAGCTTCTGACGAAAAACTTTGAAGGCTTTGCGATATGCGTCCTGTCCTTATTATTATTTCTGATTCCAAGCCTATTGGAAGACCACTTCAAAATAGAGATACCGACGGCATTTGAGGCAATTATCTACCTCTTCATTTTTGCGGCGGAGATCCTGGGTGAGGTGGATGCCTTCTATACGGCGATTTCCGGATGGGACACGATGCTGCATACATTAAACGGTTTTCTCGCGGCTGCTGTCGGGTTTTCTCTTGTCGACCTTTTGAACCGGCACAGCAAGCGGGTCGATCTTTCTCCTTTCTATCTGGCCCTTGCCGCTTTCTGTTTTTCCATGACGATCGGCGTCCTGTGGGAATTCATAGAATGCTTTGCGGATCTTTTTCTGGGCCAGGACATGCAGAAGGATTTCATTGTTCAGAATTTCCAGTCGGTCAGCCTGGATCCTACACACAGTCAGAAAATCATCGCCGTCAAAAACATTACGGACACGGTCATTTATACTGCGGATGGAAAGACATATACAATTGAGGGCGGATATCTCGATATCGGTATTCTGGATACAATGAAGGATCTGTTTGTCAACTTCATCGGGGCGGTTGTCTTCAGTACACTCGGTTACTTCTATGTCAAAAGACGGGAAAAACTGAATGCGGGCGAAAACCGGACAGACAAGCTGACAAGGAGCCTGATTGTCCGGAACATAATGGACGAGGACGAAGAATTCCGGGCGGAAGAAGAACGGTATCAGGAGAATCAGGAAGCTGCGGTGCAAAACGCCGGGCGGAAGAATAAAGGAAACAAGGAAAAACAGTCATAAAATAGAACTGCAGTATACGAAAAATCCTTACTACGGAAAAACGATTTCGCAATTGTGCATGCGTGGGGAGGTGGAAAGTACGATTGAAAAGCAGGAACAGCTGAAAAAGGCGGCCAACGAAGCCCGGGAATTCTTCATTCTCTTCCTGGTCATTTCCTGTTTTCTTCTGTTTTTTGGAGCAGTGGAAGAGCGCAAGGCGGCGAAGCTTGTCGATATGAAGGGGAAGGTTACGGAGACTTCGGTCGTCGGCACACGTATGGAAACTGTTGAAACGGATGATGATGGAGATCCGGTCAGGGAGGAGCCGGTTGATTACCAGTGGCTGGCCGTTTCCGTCGAGGCTCCGGATGGCAGCGGGGTGGAAACCTATGTCACCCTGGATGAAGGGGATGATCTCAAGTTTCCGGCTGAAGTGGGAGATGTGGTGCCGGTCATCTACGAACCCGATTACGGCTGGATGATCGGGAAGGCGGCCGATGCGAAAGGATTTGCAACATTCCTGTTGACGATCGGGTGTGCGTTTCTGGCAGGCACCCTGCTGATTCATTATTTTCATGTGCGCAGTCTGAAGGAAAAGATGTCTGCCGTAGGACTCGATGAAAGCGAGGCCTATGGAAAAGCAGACAGAGGCGGGGTCGTCATCGTCCTTGTCTGCTGGGGCATTATGGCAGGCTTCCTGCTCCTGGTATTCGGTCTGGAAGGCGCCCTTGATGACATAGCTTCCCAGCTTTTTACGTTCGAAGAGAAGACACCCGACAGTTACGCGGATACCGCGAAATATTATCATAATGAGACGAGAGAAGCCTTGGAGGCCTTGCCGTCTGCGTCATCCCCGGCAGAAGAAACAGGATGGGGAACGGAAGAGAATCCGGCGGAAACTGTAGCGGATTGGCGGGATGCAGCAATCCTTGCCTCCCTGCGGCCGGATGGAACACTGCCCGGAGAGGAGCCTGAAGAGCCGACAGAGCTGGGAGATGCGTTGACGGATAACAGGGTGGGGCTGAATGGAAAGATCTATCAGCTCCCGATCTCTGTTCCCCAGCTCTACGCCAACGGCTGGCAAATCTGGGTGCCGCCGATGGAACCGGGACAGCCGCCGATCGACGACTCCCTGCATGTCTATGAGGACACCGTAATCGGGCCGCATCAGATTGAGGACCACTTCGCTTGTATTATCAACAAGGAAGGGGACCGGTTCGAGGTCTGGCTCGTTAATTTTTCTGAGCAGGATGCCGAGGCCAAAGATTGTGCCGTTGCCTTTTTTTCTCCCACGCGGGCGGGCGGCAATGATCCCCTGGCGCCGCTGCCCTGCTCTTTATCCGGCGGGCTTGAAAATACCATGCCGGCAGATGAATGGGAAAGCCGGTTAAGAGACATGGGGTTTACGGACGACTATTTTCAGTTGGACAGGGATTGGCAAACCGCGCATTTTGGGGCCGTATATGATCCCTGGGAGTGGCGGCCGGGAATTTCAGAGAGAACATACCTGTCATCTTCCTATGATGAATACGGGGCTCACTTCTTCGACTATGGTGTGATCATGGATTTCGGGGACGGACAGCTGATCCCGGAGGGTTTATAGGATTGCACTGTGTCGCAGATGGTGAAATCATAGAAGAGTATCCGGAAGATACACCATTCCCAAGCTGTCTGATTTTGGGCTTTACAAAGGCTGGACGGCCGATACATATAGTCGTTGCTGATGCAGAAGATTACGCTTTTCTGATAACGGTCTATGAACCGAATGTGGACAAAAAGGTTTTTGAAGATGATTTGAAAACAAGAATACAAAAGGAGAGTGATTGATATGAAATGTCCAAGCTGCGGCCGCGGAGAATTGGTTGATGCAAAAACCACATATTTCTATTCTCTTCCCAATTGTTATGTCATTATCGAAAATGTTCCCTGTCAGCGCTGCGATGAATGCGGTGAGGAAATTATTGACATGAAGGTAATGAAGAAGATAGAACAGATTACAGCGTTGGCTGCAAAAATCGCTGACAGAGTGTTTATTACCGATTATCAAAAAGCAGCATAAACTGCAAAAAGCGGGAAGCCTTGAATTTCAAGACTTCCCGCTTTTCTATGGAGCTTAGGGGGATCGAACGATGAGCTGTTTCTGAAACCCGCATGGAAAGGAGGTTTCAGCAGCATCTTCGGCGCGGTCGCCACACAAGTCACCACATATCACAGAGAATGTTTCATACGAAAACAGGTTATGAAACAGCAAAAACGTCCCGGCTGAAAATGCGCCCGGACGTTTTTTTAATTCATAATTGTCATCTTTGTGGTGTTGACTGCAGGGGCAATGTTGACCGTAATCGTGCCTACTTTAGTGAAATCGGAAGGGCCATCTCGGTCGGGAATTCCGGAAAGCGCAAAATAAATATCCTTATTTGTATCACCTTCAGAATTTACATAATAATAATATTCTCCGGCTGTATTGATTCCGGATGAATCCATTTCCAAAGTAAATGACATGGTCTGCATGTTTCTTGCAGTAGCGCCGCCATATCCCTCTTCAAGCAGACTGTAGTCAGTGAAACCGAATCCATCCTGAAAGATTCCGATTACGCTGTGCTCTCCATAGGGGTCTGCGTTAAGCTGTGTTCCATTCATAGAATAGCTCAAAGAACAGGTCATCGGAAAGTTAGAGTAGTTTTCTATTGAAATCAGGTTATTGACGGATTGAGTAACCGTTGGCGTGCCGTCTGTATAGCCGATAATCACCCATCCGCCTCCTTGTCGGCCGGTAGTATTGGCCATATAAGAATGGGTTGTGGGATTCCAGTAATTGCCGTAATCATAGACGAACTGCATATCACCGAATGAAATCTCAACGTCGTATTTTATGCTGGATGATGTTCCGCTGGTCATGGCATAGATGCTGAAATTGGAAACTGCAGCGGCGGAAGAGGGATCTGAAAAGTTCCCATTGTAGAGGGTGCCGTTCTGCGTTGTGTAGCCGTCACCGGATATGGTATCGGATGTGGCTGCGGCAGAAGTTTTAAGCGAAAAAAGGCAGAGGGAGAGGGCAAGAAAAGAAATAGAGAATTTTGAAATTCTTCTTTTCCATTCACTCAACTTGATAGCCTTTCTTTCGTTTGTTATGAGAGCAGCTGCAGAACAGATTGTGGTGTCTGATTTGCCTGGCTCAGCATGGATTCTCCGGATTGTTCGAGAATACTTGATGCTGCATAGCTCACCATTTCTTTTGCCATATCCGTATCTCTGATTCTTGATTCCGCTGCCGTTGTATTTTCAACCACATTGTCCAGATTCTTGACCGTGTGTTCCAGGCGGTTCTGGGTGGCGCCGAGGTAGGCCCGGCGGGAGGAAACGGTTTCAATAGCTTTCTGCACCCGGGCCATGGCGTCGAGAGCATCGGCGTAGCTGTCTACTTTGAGGCGGTCATAGGACTTTGTATAGGTACCTGCCTTCTGAAAAGCAGTCAGAGTCAGCATATCGCCAACAGCAGGAGAACCTTGCACGGAAATGCCCATCGCGTCGGAAAGATTGGCGCTATCATAAGTAGCGGTAATGGCTCCGGTTGAAGTGCCGCCCTCGCGTTCTGCCCAACCGGAAGTTTTTCCGGCAGACTGTACAGCTGTCGGATTAACAACGGCCAGCCCTTTGTTGTTTGGTGTCCCGGAATTGATATTCAGGAACGAAGATACGTCACTTGCCAGAGCTACCCTGCTTGTTCCAATCTGCGAGCTGTTTGTAATGGGATTTCCGTTTTTGTTTTTCAACTGATACCAACCGCTTGCAGGTATTGTCGGAGTAGGTGTGGCGAGGTATTGGGTCCCGGCCGTCAGGTAAAAGTAATATTGCGGGTTTGACTCCTTTGCGATTGATTCCGCCCCCTGAGAAGTCAGGGTAACGGCTGCGCTGCCCAGTCCGATGCCTGATGTGATGGGGATGGACTTGTCCGGATAATAGGAGCTATAAAATAATGTGGTATCCGGAACCTTGGCCGGATTGGTGACTTCTGCAGTGAAAGCTCCGGAGGCAGTGACTGTCGCCTCCACGTCATTACCCAGGGTATAGGTCTCTGTTCCTGCGGTCAGATTCAGGGTCTCAGGAGCGGTGCTTTCAATTGAGATTGGGATGAACTCGTTTGGCCGGTTGCCCGCCTGCACTGTTTTTTCTTTGAAAGAACCATCCAGAAGGTGGA
>OMTX01000169.1 GCA_900314085.1 uncultured Lachnospiraceae bacterium | reverse complement strand
TCCAGGGCTTGTACTTTCCCCATTTGAAATGGGTATTCTCGATAATGATGCCCATAAGGGGATCATTGATCGCATCCCACACCATGCAGGCCACCATGCAGGCGGAGATCACGGCAAACTGCGCCGTCGAAAGCTTTACCGTATACTGCACGTAGACGATGAGATACATGCTGACCAGGGCATAGGCGGCATCCCTCCCGGTTGCCCCGATACAGTAGGACCACTTGGTCCGGTTATCCAGTTTCATGCCTTTCCTCCCTTCAAAAGATCCCCGATGGTCTTAAGATGATGCCCGTTTGCGTCATCGATCAGGGCCGTCATCAGTTTCCGGCTGATCAGGCCGTCGCTTTGTATGGCAACCGCTTCAATCGGCCCATCCATGAGGCCTTCCCAAAACATCTGTACTTCCGGGTCATCGAACTCTCTCCCCGGAAAGATCTTTCCGACCTGTCCCTTTACGATTCGAAGAAGCAGGCGGATCAGCGGGGAGCTGGCCTTCATCTCGCGGACGGTACTCCGCTTGTCAAAAAAGCCTTTCGCCGGATAGATGAAATCTTTCCAGGCTTCCTGTGGAAAGTCATCCTTCGTAAAGATCTGCCCGTCTTCTACAGAATATTCTTCTGAAAGCCGGATATCATTAAGGCTGCTTCCGACTTCGATGACATATGTTCCTTTGACTGCAGCAAATGCTCCATGGGCATAGATCTGAAAGCTCCTGTCATCGAGCGGAATCTCCACGTCTGCTTCCTGCCCGGCAGAAAGAAACACTTTCTTAAAGCCCCGCAGCGACCTCTTTTCCCGCGGAAAGTCACACTCCGGATTCCGGATATAGACTTCTGCAATCTCAGCCGCGTCAACTGCCCCGGCATTCTTCAATTTGAATTGTACGGATACCTTTCCGCCACCGCTTACGATATGCAGGTCGGAATACCGAAACTCCGAATAGGAGAGGCCATAGCCAAAGGGGTACTGGACAGGGATATCCGAAGAATCATAATGCCGGTACCCGACATAGATGCCTTCCGAATAGCGGATGTTCCTGTCCTCCCTGGCAAAGTTTTCATAGCTCGGAACATCTTCATACGAAAATGGCCAGGTCTCTGCCAGCTTCCCGGAAGGGGAGCTCTCTCCGGATATTAGTTTTGAAAGAGCTGTATCCGCCGCCTCTCCCGGCAATCCCATGAAAAGGATGGCATCCCATCTTTCCCGGAATGGAATGAGAAATGGAGAGCCTCCAAAGACAATGAATACTGCTTTCTTTCCCAGGCTCAGGACATTTTCCATATCCTGAATCTGCTCTTCCGGCAGGGAAAAGCTTGTGCGGTCAAAGCCTTCCCCCTCCGCCTTGTCGTCAAGTCCGCCGAAATAGAGGATCACATCCGCAGAAGCTGCATCATCAGCCGGGACAAAGCATTTTTCCAGCGTGGCCTTCATGTCCGGCTTGTGCTTCGCATTCACATGGCTGCTGCCGCCTCCCTGAATGCGGACATTTACACTTAAAGGCCCGGTTAAAAAGATTTTTACTGCAGGATCCGTAATCGGAAGAGTACCGTCGTTCTTCAGAAGAACTGCCCCTTCGAGCGCTGCCTCTTCCGCGACGGCATGAGAATCAACATTCTTAAGGGTTCTGCCTTCTGCTCCCGGGCGGTATTTCTCTACAAGGGCAGCCACTTTCGAAGAAGCCCGATCCAGTGCAGCGAAAGTCTGCGGATCCTTTACTGCTTCTTCCAGATATTTCCGGTGAAAGCCGACGCTGTCCGGCATTTCCAGGTCCATGCCGGCCTTAAGCGCGGAGACGAGATCCGTGCAGGCTCCCCAATCAGAGACGACCGCCCCTTCAAAGCCCCAATCATCACGAAGAATCTCTGTCAGCAGTTTTGCATTTTCCGTGGCATAGACACCGTTCAGGCGGTTATAGGAAGCCATGACGCTCCCCGGTTTTCCTTCTTTAACGGCGATCTCAAATGCCCTGAGATAGATCTCGCGCAGCGTCCGCTCATCGATCTCGCTGTTTGAAGTCATTCGGAAGCGTTCCTGGCTGTTGCCGGCGAAGTGCTTGAGAGAAGTCCCCACTCCCCTGCCTTCCATCGCTTTGATATAGGCAGCTGCCAGCTTCCCCGCGAGATACGGATCCTCTGACAGGTACTCAAAGTTCCGCCCGCCGAAAGAAGACCGTTTGATATTGACGCCGGGGCCGAGGACGACTGAAACATCGTATTCAATGGCTTCGTCGGCAATGGCTTCCGCAACCTTCCCAAGACATTCCGGATTCCAGGTACAGGCGAGTGTCGCCTCCGTCGGAAAGCAGGTGGCCGGAATGCTGTCATTATTGGCCTGCGTTCCTTCTTCCTGTGTCCGGAGGCCGTTCGGTCCGTCGCTCAGGATTACGGATGGAAGGCCGCCTGCAGCCGTCGTGTGCCACATGCCGGTTCCGGTCACAAGAGATATTTTTTCCTCCGTGCTCAGATTATTCATACGCCCTCCTTCTATTCCCGAGTATAGAATGGAAGGCACTGATTTCATATCATAATATTATTTTCTATATCATTTTCTTGCCCAGTTATTTGAATTATAGTAATATGTCACCAAAGATGTCAGCATTCTTAATATCGGAGCGACGCCATGAAAAAGAAGGAAAGTTTCAAGCTGCCTGAGCTTCCGGATTCCAGCCGAATGCTGAGCCACGAGCTCTTTCAGAACTCAGAAAAGTCCCTGATCCATACCTCATACAGGGAGGAGCGAGCCCTTCTCACCTGTGTACGGGATGGAGATATCGACCGATTGGTCGCAACCTATGAAGCCCTGCCGAAGACGGTCTACGGCCAGATGTCGACCGGCAGCCGCAACCTTTTCTACGGCAGCATAGCAAACGTCACACTCGTCACCCGCTATGCCATCGAAGGCGGAATGGATGAAGAAGAAGCCTTTTCCCTGAGTGACATCTACATCCGGCGCATGGAAAAGCTCACCGAAGACCAGCTCGATGAAGAAAATATCCGAATGGTCCTCGACTTCACCCGCCGCGTGGCCCGGGCCAAAAAAGAGAAAAGCCGCTATTCGCCGGAAGTGGTCCAGTGTATCGAATACATTGAAAATCACCGGCATGAGAAGATCCTGCTTTCCGACCTGGCTGCCTCCGTCCACCTGTCCGTGTCCTATCTCTGCCGCCGCTTTCACGACGAGACCGGAAACACTCCCGGTCAGTTCATACAAAAAAAGAGAATCGAAGAGGCTGAAAGCCTGCTCCGATTCTCTGATTATTCCTATTCCGAAATCGCGGAATACCTGAACTTTTCTTCCCAGAGCCACTTCACGGCCGTCTTCCGGAAATGTACGGGAATTACCCCGCAGGCCTACCGAAGAAGCAATCCGCAGTAATCGTCATACATATCGGCAACAATTGCCTTTTACTGCCCATCATTACGGAGAGATTAATTTACATTCTTGATTTCTTCCCATTCATCTTCCAGGATGGCCATCAGAATGTCGTCCGCGTATTATTCTCCATCCATAATTGAATCACGCAAGACACCTTCTCTTTTGAACCCGGCTTTCAGATATGTCCGTTCTGCCCGCGGATTAAAGGAATAGACATCCAATTCCAGACGATGCAAATGCAATTCTTCAAATGCAAAATCACGGGTGACTTCCGTTGCCCAAGTGCCGATTCCATGCCCGCGTTCTGCCGGCTGATAAAGAGCTATACGGAAGTTCGCGCATCGCAGTTTCCAATCAATTTCATTGATCACACTTTCCCCGATGATTCTGCCATCCGGTGAAAAAATCAGGAAGAAATATCGGGTGTCGTCTTCAAGGGATTTCAGAAAAAAGGTCTTCACTTCCTCTTCAGCAAAGACTTCTTTACATCCGGTCAGCCTTGCCACTTCTTTATCAAGCGGACAGTAATTCTGCTGGTAGTAGGCATTTACATTTTCAGCACTGGCAGGGCGAATGAGATAACCGTCTTTTTCCCATAAATAATCTTTACTCATAAAGCCTCCTCACATCCCGATAAACCGGAATCTGTCGAGCTCCACAGAAATAGTAACACAGGTCTTTTCTTTCTACCACAGGAAACGGCAGGAACAATTACATCTCTGCCACCCCTTCTCATCCCGCGTACTGCGGCATATCTTGATTGACCTCAGCCCGGTAGTAGCTGTTCATGGTTCCCGGGACATTGAAAAGGGCTGTCAGCATATAGGCCTTGATATTCCTGACCTTTGAGGTGTTCTTCTGTATTCAGGCCATGACGTCCTCAATGCGGCCGTAGTTGATCCTGAAAAATATTTTTTCCCTGCAACATTTCCCCTCGCCCACCTGTATATAAGGTGAAGGGGCAAGGAAAGAAACCTATTCCAAGCCGAAACAAGAGCATCTCACAAAAAGAAAGAAGGAAATCACTATGAAAAACATGAACGCAAAGAAAGTCATCGCAGCAGCCATCACCGCAACCCTCCTCATCGGAGCAGGCGCATTTGCCTACAATACCCACAAAGTAAGCGCAGCATCTGAAAATGAGAATAATGAGGAAGCCATGAATATCGACGGCGGATGGGAAGCAAGCGAAAACTACAAACTGGACGATGAAGCAAAGGCCGCATTTGAAAAGGCTGTAGAAAAGCTCGACGGCGTTGACTACGAAGCCATCTCCCTTCTCGGAAAGCAGGTAGTCGCAGGCACGAACTACTCCATCCTGGTCCGTGAGACGGTAGTCGTTCCTGACGCAGAGCCTACCATCTCCGTCATCACGATCTACGAAGACCTCGAAGGCAACGCAGAGATCACGGACGACAAGGAGATCATCGGAGAACAGACCGCCGGCGGCTTCACTGCAAATGCAGGCGATGTCGACATGGCAAAGAACGCAGATATTCAGAAGATGCTTGACGCAGCTCTGGACGGCTTCGTCGGCTCCGACATCGAGCCCATCGCCTACCTTGGCAGCCAGGTAGTCGCAGGAACAAACTACATGATCCTTTGCAAGGTAACCCCTGTTTATCCCGATGCCGTTTCCGAATACGACCTCGTCAATGTATACGAGGACCTCGACGGCAACATCTCCCTTGGCGATATGGAGACGATGGAGCTCGGCGCTTCTGATGAAGTCACCGCAAACGACGAAGAAAGCGTAGGAACTGCTGATGGTCAGGAGATCGTCGGCAGCAGCCTCGCAGATTGAAAAAAAGACAAACTGTACACCATCGAAATATCAGTTCAGGCGCGGTCCGGAAGGGGGCCACGTCTGCCCTGGCTGTTTTCAAAATATACGGACGCCATTACGTCCAGGTAAAGTTCTCTTTTCCTGCACCAACTTCAAAATTATATTTGACGATACCGAGGTCGATCTTCGTGTAGAAACCAATTCCGGCTTTGGCTGTCACCCTGTTTCCACTCCTGGTAAAGCGGAACTTCTGCTGATTCATGGCAGTAGGGGCAAGAAGAGCTGCTTCCATTCCTTTTTTGTACCATTCAGGGCTTTCAGCAGAAAGATCACTGACCGCAGACGCTTCCTTATTTTTATGCTGCACACCAGCTGTCTTTCCGTAACCCAGGGCAATTACAATATAAAGCTTTTCCCCGGCCTTTTCATCGACCTTTACGTTTCCCTTTTTATAGGTCATCGCCACCCAGCAGGTATTTAGTCCCAGAGTCTGTGAAAAGAGGACGAGCTTCTGACCGTAGTAGCCAACTTCCACGTCTTTTCCCTTCGGGCCGACAATAGCGAAATAGTTGCAACAGCCACTAAACTGTCCATAGCTCGTTTCATTCCCGAGAAAGGCACCCGGCTCATTTGTAAAAAGCTGGATGTGAAGACCGCTCTCTGCATTCACTTCATCTGTCCGCTTCTGCAGGGCGGAAACAATATCCTCTCCAATCTCCCTTTTCTCAAACTGCCGTACCGAATGTCTCTGTTCAATCGCTTCAAGTTCTGTCATAACGCATCTCCTTTTCAAAAATAATCCCGATTTTGTCTGCTGCTATTTCTGTAAATGCTTCTATGATGTAAAATACAGACATTGGTTCAACCGCAAAGGCAGGTAGCTCTTTGGAATTTAAAGATGTGGTTACAAAAAGACATGCCGTCCGCCGTTTCACTGATCAGCAGATTGAATCGTCCGTAATCGAAGAGATCGTAGACGATGCGCGGCGTTCTCCCTCCTGGGTGGATGCTCAGGAAACCCGCGTTTTCGTGGCTATGGGATACGTTGCAAAGACTATCCGACAGGAATATATGGACCACGCTGAGAAGCATATGATTGGCGTTTCCGATTTCACGGTCGTCCACCGGTCGGAGTGGTCGGCCGCTGCTCAAAGGAACATGCAGACTCTCAGCGAGGATATGGAAGCCCACTTGGGCAATGAGTTTGAAGAGTTCGTACACGCCCAGGACACACTCTTCAATGCCCCTGCCTTCCTCTACCTCACGATTCCGAAAACGGCAGCCAAATGGGCTATTATGGATCTCGGAGCTTTTGAGCAGAGCATCCTCTTAAGTGCAACCAATCACGGCCTCGGATCCGTCGTTGCTTACAGCTTCGTGAAGTACCCGGATATTATCCGAAAATACGTACCGATTCCCAACGCGTACGACATTGCTATCGATATCGGGCTTGGGGTTGAGGACAAGACCGCCCGCATCAACACTTTTCAGGCAAAGCGAATGCCGGTTGACAGCATTCTTACCATCATGAAATGAAACATCTCTATGAGAATAACAATATGGCCGGATCACAATCACCGCTATACCTATAGCCTTGATTACATCTATAGCGGGATGATCCCGTTCTACAAAGAAGACAATTGAAAATAATCCTGCTCCGCATTTGAATCGGAATTTATTTTCATTTCTTTCCCGTTCAAGCCTGCCTGAACCAGCTGTTCATTGCCATCATATACCAGCTTCAGCAGGAAGAACGGCGCGTCATCCCGCAGCAGACGGAGAAAAATCCGGTCACCTTCCCAGATGTTCAGATTCTCAATCCGGCTCTTGTCTATCCACTCGAGCTCCCCCTCATCACAAGCAATCGGTTCTCCGGTGAAGCCATCCGCCGTAAAGAGGTGCATATACTCCGTCACGCCGGTTCCGGAGATAAAGGTCACAATGCCGCGCGGCACAAAGTGCGTCAGCGTGTAGCCAGTCTCTTCCCGTACCTCACGGAGAAGGCATTCATCCGGGCTTTCATTATCCTCGAAATGCCCGCCGACGCCGATCCACTTGTCATGGTTGATGTCGTGTCCCTTCGAGGTACGGTGCAGCATCAGGTACTGCCCATCTTTTTCAATGTAACAAAGCGTTGTCAGTTCTGTCATTTCAGATTAATATCCCCTACAGATGATTAACCTCAATCATTCAGGTTTTTACCGATATGAGGCGTGAGTGCCTCACGCTGGAATCAT
>OMTX01000171.1 GCA_900314085.1 uncultured Lachnospiraceae bacterium | reverse complement strand
CGGCCCTGAAGGAAGCCCTGATTGCCCTGAAAGACCAGAGCAACTGCGACTTCGGTAAGCATATTATTCCATATTGCCATGAAAAGGGCGAACGCATCTACGCCTTCGAGTTCAACGGCTACTGGAAGGACGTCGGAACCCTCGGAAGCTACTGGCAGGCGAATATGGAGCTCATCGATCTCATCCCCGAGTTCAATCTCTACGAGGAATTCTGGAAGATCTATACGAAACAGTCCCTGATCGAGCCCCTGTATCTCGCTGATACGTCGACGGTTTCGAAATCCATCATCGGCGCGGGCTGCCAGATCCACGGGGAGGTCACGAATTCCGTCCTCTCTGCCGGCGTTGTCGTCGAAGAGGGAGCCTGCATCCGCGACTCCATTATTATGAAGAATACCGTCATCCACAAGGGCGTCTATGTGGAAAAGTCCATCATTGCCGAGCGCTGCGAGATCGGAGAGAATTCGAAGGTCGGTGTCGGCGATGAGGCCGAGTCCAAGCTCAACGCCTCCATCTACAGCTTCGGGCTGGCGACGATCGGAAACGGCTCTGTCATCCCGGCGAATGTGACCATCGGCAAGAATACCGCAATCAAGGGTGTCACGGATATGAATGATTATCCTAATAATGCACTCGAGAGCGGCGGATATATCATTAAGGCAGGTGATGTGGCATGAAGGCACTCGGAATCATACTTGCAGGCGGAAACTCGCAGAAGATGCGGGAACTATCCGAAAAGCGGGCCATCTCGGCGATGCCGATTGCCTGCAGCTACCGGAGCATCGACTTTTCTCTTTCAAACATGACGAATTCCGGCATTCAGACCGTAGCCGTGCTTTCCCAGTACAACGCCCGGTCCCTGAATGAGCACCTGAATTCTTCGAAGTGGTGGAACTTCGGCCGCAAGCAGGGCGGCCTCTTCCTCTTCACCCCGACCGTCACGGCGGACAATTCCTGGTGGTACCGGGGTACAGCGGACGCCATGTGGCAGAACATCGACTTCCTGAAGCGGCGGCACGAACCCTATGTGGTCATTTCATCCGGTGACTGCGTTTACAAGATGGACTTCGGTCCCGTGCTCGATTTCCACATTGCAAAGCAGGCGGACATCACGATCGTATGCGCCCACGCGCCTGCGGGCGATGACATCTCCCGTTTCGGCACGGTGAAGATCGACACGGACGGCCTCGTCGAGGACTTTGAAGAAAAGCCCATGATGGCCCACTCGAATATCGTATCGACCGGCACCTACATCATTCGCCGGCGGAAGCTTATAGAGCTCCTCGAGCAGTGCAACCGCGAGGGACGCTACAACTTCGTCACGGATATCCTTGTCCGTTACAAGGGAATGAAAAAAATCTACGGCTATATGCTGGACGACTACTGGTCGAATATCGCGACGGTTGAGTCCTACTACCGGACAAATATGGACTTCCTGAAGCCTGAGGTACAGGACTTCTTCTTCCGCGAGGATGCGAAGATCTACTCGAAGGCCCAGGATCTGCCGCCGGCAAAGTTCAATGTCGGGTCAAGTGTCAAGAACAGCCTGATCGGCTCCGGCAGCATCATCAATTCCTGCGTGGAAAACAGCGTGATTTTCAAGCGCGTTTTCATCGGGAACAATTCCACGGTACGGAACTCCATTATTCTGAACGGGGCCTATGTCGGCGACAACGTCCATGTGGAGAACTGCATCGTAGAGAGCAATGAAACCCTCCTTTCCGACCAGAATTACGTCGGAGAGAATGAAATCAAGATTGTTTTTGAACGCAAGAACCGTTACGGAGTGTAATTACAACACAATTGAATAATACTTCATCAAAGCCAAGGAGAGAGTAGGCTAGAGCGTGGACATGATGTGAACCTTGGTCTGACGGCGTTCGAATCAAATGCAATGGCGCATTATGAGAAAGGACGAAATCATGCAGATCACCGACATCAGGATTCGGAAGATGGAGAAGCCCAGCAAGATGAAGGCTGTGGTTTCCATCACCATCGACGACGAGTTTGTCGTACACGACATCAAAGTGATTGACGGAAAGAGAGGAATATTTATCGCGATGCCCTCGCGCAAGGGCTCGGACGGGGACTACAAGGACATCGCCCATCCGATCCGGTCTGAGGTCCGCAGGAAGCTGCAGACACAGATCCTCGACAAGTGCCGGGCGGAATATCCCGAGATTTTCGAAAACACAGTGGAAGACGTAAGCGGCGGAGCCGAAGAAAATTTCCACTGAGAAAGGCGTCTGGGAGGGCAAAGGCCCGGGCGTTGCAGAGAATGAAAAATCGTGCTATGATGCCGTTTGCATCGGCGCGAAAGAATGATTGCCTGAAGGGGCCCGCCGGTGCGGGCCCCTTTTTTCGAGAATAATAAAACCGCAGGGGGCGTCCTCTGCGGCGCTTTGGCGTACAGATTTTTCTGAAAGGAAGAGCATATGTATATCGTAGCAGGACTCGGGAACCCCGGCCTCAAATACCGCCACACCCGCCACAACACAGGCTTTGACGCAATCGACGTGATGGCGAAGGCTTTGGGATGCGACGTGAAGAAGGAAGAATGCCGGGCAAAGACCGGAAGCACTGTGATTTCCGGGCAGAAGGTCCTTCTCGTAAAGCCCCAGACCTTTATGAATCTCTCCGGGGAGTCCCTGCAGGCCCTCTGCTCCTACTACAAGGTGAACCCGGCCGGAGAGCTTATCGTAATCTCTGACGACATCGCCCTTCCGGCAGGAAAGATCCGCATCCGGGCGAAAGGCTCAGCCGGCGGCCACAACGGATTGAAGGATATCATCAAAAACTGCGGGACGGAAGACTTTGTCCGCCTGCGAATCGGGGTCGGCACCCTGCCGGCGGGCCAGGACATGATCTCCTTCGTCCTCGGCCGCGAGGGAAAGGACGACCGGCGGGCCGTGGAAGAAGCCTTTGAAAAGTGCCTGCCGGCGGTGGAGACCATCATCACGGAAGGAACGGAAAAGGCGATGTGCGCCTTTAACGGGTGACGGGCGCCGCATGTAACAGCGGCCGCAGTTAATACGCCTTGCAGCAAATGGCGCTGCATGTAATGGATAGGACTATGAGCGACATCTACACCCAGGCCATCCGCGGCCTGACTGAAATTGATACCCTGCGGGATGCCCTGAAGAAGGGCGGCCGGCAGACACTTGCCCTGGGCGGCGTCTCGGAGAGCGCGAAAAATCTCGTTCTTTACGGGGCGGCAGGCGACATCCCCTGGAAGATTGTCGTGTGCGAGAACGACCGCACGGCGAAGGAGCGGGCGGCGGAGTACAGCTGGTTCGACGAAAACACCGTGTATTTCCCCGGCAAGGACCTGCTTTTCTACCAGTCCGACCTGCGCTCGAACGAACTCACGCGCGAGCGGATCCGGGCAATTGACGCCTTCCTCCACAAGGACCGGCTGACGGTCTTTGCTGCTGCATCTGCTCTCATGAACATGCTTCCGCCGCGGGAGAACTTTGAAAAGGGCTTTCTCAAAATCTCTGACATGGACACGGTGGAGCCGGACGCCCTGATCAAGCTCCTCGTGAAGAATGGTTACGAGAGTGTGGCCGAGGTCGAGGGTCCCGGAGAGTTTACGTCCAGGGGCGGCATTATAGATATTTTTCCCCTGACGGCGGAATACCCCGTCCGCATTGAATTTTTCGGCGATGAGATCGACTCTATGCGGACCTTCGATACGGAGTCCCAGAAGTCCATTGAAAAAATCGACTCCTTCACCCTCTGCCCGGCGGGCGAATTCATCGTGAGCCCGGAGGAGAAGAAGGCGGGAATCCTTGCTGTAGAGAAGGATCTGAAAAAGCAGTACGAAGCCCTGCGGCAAGCCATGGAAACACAGGCAGCTTTTCGGGTGAAGACGCGTCTCGAGGAGTTTCAGGACGCCTGTGAGGCCGGCTGGTTCGGCCAGGAGTTTGAGACCTACCTGCCCTACTTCTGCAAAAAGGCGGTCTCCCTGATTGACTGGCTGCCAAAGGAGGGAAGCCTCCTCGTCTTCGATGAGCCTGCCCGGATTGCCGCAGCGGTGAAGGGCGTTTCCGACGAATTCTCGGAATCCATGAAGCGGCGGATCGAGACAGGAGAGGCGGCGCCCCGGCAGGCGGAGCTCCTCTTTTCCGAAGCGGATATCTACGCCCGCTTTCAGTCCCTGCCCGGCCTTGCCCTGTCGATGCTGGACTACACGAAGGGAAAGCTCAAGGTTTCTGCCCGCTACTATATCCATACGACGGAGGTCGTCTCCTACCGGCGGGATCTGGCCCTGCTGGCAAAGGACCTCGCCAAATACAGGAAAAATCATTTCCGGGTGGCCATTGTCACGCCGTCCCGTACCCGCGGGGCGAAGCTGGCCGATGAACTCCGGGAATATGAAGTCAACTGCTACTTCACGGAGGATATCGACCGGGACACGGTGCCCGGGGAAATACTGATCACAACCGGCGGCCTCACGACCGGTACAATCATTGATGCTTCCGGCTGGGCTTTCATCACGGAGACGGACATCTTCGGCTCAGCGGTGAAGAAGCAGCGGCCGCGCGTCAAGCGCTACACAGGCGGCGAGAAGGTCCGTTCCCTCCGCGACCTCCATGTCGGAGACTATGTCGTCCACGAAAACTACGGGCTCGGCATCTACCGGGGGCTTGAGAAAATTGCAGTCGACGGGGTGACGAAGGACTACATCAAGATCTCCTATGCCAAGGGGGACAACCTCTACATCCTGGCCACCCAGTTCGACATGATCGGCAAGTACTCGGGAGCAGAGGGAAAGAAGCCGAAATTAAACTCCCTGAACTCCCGCGAGTGGGCGGAGACAAAATCCCGCGTCAAAAAGGCCGTCGGGGAAATCGCAGACGACCTGGTGGAGCTTTACGCCGAGCGGCAGCAGGAGACGGGCTTTGTCTATAGCCCGGACAACGAGATGCAGCGGGAGTTTGAAGACAACTTCCCTTACGAGGAGACGGACAGCCAGCAGAGTGCAATCGAAGACGTGAAGCGGGATATGGAGTCTCCGAAGATCATGGACCGCCTCATCTGCGGCGACGTCGGCTACGGAAAGACGGAGGTCGCCCTTCGCGCGGCCTTCAAGGCGGTCTGCGACGGAAAGCAGGTCGTCTACCTCTGCCCGACGACGATCCTCGCGGAGCAGCACTACAATACCTTTACGGAGCGGATGAGCCCCTTTGCCGTGTCTGTCTCCATGATGAGCCGCTTCCGCTCGGCTGCGGAGAACAAAAAGACGGTGGAGGGGTTGAAAAACGGGACGGTGGACGTCTGTATCGCCACCCACCGCGTCCTGTCCAAAGATGTGGCCTTCAAAAACCTGGGGCTTTTAATTATTGATGAGGAACAGCGCTTCGGCGTTTCCCACAAGGAAAAAATCAAGAAGCTGAAGAAGAACGTCGACGTCCTCTCCCTCTCTGCGACGCCCATTCCGCGGACGCTGCACATGAGTCTCGCCGGCATCCGCGACATGAGTCTTCTCGAGGAAGCCCCTGTTGACCGTATGCCCATCCAGACCTTTGTCATGGAGCGGAGCCCCGAGATCGTGCGCGAGGCCATCGACCGGGAGCTGGCCCGCGGCGGGCAGGTCTACTATGTCTATAATAAAGTAAAGGACATTGCCGACGTCGCCGCTGAAATCCAGAAGCTGGTGCCCGATGCCTCCGTCGCCTTTGCCCACGGGAAGATGTCCGAGGGTGACCTCGAGGCCATCATGAGCGACTTCATCAACCGCCGCATTGACGTCCTCGTGACGACGACGATCATCGAAATCGGCCTCGACATCAGCAATGTCAATACAATCATCATCCACGATTCCGACCGCCTCGGCCTGTCCCAGCTTTACCAGCTCCGTGGCCGCGTCGGCCGGTCGAACCGCACGGCCTATGCCTTTCTCATGTATTCGAAGGACCGGATGCTGGCAGAGGTCGCGGAGAAGCGCCTTTCCGCCATCCGCGAGTTCACGGACTTAGGAAGCGGCTTCAAGATTGCCATGAGGGATCTCGAGATCCGCGGAGCCGGAAATCTCCTGGGCGAGGCTCAGAGCGGCCACATGGAGGCCGTCGGCTACGACCTTTACGTGAAGCTCCTGTCCGAAGCCATTGCGGAGAAGAAGGGCGAGGAGGTGGCGGCGGACTTCGAGACGTCCATCGATCTTTCCGTCGACGCCTATATTCCCGAGTCCTATATTCCGGATGCTGCCCAGAAGCTCGAGGCTTACAAGCGCATCGCCGGCATTCACACGGAGGCCGACCGTTCCGATGTGACGGACGAGCTTCTCGACCGTTACGGCGACCTGCCGAAGGCCGTCACGAACCTTATGGACATCGCTATGCTGAAGACGCGCGCCCATTCCGCTTTTATTACGAATATAAAGCAAAAGGGTACCACCTATACCTTTACACTCCTGCCCAGCGGGAACATAGATCCTGCCGCCATCCCTGCCCTGGTGCAGGACAATGCCCCCTATCTCACGTTTGACGTCGGCCGCCCGGCAGCAGGAGGCGCGCAGATTCCCCCCTCCTTCACATTCAACACCGCAGCGAACAACCGCCTGACAAAAGCGGATATTGCGGCGGTGCCGGACCGCATCGTAAACGCAATCGCTGAAAAACTGGTTGCCAAGGCAGAACCTGCTGAAAGCGATGCAGCTCAGGCTTCGGCGAAGCCGTCCGCCTAATGGCGCGTTCGGGAGTGGGCACATACGCGGACACCGATTCTTCACAGGTGTGGGACAAAATTCTGTTTACTTCACCCGGTGAGACCGCTATAATAGACGGGTTGAAATTTGAACTCCGGAGGTTTTATTATGTTGAACAAAAAGATTGCTGTGACAGTTGCAGCGGCCGGTCTTGCAGCGGCAACGCTTCTTTCCGCCTGTGCTCCGAAAAATGACGAGACGCTGGTGAACATCAACAAGGGTGAGGCTTCGATCGAATACGGCTACGGAAACTTCTTCGCGAATTATTATAAGTCCCTGTACGACACGACGTACGGCTCCTACTACGGGACGGATTTCTGGACAAAGGATATGTCAGGGAACGGCTCCACCATGGAAGCCGATGTCAAGGACTCCCTCATGGACGAACTGAAGTCCGAGTACCTTCTCGAGCAGCACGCTGCAGACTACGGCGTCACCCTTTCCGATGACGATGCGAAGGCCATTGACGATGCAGCAGCCGCCTTCCTTGACGACAATGAGAAGAAGGCCGTCAAGGCCATGGGTGCTACAGAAGAGTATATCAAAAAGATGCTGACCGGCATGTTCTATTCGAACAAGGTCGAGGCGGCTATCAAGGCGGAGACGCAGGTTTCTCTGACGGACGACGAAACCGGCCAGTCAAAAATGTCCTACGTCTGCTTCTCCACGAAGGGGAAAACGGAAAGCACTGACAGCACAAGCCTTTCACCGGACCTGTCCGACGAGGAAAAAGCAAAGGTGAAGGAAAACGCGGAAGCCCTTGCTGCAGCCGATGCTTCGGAGTTTGAAGACAAGGCAAAGGAACTCGGCGGTGAGGTAAAGACATATACCTACACGACCGCAGCGGATTCCTATACGGATGCCACAATTCCCGAAAGCGTGATCAAGGCTGCCAAAGATCTTGATGAGGGCGAAACGAGTGACGTCATTGAAGATGAGGACACGGGTTATTACGTCGTCCGCCTCGATGCCGTTCATGATGACGACGCGACATCTTCCAAGATTGAGGAGCTGACAGCTTCGGCGCAGTCAGAGCACTACAAGGAAGTTCTCGACGGCTGGGAAGCAGACCTTGACTGGAGTGTAGATGACAGCCTCTGGGACAAAATCTCCATGACGGATGTCACCTATACAATGAAGCAGACAGGCAGCGGTTCCACAGACAGCAGCACCTCCGGCAGCGATTCCACAGGTACTACGGATAGCAGCTCTTCGGAGAGCGGTTCAACTGCCACGGATGGGGCATCTTCTACGACAAACGCCACGAGTGGAAACTGATGCCATTCCCTGGCTGACGGCAGAAGCCGGCGCAGTGGATGGATTTTCAGTCAAAATTATCAGAACTACAGGCCGGACGGGGCTCTTCTTTGTGGAGGCAGCCCTTGCCCGGTCTGTTTTCTTGTGGTAAAGTATCCCCCGTTGTGCTATTATCTTTTGGTTAATGTAGAGAAGTGTGTCTGAATTGTGTTTTTGGTGATGGATTTTCAGACACGCCGGTGGACGCCCGCTTTTTGGAGCGGGATCGGCATCGATGCTTTCCATGAACTCTTTTGAGGACGAAAAACAACCTATGGAACAGTTTGTGATCAAGGGCGGAACGCCCCTGCGCGGGGAAGTCTCCATTGGAGGCGCGAAGAACGCCGCGCTCGGTATCCTCGCAGCGGCCATCATGACGGACGATACGGTGACGATTGAAAACCTGCCGGATGTCCGTGATGTGAGCGTCATGCTGGGAGCGATTGAGGGAATCGGAGCCCGCGTCAGCAGGCCGGATCCCCATACCGCCATCATCAACGGCTCTTCAATCGAGTCCCTGAATGTGGACTACGAATACATCAAAAAAATCCGGGCTTCGTATTACCTGCTCGGAGCCCTGCTCGGCAAGTACAAGAAGGCAGAGGTCGCCCTTCCCGGCGGCTGCGCCATCGGCAGCCGCCCGATTGACCTTCATCTCAAGGGTTTCCGGGCCCTGGGGGCAGACGTTGACGTGTCCTACGGTCTGATCTCCGCAGAGGCAGACAGGCTGATCGGAGCCCACATCTATCTGGACAAGGTTTCCGTCGGAGCCACCATCAATATCCTTATGGCGGCGACGTTGGCGGAAGGCCGGACGGTTATTGAGAACGCGGCGAAGGAGCCCCACGTCGTCGACGTGGCAAACTTCCTGAACTCCATGGGAGCAGATATCCGCGGTGCCGGAACGGACGTCATCCGGATCACGGGCGTGAAAAAGCTCCATGGGACCGAGTATTCCGTCATTCCGGACCAGATCGAGGCCGGAACCTTCATGTTTGCCGCAGCGGCAACGCATGGCGACGTCCTTGTGAAGAATGTCATCCCCAAGCACCTGGAAGCTACGACAGTGAAGCTCCTGGAGACCGGCTGCGAAATCGTCGAATTCGACGATGCGGTCCGTGTCATTGCGACGAATACCGTCCTGCATCCGACATCGGTTACGACGCTGCCTTACCCGGGCTTTCCTACTGATATGCAGCCGCAGATGACGGCCCTGCTCGGTTTGGCAGACGGCGTTTCCACCGTGACAGAGTCTATCTTTGAGAACCGCTTCAAGTATGTGGACGAGCTGGCCCGTATGGGGGCGAATATCAAGACGGAGTCGAATATCGCCATCATCACCGGAGTGAGCGGCTACACGGGCGCCCGTGTGGCTGCTCCGGATCTTCGCGCAGGCGCAGCCCTGGTCATTGCGGGGCTTGCTGCGGACGGCTTTACGACAGTGGACGATATCTACTACATTCAGCGCGGCTATGAAAATTTCGAAGGAAAGCTGCAGGGGCTCGGCGCCGAAATCGAGCGGACGACGGACGAGCGCGAGACACAGAAGTTCCGCCTGCAGGTCTCCTGAGGAGGCCCGGGCCCGCATTTTAATTCGATTTGCGGTTTCATGAGATTATCTCACTTTCTATGCTGAGAAGTAGATTTTATATGGCTTTATCTCTTCCGGACAGGCACCGCCTGCCCGGTTTTTGTGTCTGCCGGAGAATCCGTGTGCGGAAGTTCAAAGCCCTGTGCGGATTGCATGCAGTACAGCTGTGTGTTAAAGCGGCCGGTTGTTTCTGCGTTCCTTCCGGG
Organism: uncultured Lachnospiraceae bacterium; assembly: GCA_900314085.1. Lineage (GTDB taxonomy): Bacteria > Bacillota > Clostridia > Lachnospirales > Lachnospiraceae > RUG306. Next base: position 10,723 of record OMTX01000171.1, on the reverse strand, counting down.
TGACAGGTCGCTTCCGCCGCCATGTGAAGGCCACACCTGCTGCGGTAGCTCCGCCGATCCCGATGATGGAGAGGATCGTGGCGAGAGGCGAGGAGGAGCCTGCTTTTTCTTCGGACGTGCCGAGAGACGAGGCGGCCTTCTTCGGCTCGCCTTCGCCGTTCAGGGATGCATCGGTGTCAGGGGATCCGCCATCTGTGCTGCTGATGCCTGCCCCGGAAGCGGTGCCGCTTCCGGACTTTCCTGAGGAACTGCCGGTTCCGGAGGAATCCGTTTCATTCAGCCAGCTCAGGAGAAATTCGTCTGTGTCGGATTTCTTCCCGGAGGCAGAGTCTTTGGAGGCAGAGCTTCCTGCTGCAGGGGAAGCGGATGAATAGCTGCTCTTGTTCTTGGAGGCAGCAGAGGTCCCTGAGTAGGAGTATGAGGAGCTGCTGCGGGACGGACTGCTATAGGAGCCTGAGTAGGAACTGCCGGACTTCTTTGAGGCGCTGCTGCTTCCGGACGAAGAGGAGGAAGGAGCTGAGGAGCTTCCGGAAGACGCATTATTTGCGGCCTGGGAAGAACTGCCGGTGTTTCCGTCCCCTGCAGCAGCGGCCGCAGCGCTGCCGGTCTGTGCTGAGCCGGCGGAATTCCCGGTGGTACCTGCCGTATTTGCGCTGGTTCCGCTATTGTCCTTTGAAGGCTTGCCGTTGCCAGTCTGCGATGTGCTTCCGGCAGAGCCGTCGCGGCTTCCGTTCTTTCCGGCATCGGACGAAATGTGACTGTAGCTTGTGTCGGGCTGGTTCGAGGGGGTAGCTGTCCCGGGTTCGAAGGACCAGCCGGTATCATAGGGATTGGCGGGTGTGGTTTTTCCTGCAAGGAGCTGTTGCAGCATCCGCTTGGCCTCTGCGAGTTCCTGCTCCAGCTTGGAGTTTTTGTCATTTAAGTCTTTTACGGCCTTTGCTTCTTCCTCCTGCTTGGAAGAGGCGGCAGTTTTGCTGTCAGCGGATTCCTTCTTCAGCTGCTCCAGTGTCTTGTTTGCGTCGGAAAGCTGCTGCTCGAGATCGGCAACTTCCTTCTTTGTGGCTTCTATTTCTTTACTGCTTTCGGCAAGCTTTGCAGCGCTGTCTTCCTGCTGCTTCCGGCTTTCCTCCGCCTGTTCCCTGTATTTGGCTTCGGATTCCTCAGCCGCCTTCTGCCGGGCTTCCGCCTCGGCAATGGAGTCTTTTGCTTTTTCGAGCGCGTTTTCCGCCTCGCGCTGCTTTTCTTCTGCTTCTGCAGCCGCCTGTTCCGCAGCAGCCGCCTTTTGCAGGGCAGATTTCTCAGCTGCCTGGGACCGGTCCGCCGTTTCCTGGGCAGCGGCTGCTTTTTCCTGGGCGTCTGCCAACTTTTCGTTTGCTTCTTTTGCTTCTATGATTTTTTCTTCAGCTGTCTTTTTCGCCTCGGCCGCTTCGACTTTTGCTGCTTCCGCTTCAGCCGCGGTTGCTTCCTTTTCTTCCTTCAGCGTCTGTACCTGATCCGTCAGTTCCTTTTTCTCGTTTTCCGCATCAGCGAGTTTCTCCTGCTGGTCTACGAGCTTCGCTGCCTGCTCCAGGAGCTGTTTGTCCTCTTCCGGGACCTTTTCTTTGTCCTCATCGGAAAGGGCGAGATAACGCGCTACGGCATCCTTCACGGCGTCCGGATCCGGATTCACGGGATCAATGCCTTCGATGAGATTGATGGTTTCCTGGGGGTTCGGCCGGTCCTGCAGGGACTCGCGTTCCTCTGACGTCATGCGGCCGCTTGTCCAGACAGCCGTATAGTTGGGGTAGTACTGGCCCATATCGAAGACATAATTTTTCGGCAGGGCTTTTCCTGCGCCGCTGCCATACCAGTCGTCTTCATTCCACGCGGTCTGCGTTACGATATTGTCGTCGTCTGCGTAGGGCGGATAGATGGCTTCCGGCAGAGCAAAGAGACCGTCTTTGATCGTCATTATGGCGGCGTAGGTTCCGTTGCTTCCCTGCCATAGCCCCTTCTGTTCCGGTTTGATCCGGATGCCGGAACGGGACAGGTCGCAGCCCTTGGGCAGACTTCCGGCGCTCAGGATGATTTTTGCCTCCTGGATCATGAAACGGGGCGTCAGGATCTGATTGGAACTGCTGTTGGGCAGGGCGCTCCCGTCTTCTCCGGAAACGCAGACGCCGTTTTCATCGTACCAGCCGAGGAAGGTGAATCCCTTCTGCTTGAGGGCAGGGATGACGTGATCTGCGGCGTGCCCTTCCCCGTAGGTGATGGACTCGGGAACGGCAGGGAAGCAGGGATATGCAGACGGATCGACATCGTGATGCAGGCCGGAATCCCCGGTCAGGTTGTAGACAGGCGCATTCAGGGTGACGGTATAAGTGTTTCGCGGGCGGAGAACGAACCCCTTGAAAGTGAAGGCTTCCGGCAGGCAGCTGACAAGACCGTAAGGATCCTCGGACTTGTCTACCTGTTTTGCCGTGCCGGCTTTATTGTCGTTAACGCCGTAGCCTTTATTGCAGCAATTGTAGGTCGCGTTCCATTCGTCCTGGGTGGGCTCGTAGGAGGCGCTGACAAATTCGTTTTCGTAGCCGATGATTTCATAATAATTCGTGTCTGCGTTTCCGTTCGTCCGCAGGGCAGTTTTTGTAGCCCTGTCGATATGATTGGCGGGGCAGAACCAGGTCCGTTTGATTTCGTCTGTCGCCTTGTTTGCTGCGACGGAATTGATGGTGACGGTCAGGGTTTCGGACGTGGTGTGCTTCAGCGGACCGGAATTGCCTTCCGTGTCGGTGATCGGGTTGTTGTAACCCTTGTCCACGCGGCGGCAGAAAATGTGTGCATACATGGGAAGGTCCGTATCCCAGGCAGCGGTTCCGGTCTGATATTTTTCATCTACCCACTGGTAGGCAGGATAGATGACGAAATCTTCTTTGTAGGGGAAGCCGGTGATTCCGAAAGGGAAAAGGTCCGGAATCTTGTCGGCCGGCTGGGGCGTTGTCGAGTTGTAATTCACGAGCTTGATTACGCCGCTTTTTGCAAGCTCGAAATCCGGTCCCAGAAAGTTGTCGTAATTGTAGACGCCGTTGAAATGATTGAAATAGAAAGTGATGTCTTTCGCCTTGCTGCAGCCCTCAAACATGCCGGTGAGATAGCGGGCGGACTGAATGGAGTGGCTGCCGATGACCATCTTTTCCAGGCTGCTGCAGTTTTTGAACATGTAGGCAAAGTCTTCCGTCTGGTAGAAGTAGTACGAGTCGTAGCCGATGACATTCTGCAGGGATACGCAGTTTTCAAACATGGACCGCAAGGTCTTGCACTTGTCCGTGCCGCTGAAGGAGCCGGCCGTAAAGGTCCGGAGGGAGGCGGCATCCTTGCAGAGATAGCTCATATCCGTACATCTTCCTGTCTTAAAGCCGGAGAGGTCGATGTCCGTGAAACCGGAGCCCATGAACATGCCCCGCATGGAAAAATTATTCTGAAAGTTCATATGGGAGAGCAGGTCGGCAGCGGAGAGCTCCTCTGTCAGGCTGCCGTCTTCCGAGCGGCCGTACCCCCGGAACATATAGGAATAATCCCGGACGTTTGCCGTCGACCAGACGTCGTCGTTGAAGAGAATTTCGGGTGTTCCGTAGTCCATGGCGAAGAGGTAGGACATGTCTTTGATCTGTTCCGTATAGAAGTAGGGGCTGCGGAGGTCAATGGTCCCGTCTCCGCGGTGCCCGCAGAACATGCCCCGCATATCCGTGACCAGATGCATGTCAAAGCAGCGGAGGTCCAGAGGGCAGGACGTCCCGGCAAGCATATAGGACATATCCGTGCAGGCGCCTGTCCGGAAATATTCATCGAATTTCAGGACGGCAGAAGCGGCTCCGTCAAACATATGGGACATAGTGGTGACGTGTTCCGTGTGGAAATCCCTGCTCCAGGTGATGGCAGCGTTTGCACAGCCCTGAAACATGCAGGACATGTCTGTGACCGCTGTGGCGTCCATGCCGGTCAGGTCTATGGAAGAAACGAGAGAGCAGCCCCGGAACATGCCGGCGCAGGAAACGCACGGGCTTGCTGCGTCTATAGCCGGTACGATTTCGCCGAGGGTGAGATCGGTCAGGGCGGCGCACCCGTCGCACAGGTAGGAAAGATCCGTCGCGTGGGTGAAGTCGATGCCGGTGAGATCGAGCGCAGTGAGCCCTGTATCCCCCGCGAAGAGACGGGACATATCGCTTTCCGTTTTTGCCTTCAGGTCGACGGCAACATCCGGCCCGCCCTCAACGCCGAAGCCGGGCACGAAGCGCAGGGACGTGAGGTCCGGGCAGTCCGTGAAGCAGCGGGAGGCGATGACGGTGCGGAAGGGGATATTGTCAATGAGGACGCAGCCGTAGACAGTCGCATCTCCCTTTGCAGCGCAGCGCAGGAGGGTGATGGTACCGGAAGCAATGTCGACATTGTAGGCATAGTCTTCAATCCACCGGTAATTTTCGGGGAGGGGGTCGCGAACTTCAATGATGGAGGGAGCCCGGCGGGATGCGGATGTCTCCCCGGCGCTGGCGTGAATGGACAGGCTGTCTGCCGGCAGGCAGGACAGGCCGAAGAGGACGGCAAGGGCAAAGGCCTTTGCCCGCGTGCCAAAAGCTCTTCCGGTGGAAGACGCAGAATGCGGGCGGGATTTGCCGGCATGGAAGTGTGAAGTTTTGAACATAGTAGTCTCCTTTTTTTTGAAAGGAGATGTAAAAAGAAATGCAGGCTCATCATAAGCCTGCATCCTTTCATCCGTCAAATTAAATTTTGTTTATAATTCTGAATTTTTGTTTATGATTTGTTCGATTTCGGCCCCGCCTGTTTGCGGAAGCCCACGGAAACAGGGGGCGAAGATGGCAGAAAGGCGTTCGGAAATGGCGCGGCTTTTACAGTATCACGCCAGAGGCAGGTATTTCAGCAGGATCCCGTGCAGGAGTTCCCGGCTGTAGGGGCGGGAGAGAACCTCCGTGAATCCCATGGCGTGGACTTCTTCCGCATCAGCGGGCACCAGGGTGGAGGAAAGGAGGACGGAGGGGATGTCATTATATGCCGGACTGTTTTCCCTCATGGCAGCAAGGCAGCCCTGTCCGCTGATCCCGGCCAGATCCTCATCCAGGAAGATGAGGTCAAATGTCCGCTTGGAGCAAAGGCGCAGGGCGGCTTCCCCGTCCGAAACAATCATGGGATCGATGCCGAAGCTGTTCAGGAGGCGGATCAGAATGCGGCGGTTGACGGCATTTCCATCCACGAGCAGGATGGCAGCATCCGCGCGGACGGTGCTTTCAGGCGCTCCTTTTGCGGCAGCGATGTTCCGCCGCTCCCGGATGGCTTCCTTGACGGAACCGACAGGGTGTCCGTCGATGACTTCCTGGGGAACTGCCAGAACGATGACGTTTTCACCCTTCCCGTTGACGGAGAGTTCAATTTTCCCGCTTATCTGGTTTGCCAGGCCGGCAGCGATGGCAAGGCCGATGGTCTGGTTGCGGTTTTCTGCCTCCAGCAGGCGGTTGCCGGCGGAGATGACCTTCCGGGCGGCGGCAAGCTCTGCGGGTGTCTGCGCTTCCCCGTCGTCCGTCAGCTGAACAGCAAAACAGAGGCCGAGTTCGGATTCCGTTACAAAGGCGATTTCCACAGAGAGGTTTTTTGCAGCAGAATGGTCGAGGCTGGTGAAGATCAGGTTGATGATGAGCTGGCACAGGTGCTTGCGGTCACCATACAGTGTCCGCGGAATGGTGACATCTGCGGTGACGTCTATCCGGGTATCTCCCCGATAGGAGAGGATGTCCGCGAGGCTGATGATGTCGGAAAGCAGGTCGGCAGAATAATATTTATCAGGGGCAAGCTCCATGAATTCACCGCCCGTCTGGGCGTAGTCCAGGAGGTTTTCAATGGCAGCAAGGAGGTTTTTCGACGTGTTTTTTGCTTCGAGTGAAAGCTCTGACCGGTCCTCGTTTTCACTGTGTTCGTAGATGAGATCCAAAAGGCTTTCTGTTGTCTGCAGGGGCAGGCGGACCTGGTTTGCAATATTGTTCACAAAACGGTTCTTGGCTTCTGTTCTGGCCGATTGCTGTGAGGTTTCCGTCTGTTTCCGGCTGAAGAAATTCACGACGGAAATCATGGCGCAGATGATGAAGACATTGATGCCGGTCGCAAGGACGACCTTGGAGGAGGCCTCCGAAATGTTTGCGGCACTGACAATCTCGTAGATGGTCGTGCCGGCGAGGACTGCAGTGCCGATGATGATGGCGAGATGCCCCGGCGCCGTTTTCCCGCCCTTCCGGTAGAGGAGGGAAAAGGAGAGAAAGATGATGGCGAAGGAGGCGATATGTTCCGCAAAGGCGGCGGCGAAGAAGAAGCTGCCGGAGCCGTGCAGCCCGTAATAGAAGACCGTGAGGACGGTATTGAAAACAAGCAGGGCAATGCAGTAGCTGTCGAAAAAACGGCTGAAGGTATTGAACTCGAGATAGTCGATATACATGAGCAGGGGGAGGGCGATGGAAATCATGGCGACGAAAGTGACGCTCTTCGCCAGCTCCCCGTTCCCGTAAAACATCTTTCCCAAAGGATTTCCTGAAATGATCCATTGGGAGACGGCAATCAGCATGATGCCCAGGTATAGAAAGCCGCGCCGCCGGTGGATTTCATGGAAAGCAATATGGGAAGCGATGACGAGGGCGACGGCGATGATGAGGCAGGTAAAGCCGGAAATGAGACTGTAGAGGGACATAATTGCTGTCTGTCCCGAAACGAGGCTGCTGCCTTCCACATACTCTGTCAGGTGGTATTTGAGGTGGGCGTATTTGTAGATCGTATGGCAGCATGTCAGGCAGGCTGTGATCGCATAGACGAGAAAAATCGTAAATTCCGTCCGCTTCCGCGTCTCGCTGTCATAGACTTTGATATCCGAATGTATGCTCATGGAAAGCCCCTCCAGGTTGTCCGCACAATGCTTCATCGAGTATAATACTTCTGTCTGCCGATTTTCAATATGTAAGAACCGCGCGGGGATACCGGCGCCTGACTTCGCGATCTCTGCAGCGGAAAAGGAAAGAGCTTTATATTATTATGAATCAGAAAAAAGAACCGATCCGCCTGTCCGACCACTTCACCTACGGCCGCATCCTGTGCTTCGCTCTGCCGTCGATGGTGATGTTCGTTTTCACGTCCATCTATACGGTCGTTGACGGCTTCTTCATTTCAAACTATGCGGGCAAGGAACCATTTGCCGCTGTCAATCTCATCATGCCCTTTCTCATGATTCTCGGCACGGTCGGTTTCATGTTCGGTACCGGCGGGGCGGCTATCGTCTCGAAAACGCTTGGGGAAGGGGATTCCGACCGTGCGAACCGCTATTTTTCGGAAATTGTTGAGGCAAATATTCTTTTCGGCGCCATTCTGTCCGCTTCGGGTTTTTTCCTGATGGAGCCGGTATCGATTGCCCTCGGGGCGGATGAAGCGATGCTGCCCTACTGCGTTCTCTACGGGCGGATCTGTGCGGCCGGGAACCTTGCCTTCATGCTGCAGAACGCCTTCCAGTCCTTCTTCGTCGCAGCGGAGAAGCCCCACCTCGGCCTCTTCTTCACGGTCTTTTCCGGCGTGACCAATATGGTCCTCGACTGGCTCTTCGTCGGCGTCTTCAAGTGGGGCGTTGCAGGGGCTGCTGTTGCAACGGTCATGAGCCAGGTGGCCGGCGGCGTCTTTCCCATCTTCTATTTTGCGGGGAAGAACTCGTCTCTCCTCACCCTGCGGCCGGCAAAGATCGAATGGCGGATGATCGCGAAGACATCAGGCAACGGTTCGTCGGAGCTTATGAGCAATATCTCCTCCTCCATCGTCAGCATCGCCTACAACTTTCAGCTGCTTAAGTTTGCAGGATCGGACGGTGTGGCGGCCTACGGGGTGCTCATGTACGTCTGCTTCATTTTCATCGCCGTCTTCATCGGCTATTCCGTCGGAACGGCGCCGATTGTCGGCTACCACTACGGGGCGGGAAACCACGCGGAAATGCACAATGTGCTGAAGATGTCCCTTACGATGGTGAGTGTCTTCGGAGTTGTCATGCTGGCGGCGGCGGAGCTCCTTGCGACGCCGCTTGCAAAGATGTACGTCGGCTACGATGCAGAACTCTACGCCCTTACCGTTCACGCCTTCCGTCTCTTCTCCTTCTCCTTCCTGGTGGCCGGCGTGAATATCTACTCGTCGTCCTTCTTCACGGCCCTGAACAACGGCGCCATCTCCGCAGCGATTTCCTTCCTGCGGACACTTGTTTTCCAGCTGCTGTCTGTCCTGCTCCTGCCGCTCGTACTCGGCCTTGACGGCATCTGGTTTGCCAACCTCGTCGCCGACCTCGGCGCCCTGTGCGCGACGATCTGCTTTCTTGTGAGCCGGCGGAAGAAGTACGGGTATTGATGGTGGATTTATGACTAATGAAAGAGAAGATGTCCCCGTCATCGACTGCGCGGGGATTTACAAGCGGTACAATGTCGGCAAAGAGAACGAGCTCGAAATCCTGCACGGCATCGATATGAAGGTGTACCGGGGCGAGTTCGTCGCCGTTGTGGGAAGTTCCGGCTCCGGCAAGTCGACTCTCATGAACATCATCGGTCTTCTTGACAGGCCGGACGATGGAAGCTACCTGCTTGATGGGGAAGATGTCCTGAAGGCAGATGAAAACGAGCTCTCCGACATCCGGAACCAGAAGATCGGTTTCGTCTTTCAGACCTACAACCTCATCGCCCGGACGAACGCCCGGAAGAATGTGGAGCTTCCGATGATGTATGCCGGGATGTCCGGCCGGAAGCGGAAGGAACGGGCGGAGGAGCTCCTTGCCATGGTCGGCATGGAAGACCGCATGGACCATAAGCCGGACGAGCTAAGTGGCGGCCAGAAGCAGCGGGTTGCCATCGCCCGCGCCATGGCGAATAGTCCTTCCCTGCTTCTCGCGGATGAGCCGACGGGCGCCCTGGATTCCGTGACGAGCCGTCTCATCATGGATATCTTTCACAAACTCAATAAGGAGCAGGGGATCACGGTCGTTCTCATCACCCATTCGCCGGCCCTCGCGGACGAGGCAGACCGTCTGCTGACGCTTTCCGACGGAAACATCATAGGGGAGCGGAAGGGAAAAGGCCGGGCAGGTGAAATCCACGAGGGAGCGGACAGCGGGACCTGAACAGGCAAGGACCACCATGAGTAAGCCGGAGGCATGAAGAAGCGTTCGGACGAATACAGAAAAACTGCGAAGTGACTTCCGGATGACGGTAAAGAGCCTGAGCCTCTGAGAGCGTGGGGATGCAGAATGTTTTATAAGATTTTCGGCTGGTATATTATTCTCATAAATGTCCTGGGATTTTTCCTGATGGGAAGGGACAAGCATCTGGCAAAGGCGCATGCGTGGCGCATTCCGGAAAGGGTTCTTCTTTCCGTGGCGGCAGCAGGCGGCGCTTTCGGTTCTCTTCTGGGCATGCAGATCTTCCGCCACAAGACGAAGCACAGGAAGTTTAAGGTCGGTGTCCCCCTTCTTCTGGTCCTGTGGATTGTTCTGATCATGGCCGGGGACCACTTCCTGATCACTACGTCCCGGTACAAAGTCACGAGCGAAAAGCTGCCTGAGGACTTTGACGGCTTCACGGTCGTTCAGCTTTCAGACATTCACATCGTGCGGAGCCAGTTTCAATATGATGAGATCCTGCGCAAAGTGAAGAAGGAAAAGCCGGATCTGATCGCGCTCACGGGCGACCTCGTGGATGCGCCGGGATATTCCAAATCCAATGGAACGAACACTGAATTGACAGTGAAACTCTGCGGGGAACTGGCGGGGATTGCGCCGGCCTATTACATATATGGGAATCACGAGATGATCCTCCTTGATGATCCGGAGAAGAATCCATTCAAGGTGGCTGTGGAAGAGGCTGGCGTAAAGCTCCTCAACGTGAAAGCGGAAACGATAGAGAAGGACGGCGTGACGCTCAATGTCTGCGGCCTGCAGGATCCGTCCATTCTCTACAAGGACCCCGTCCTCTCCCAATATAATGATAATAAAAGCAGGATCGAAGCGGAGCTGGACATAGCCCTTGCTGGTCTGGATACGGATAATTTCACGCTGGTGCTTTCCCACCGGCCGGAGCTTCTGGATGTTTATGCTGAGTATCCTGTAGACCTGGTCCTGTCCGGACATGCGCACGGCGGCCAGTTTCGTCTGCCGGTGGGGAGATGCGGCCTCATTGCCCCCAATCAGGGCTGGCTTCCGAAATATACGAGCGGCACATATCGGTCGTCAAATGGCGGTACGGAGATGATCGTGAGCAGGGGACTCGGCGATAGCGAAATTCCTGTCCGGTTTTTCAATATGCCGGAGATCGTTTCCATCACGATAAAAAACGGGAAGCCTTGATTTTCAAGACTTCCCGGTCCCAAAGAAATCAATTGAAGAGAAGGCCCCGAACAAAGGCCTTCTCTTTTTTCACGCAAATGAAGCGTTTCACAGCTGCCCTGCAAAGATTCGGATCAGGCCGTATTTCACGTTGAAGAAGAAACCGAACTTCGCCTTGTCTGCCGGGATCTCTTTCGATTTTGCAAGCGTCGCTACAACGTCCCGCTTCACGTCGAGAACCTTCTTCGAGCCGATGAGGCAGGTGCCGTTCTCGAAGTGGAGGTAGAGGCTGCGGTAGTCGAGATTGATGGTGCCGACGGTCGCGACCCGGTCATCGGAGACGAAGACCTTGGC
>OMTX01000173.1 GCA_900314085.1 uncultured Lachnospiraceae bacterium | reverse complement strand
CGCCCTTTGCGGCCTTGGCAGCCGCACGTTTGGGTGCCCCTATGAACGAAACTGCAATCAGGGAAATCAGGAAAAGAGTGGCGGCCGTTTCCACGGATGAGCCCATGAGCCTCCACACGACCTTTCGGGCGGGGGGAACGGCTGCAGCCTATGGCGAGCCCACGGAGGAGGAGCTGGCGGGGCTTCTTCCCTTCCTGATAGATGAGGGCATTCCCTCTTTCCTGCTTGGAAACGGGTCGAACGTCCTCTTTTCCGACGCGGGATTTGACGGCCTTGTCATCGGGATCGGGAAAAATATGGCGGCTGTGCTGACGGACGGTGATGTCATTACGGCAGGAGCCGGCGCCCTCCTTTCTGCTGTGGCTGCGGAAGCTCTGCGGCAGGGACTTTCCGGTCTCGAGTTTGCTTCCGGAATTCCCGGTTCTGTCGGCGGCGGCGTCTTCATGAATGCCGGCGCTTACGGGGGAGAACTGAAGGACGTAATCACCCGCGTGACAGCCCTGACTCCTTCCGGTGAGCGGAAGACCTATGCAGCAGAGAGATTAGATTTTTCCTACAGGCACAGTATTTTCTCCGATGCGGCAGCAGGAGAGATTGTCCTTTCCGCAGAATTTTCTCTGACACCGGGAGACCGGGAAAAAATCCGGGAGACCATGCAGGACTTGAATGCCCGCCGGCGGGAAAAGCAGCCCCTCGAATATCCTTCTGCAGGCTCTACCTTCAAGCGGCCGGCAGGGTACTTCGCAGGGAAGCTCATACAGGATGCCGGCCTCATGGGATACCGCGTCGGCGGCGCTATGGTGTCGACAAAGCACGCCGGCTTTGTGGTAAATGCGGATCACGCGACAGCCTCTGATATCTATGCTGTGATTTGCAGTGTGCAGGAGAAGGTCTATGCAGCGTCCGGTGTGCGCCTCGAGCCGGAGGTCCGCCTGATCGGAAACTTCGAGTGAGGAAACTTTTCCTTGGTGGAAGTTTGTAACGAAACGCTGCAGCAGACACAAGACAGATGCACAGTTTGGTGGAAGCTTGCAGCGAAACGCTGCATCAGACTCGAGACAAAGGAAGTGAAAGCATGCAGCTATTGATACTGACCGGCATGTCCGGCGCGGGAAAATCTTCCGCATTGAAAATTCTCGAGGACATCGGTTTCCTCTGTGTCGACAATCTCCCGATTGCCCTGCTTCCGGCCTTTGCATCCATGGCGGCAGGGAAGGAAGACAAACGCGTCGCGGTCGGAATCGACATCCGGAACGCAGACGCAATCACGGATTTGAGAGGTGCCCTCGAAGAGATGGGCCCGGAACGGGGAAAAGTCAGGATACTCTTCCTTGACGCAGATGATGAGATGCTGATCAAGCGGTATAAGGAAACGCGGCGCACCCATCCCCTGGCGGAAGGCCGCCGGGTGGAGGAAGCCATCGCTGACGAGCGTGAACGGATTGGTTTTCTCCGGGAGAAGGCGGATTACATCATTGATACAACCCACCTTCTCGTGCGGGAACTGAAGGCAGAGCTGGAGCGGATCTTCGTTGAAGACCGGAATTTCAAGAATCTCTTCATTACGGTACTTTCCTTCGGCTTCAAGTATGGAATCCCGGCAGATGCGGATCTGGTCTTTGATGTCCGGTTCCTGCCCAACCCCTATTACATCGAACACTTACGTCCTATGACCGGGAATGACAGCGCCGTGCGGGACTATATTTACCGGTCGCCGGATGCGGAAACCTTTGTTGAGAAGACTTCTGATCTCATCGGCTTCCTCCTGCCCCGCTATGTGGCGGAGGGGAAAACCTCCCTTGTCATCGCCTTCGGCTGCACCGGCGGCAAACACCGGTCCGTCTGCATGGCAAACGCTGTGATGGAGCGCCTTCAGGCGGCTTGCAGCGACAGCTACGGCATGAAGATCGAGCACCGGGATATTGACAAGGACAAAAAGATCGGAAAATAATGGCGACATTTTCATCAAAAGTCCGGGATGAACTCCTGGAGAAGACCGGAAAAGCGCGCCACTGCCTCCTGGCAGAACTCGCGGCATTAAGCCTTTTTTCGGGAAAATTCATAAAAAATCAGGGCAAATGGCAGTTTTTTTTGGAGACCGACCGACCCGGGATTCGGGCGAAATACTTTACTTTGCTTTTACGAACGCTTAATATAAAGGACGTTGGCGGCGAGTATCTAAGCCCCGCCGCTGCTGAGTCTCTGATGACCGCCGCTCATCTGGCCCCCGGGCCCGATGGCTTTCCGGTCCTTACCGATTCGGTCATCATCATGCAGGAGTGCTGTCGAAAGTCCTTTCTGAGAGGGGCTTTTCTTGTTTCCGGGTCTGTTTCGGATCCGGACCGGTCCTACCACTTCGAGATAGCGGCGAGGGACCCGGATTCGGCGGAGCTTCTTGCGAACCTGATCCGGGATTTCGGCTGCGATGCGAAGACCGTTCTGAGGAAGAACCGCTACGTCGTCTATCTGAAGGACGGGGCGGATGTCGGAGAGCTCATGGCCCTGATGGGGGCCTCCCAGTCCTTTCTGACCTTTGAGAATGACCGGGTGGTCCGGGAAGTCCGGGGAAATGTCAATCGCAAAGTGAACTGCGAGACGGCGAATATCGAAAAGACGGTCAGCGCCGCTGTTCGCCAGCTTGACGACATCCGCCTCATCGATGAGACCTCGGGACTTAATTCCCTGCCGGAGAATCTCCGCGAGATTGCTTCCCTTCGCCTTTCGCATCCGGACATGTCTCTGACAGAGCTTGGAAAGCTGACCCACCCGCCCATCGGAAAGAGCGGGGTCAATCACCGCCTGCGGCGGATCAGTGAGATAGCAGAAACATTGCATTCTACAGACAGAAACACTTAGCAGAACATCTAGCAAAGACGCTTGTAATTAGGAGGTAAGTGGTAATGCGCAAGGATGTGGTAGTACAGATGGACACATCTATGGAAGCAACACCTGTAGCACACCTGGTTTCCCTGGCGAATCAGTTTTCCAGCCGGGTTTACTTCGAAATGGACACGAAGAAGGTCAATGCCAAGAGCATCATGGGCATGATGTCCCTGGTCCTGATTCCCGGTACCAAGGTCACGGTCGATGCCGAAGGAGACGACGAGGAGAAGGCCGTTCAGTCCATTGAAGCATTTTTGACCAAATGAATGTTTCTGCTGGCGGGAAGCCGAAGCAGAATATATAATAATATCCGGTCCCTTTGCGGATCGGATTTTCTTTTTTTATGGAAACGTTGTACTTTTGTGACTGCCCGCAGCGAAACAGCCTGAGACTGCACGCTGCTGGCTTTTTGCAGAGGGGCGGGGGTCAGCCATGAAGCGACTGCTTTTCATCTACAATCCCATGTCCGGGCAGGGCAAGGTCAAGGCCAATCTCTCCGACATGGTGGACATTTTTGTGAAGGCCGGCTACGAGGTCACCTGCTATCCGACCCAGGCCAGCCGGGATGCCGTGCGCAAGGCCGAGGCAGACAGCGCAGGCTATGATCTGGTCGTGGCCTCCGGCGGCGACGGGACCCTCGACGAGGTCGTGACCGGAATCATGCGGGCGGGCAGCCATGTCCCCATCGGTTACATTCCGGCCGGCTCGACGAACGACTACGGAAACTCCCTAGGCATCGACAAGCATTTCACGGACGCCGCCCAGATTGCGGCTACCGGCCAGCCCTACACGGTGGATGTCGGTGGCTTCGGTGACGGCTACTTCATCTATGTGGCGGCCTTCGGCATCTTCACGAAGGTCTCCTATGCGACCCCCCAGGACAAGAAGAACGCCTTCGGTCACGGGGCCTATCTCTTTGAGGCGGCGAAGGAGCTGAAGGACATCCCCTCCTACATGATGCAGGTGGAATACGACGGAAACGTGGTCTATGACGACTTCATCTACGGCATGATCACGAATTCGAAGTCCGTGGGCGGCATGACCGGCATCATTCCCGGCGATATTAATCTCAACGACGGGGTCTTCGAGGTAAACCTCGTGAAGAATCCCAAGAACCCCATCGAGCTCTCGGAAATCGTCGCCTACCTGACCGGGACCCGGAAGGAGTCGACCCTGGTCTATTCCTTCCAGACCAGTGAGCTCCGACTGAAGAGTGCGGACGAGATTCCCTGGACCGTGGACGGGGAGTACGGGGGCTCCTTCACGGACCTGACCATCCGAAATCTCCACAACGCGGTATCCATCATGGTGGAGAAGGACCCGGACGCTGCGGAAGAATAATGTAAAGCAACTATTTCGGGCGGGCTTTCTGTCAACCGGCCAGCGTTCTTTCGGCTGATTTTTACACCCGACAGCCTGCAGAAATCTCCTTGAGATTGCAGGGGAGAAGACGTATACTATTTACGTTGGTGTGAATCCTATGTACGGGGTTTACATTAGTATTGAAACCAGATTTTCAGGAGGTAAAGCACAATGCTCGTTAATGCAAAGGAAATGCTTGACAAGGCCAAGGCCGGAAACTACGCCGTAGGCCAGTTCAACATCAACAATCTCGAGTGGACCAAGGCCGTTCTTCTGACGGCTGAGGAGGAAAAGGCTCCCGTTATTCTCGGTGTTTCCGAGGGCGCCGGCAAGTATATGACCGGCTTCGATACCGTAGCTGCCATGGTCAAGGCCATGGACAAGTCCCTCGGCATCACGGTTCCCGTAGCCCTTCACCTCGACCACGGCACCTACGACGGCGCAAAGAAGTGCATTGAGGCCGGCTTTACATCCATCATGTTCGACGGCTCCTCCCTTCCCATCGAGGAGAATATCGCAAAGACCAAGGAACTTGTAGCCCTGGCTCACAAGAACGGCATGTCCATCGAGGCTGAGGTCGGCGCCATCGGCGGCGAGGAAGACGGCGTCATCGGCATGGGCGAGTGTGCGGATCCCCAGGAATGCAAGAAGGTCGCTGACCTCGGCATTGACTTCCTGGCAGCCGGTATCGGAAATATCCACGGCGTATATCCGGACAACTGGAAGGGGCTTCAGTTCGACGTTCTCGCTGAGATCCAGAAGCTGACCGGCACGATGCCCCTCGTTCTTCACGGCGGCACCGGCATCCCTGATGACCAGATCAAGAAGGCCATCGAGCTCGGCGTTTCAAAGATCAATGTCAATACCGAGTGCCAGCTTGTATTTGCTGCAGCTACCCGCGAGTACATCGAGGCAGGCAAGGACAAGCAGGGCAAGGGCTTTGATCCCCGGAAGCTTCTTCTTCCCGGCACGGAAGCCATCAAGGCAAAGGTAAAGGAAAAGATCGAGCTCTTCGGTTCCAATGGAAAGGCTTGAAATTTTCCGGCAAAAACTATATAGTCATTTTTGAACACAATGGGGTGCGATTTGTAAGGCAAATCGCGCCCCTTTGTTTTAACAGCCCGAAGCCATTGAAAGGGCTGTGACAGGCGGTTGCCATTGACTGCCTGTGAAAACCATAGAAAAAGGAGAGTGAAGAAATTGGAAGAGACGACAAAGTCTGTTGATCAGATCTTCGGCGAGAACGTCTTTGATGATGCCACCATGCAGCAGAGACTTCCCCGCAAGACCTATCAGAAGCTCAAAGAGATCATTCGCGAAGGCAAAGACCTCGATCTCGAGACGGCAAACGTCGTTGCCCATGAAATGAAGGAATGGGCAATCGAAAAGGGCGCTACCCACTATACCCACTGGTTCCAGCCCCTGACCGGAGTCACGGCGGAAAAGCACGACTCCTTCATCACGGCGCCTATGGAAAACGGAAAGGTTCTCATGAGCTTTTCCGGCAAGGAGCTCATCAAGGGCGAGCCGGATGCTTCCAGCTTCCCTTCGGGCGGTCTCCGCGCCACCTTCGAGGCGAGAGGCTACACTGCCTGGGATCCCACGTCACCTGCCTTTATCAAGGAAAATGCCACAGGTCCTATTCTCTGCATTCCGACAGCCTTCTGCTCCTATACGGGCGAGGCTCTCGACCAGAAGACCCCTCTTCTCCGTTCCATGGAAGCGGTCAATAAGCAGGCCATCCGTCTGCTCCGCCTCTTTGGTAACACGACCTCGCAGCGGGTTACTTCCAGCGTCGGCTGCGAGCAGGAGTACTTCCTGATTGACCGCGAAAAATTCCTGCAGCGCAAGGACTTAATCTACACCGGCCGTACCGTCATCGGTGCTATGCCTCCCAAGGGGCAGGAGATGGACGATCATTACTTCGGCTCCATCCGCGAGCGCATCGGCGCTTTCATGAAGGATGTCAATGAAACTCTCTGGAAGCTCGGCGTTCCGGCAAAGACGCAGCACAATGAAGTGGCTCCGGCCCAGCACGAGCTGGCTCCCATTTATGAAACCTCCAGCGTTGCCATGGACCACAACCAGCTGATGATGGAGACTCTGAAGAAGGTTGCATACCGTCACGGCCTGCAGTGCCTGCTTCATGAGAAGCCCTTCGACGGCGTCAACGGTTCCGGCAAGCACAATAACTGGTCCCTGACGACGGACGACGGCATCAATCTCTTAGATCCCGGCAAGACTCCCCACGAGAACATGCAGTTCCTGCTGGTTCTGTCCTGCATCCTGAAGGCCGTCGATGATCATGCAGCTCTTCTGCGCCAGTCTGCAGCAGATGTCGGAAACGATCACCGTCTCGGCGCTTCCGAAGCACCCCCTGCCATCATCTCCATCTACCTTGGCGACCAGTTGGCGGATGTCGTAGATCAGATCATCGCTACGGGTTCCGCAGACCACAGTCTTGAAGGCTCAAAGCTCATGACCGGCGTTTCCACCCTTCCCGATTTCATGAAGGATGCGACGGACCGGAACAGGACTTCTCCCTTCGCCTTCACCGGCAACAAGTTCGAATTCCGTATGGTCGGATCTGAAGCCTCCATCGGCAACCCGAATATCGTCCTCAATACCATCGTTGCAGAGGCCTTTTCCGATGCAGCGGATGAGCTCGAGAAGGCGGACGACTTCGACCTGGCTGTTCACGACCTCATCAGGAAACAGATCATCGACCATCAGCGCATCGTCTTCAACGGCAACGGCTACTCTGATGAGTGGGTTGTCGAAGCTGAGAAGCGCGGCCTGCCCAACATCAAGACCATGGTTGACGCCATCCCTGCCCTGACTGCGGATGATTCCGTCGCCATGTTTGAGAAGTTCGGCGTCTTCACAAAGACCGAGCTCGAGTCCCGGTCTGAGGTCGAGTACGAGACCTATTCGAAGAAGATCAATATCGAAGCGAAGACCATGATCGACATCATCAGTAAGCAGGTCATTCCTGCGGTCATCAAGTACACGACCGTCCTTGCCGATTCGATCACATCCGTCACCGCAGCCGTTCCTTCCGCTGACGTATCCACCCAGCGTGAGAAACTGACGGAAGTCTCCAAGCTTCTGACCGAGGCGAACAAGGCGCTTGAAGAGCTTGTCAAGGTTCAGAAGGAAGCGGAAGCCATCGAGGAGATGGAAAGAAGAGCCCATGCTACCTGCGACAAGGTCGTTCCCGCCATGGCTGCTGTCCGTACCCCCGTCGATGAACTTGAGATGCTCGTTGACAAGGAATACTGGCCGATGCCTTCCTACGGCGACCTGCTGTTTGAAGTTTGAAAAAATCAAATCTATAGTCCTTTGGGATTTGACGCTCCCGGGCGGCCTGCGGCC
>OMTX01000177.1 GCA_900314085.1 uncultured Lachnospiraceae bacterium | reverse complement strand
CCTGCGACCTCTGCGTCCCGAACGCAGCGCTCTACCAAGCTGAGCCACGCATCGTCGTCTTTCGACGTGCATTAGTTAATATAACAAAAACAGCCGCTCCTTGCAAGGGCTTTTTCGCCCTGCGCGGAGCGGCTTTATTATTCACTATCCGATGACGAGCTTGGCTGCCCCGTAGATGCCGGCGTCGTTGCCGAGCTTGGCGAGAAGGATCTTTGTGTTTTTGCAGGCGTGGAAGGCGTCGCGCTCGAAGGTGGCGTGAACCTCGTCGAGGAGGATGGGGCCGGCCTTGGAGACGCCGCCGCCCAGGAGGAAGGCCTCCGGGTTGATGATGTTTGCAATGACAGCCAGCGTGTGACCGAGGTAAGATCCGACCTTTGTCGTGACGGAAAGCGCCAGGGCATCGCCCTTTTTCGCCGCATCAAAGACGTCCTTCGCCGTGAGAACCCCCTTGTCTTCCCGCAGGATGCTGTCCGCCTTTGAGGACGCCAGCTCCTGCTTTGCCAGGCGGACGATTCCGGTAGCAGAGGCGTACTGCTCGATACAGCCGTGGTTGCCGCAGCCGCAGGCCTCCGGTTCATCAGGGTTTACGACGATATGGCCGATCTCACCGCCGGCTCCGTTGTAGCCGACCAGCATGCGGCCGCCGATGATGATGCCGCCGCCAATGCCGGTTCCGAGCGTGACCATGACAATGGAGGAAAAGCCTTCGCCGCCGCCCTTCCAATATTCGCCGAGGGCAGCGACATTTGCGTCGTTGCCGGCCTTGACCTTGAGCCCGGTCAGCTTTGAAAGCTCACTCTCGACGGGAACGACGCCCCAGCCGAGGTTGACGCAGCGGTTGACGACGCCGTCGGGCAGAACCGCGCCGGGAATGCCGATCCCGATGCCTTCGACCGCCTTCTTTTCAATGCCCAGCGCTTCAAGCTTTTTGTCGACCGCTTCCGCAATGTCCGGCAGAATCCAGGATCCGTTGTCGGCAGAATTCGTCTTGATCTGCCACTTTTCCTTCACTTCGCCGTCAGCGGTAAAAACGCCCAGCTTACACGTCGTTCCGCCGAGATCGGCGCCGATTACGTACTTTCCCTCGCTCATAGCTCTCCCCGTTCTTTATTATTCTCATGACTAATATAAAGCCACAACATTCCTGAAACCTGATTGTAACGCAACCGCCTTCTGCTAGCAAGGAAACCGCAAAGTCCCTAAGGGTTTTCTGCTCCTGCATCCGCATTTTCCGCTGCCTCTCCGGCTGCCGCTGCTTCATTCGCCGCTTCGCCGGGATTTTCAGACACCTCCGTCGGCTGCAGAAAAGCGATGGGAGTGAGCCCGCTGTGGAGGGGCGTCATGAAGTTGTACCAGATTCGTAAGGGATAGGTGCCGCCGGACAGCCCCTGCACGGTGCGCGGCGTGTCATAGCCCACCCAGACTGCGGTCGTATAGTAGGCGGTATAGCCGCAGAACCAGCCATCCTTCTTGTCGGAGGTCGTTCCGGTCTTTCCTGCTGTCGGCATGCCGGGAATTCCGCGTCCTTTGGCCGTTCCGACCGTCATGACTCCCTGCAGGATGTCCGTCATCTGCCTTGCCGCGGATTCTTTGTATACCTGGGTTTCCGTCCGGTCCGGCGGGATGACGTCGTTTCCGTCCGCATCCGTGATCTTGATGATGCAGGTAGCTTCCCGGGCCGCCCCGTCATTTTCAAGCGCCGCATAGCCCTTTGCCATCTCAAGCGATGACGGGCCGTGGGCAAAGCCGCCGATGGAAGCCGCCGGAACCTCGTCTAAGGCATCGAGCCCATAGAAGCCCAGATTTTTCAGATACTGTATACATTTTTCCGGTGTCAGCAGCTGGAAGACATTCCAGGCCACGGTATTCTTCGAAAGCTCCACCGCCTGCCTCAGGGTGATGGGGCCTGCGTAGTAGCCGTCCGCATTCTTCGGCCCGTTTTCAATCGGCTCGTCATAGACGATGGTATCCGCCGTCATCCCCTCTTCTATCGCAGGCGTATAAACGAGAAGAGGCTTGATGGCCGAGCCGGGCTGCCGGTGGGACTGGTAGGCCCGGTTCAGCTTCACCCCGGTGATAGTGTCCTGGGTGCGGCCGCCGACTGCTGCCTTGACGTAGCCCGTATCATTGTCGATACAGACAGCAGAGCCCTGCAGGGCATAGACGCCGTCCGCCCCTGTCTCCTGGGAGAAGGCCAGCTCCCGGTCCAGGCATGCCTGCAGGGAGGCCTGGACATTCAGGTCAAGGGAGGTATAGATCCGGTAGCCGCCCGTGAAAAGGGAAGCGTTTGCCGCATCGTAGGCTTCGCTGTAGCTCTGCTCGTAGGCCTCCCGATCCGCATTTCCGGTGAAGTCGTTCCGGAATTCAAACCCGTTTTTCGCCATAATCGCCCGGGTGGCACAGTATATCGTAAAGGTCTCCGCATCACTGTGCGTCGTCTTTTCAGCGGGTTCGCTCAGGGCTATCTGTTCCGCCTCCGCCGCGTCGTAGGAGGAGACTGAGATGACGCCGTCCTCGAGCATATTTTTGAGGATCCGGTCACGGCGCTCAAGAGTCTTGTCCATGTGCTCCTCCGGGTCGTAATATAGCGGCCGGTTGGGAATCGCGCAGAGAAACGCGATCTGCGACAGGGACAGGTTTGACACCTCCGTGTTGAAATAGGCGAGGGAGGCGGCTTCGATGCCGTAGTTTCCGTTGGCGAAATAAGCATTATTCATATAGAACTCGAGAATCTGGTCCTTCGAATACTTCTTCTCGAGCTCCACTGCGATATAGATTTCCTCTACCTTCCGCTCCCAGGTCTTGTCGTTCGTCAGAAAGACATTCCGCGCCAGCTGCTGGGTGATGGTCGATGCCCCCTGGGTAACGCGGCGGTTGCGGATCATGGCGATGACCGCCCGGAGAACGCCACGATAGTCAACGCCGTGGTGGGTGTAGAACTTCTTGTCCTCTATGCTGATCATCGCCTGCTTGGCATACTCGGGGATTTCGTCGATGGTCAGGTAGTAGACGTCCTTCTCCCCCTTCAGGACGGAGATGACGGTCCCGTTGACGTCGTAGGCGAGCGATGTCTGCGACTGGCGGAAGGTGTCCGGCGTCGACTGCGCCACGAACTGCACCGCCTCTTCGTGCATGGCCGCCACCTTCTTCGCGGAACCGCCGAGATAGTACCAGGCGAGGGCGAGGGCGACGAGCCCGATCAGGACGAACTGAATCTTCAGGAAGATCCAAAGCCCGCGGTGCGGTTTTCTTTTTTTCTCCTTTTTTTCTTTCGCCATGGAAATGCGTCTATGCTATACTTTTCTTGCCGGCCGCGGGGGCGGTCGGCGGTAAAACGAAAGGACGAATATATGTTCAAAAAAGTGTGGGGCAAGGCGCCTTCGGGGGAAGACATCCGGATCTACGAAATCGCGCGGGACGGAATGTCCGCAATAATCATGAACTACGGAGCCATCGTACTGACGCTGAACGTCCCGTTTGAAGGGGCGCCTGCGCCTGTCGACGTCACGCTCGGCTTCTCGAACCTCACGAACTACTATGTCAACGATCCCTGCTTCGGATCGCCTATCGGCCGGAACGCCAACCGCATCGGCGGAGCTGCCTTCACGCTTGACGGGAAGACCTATTCCCTTGAAAAGAACGACGGGGAGAACAATCTCCACAGCGGAAGCGACCGCTTCAACACCCGCGTCTGGAACGTCGTTTCCGATGCCGGCGACTCCATCACCTTTGCCATCGACAGCCCGGACGGCGACCAGGGTTTTCCCGGCACCTTCCGTATGACCGTCACCTATACCATAACAGAAAACCGCGAGCTTGTCATTGATTATACGGGGCGGTCAGACGCGCGTACCGTCTGGAATCCCACCTTCCACGGCTACTTCAATCTCGCCGGCCAGGGGAACGGGGACATCCTGAAGCATGACCTCACGGTATACGCCGACCGCGTCACCTACGCAGGGCCCGACTCCATTCCTGACGGGACATACCGGGAAGTTACCGGAACGCCTATGGATTTCACTTCTCCGCGGGTACTTGGAAAGGACATCGAAAGCGGCTATGACATGCTGAAGAACGCTTCCGGCTACGACCACAACTGGGTTCTGAAAAAGGACGATGCCCTGCATGAGGCCGCGCTCGACGCAAACGGTCTCGCGCTCTGCAAAGCCGCCGTCCTCCACGAGCCCCGCTTCGACCGGTCCGTCACCGTATTCACCGATATGCCGGGCATTCAGGTCTACACCGGAAACTTCATCAAAAACACCTTCGGCAAGGAGGGCTTCTCCTATGGCCGCCGCAGCGGCATCGCCCTCGAAACCCAGTATTATCCGAATGCGATCAATATTCCTGAGTTCCCCCAGCCCGTCATCGACGCGGATACCGATGTATACCATCGGACGGTATACCGGTTCGGCTGATTTCTTTGCCGAAAGCACGAGGACGCTACCGCGATTTCAGCGTTTTTCGTTCATACAGATACACACCGGGCGCCGCGTATGCGGCGCCCGGCTTTTTTCTATACTGAAATCTCCCGCTGTCCGGCAGACTCCCGCGGGCAATCAAA
>OMTX01000181.1 GCA_900314085.1 uncultured Lachnospiraceae bacterium | reverse complement strand
GCTTATCTATAGCTTTCTGCATTATAAAGGCAATCTGATCATAAATAGGATATGCTTTGATTTCCTGCAAGGCCCTTTCTTTATCCCAGATTTCTATACGAATGATCAGTATCCGGCCTTGTGACAATTTCGGAAGATCCATGATATACAATCATACAGTTATTCCCCGCAGTTTAAGATACTGCTCGATATCATCAAACAGGTATTGAGTACCTTGTGTATGTAAAACAGAATAATTCGACACCAAATAATCATCGATGCACTTGGACTTTTCTAACATACTATACACTTCTTCCGAAGCCTTCCCCCACTTGTCTGCACAGACATGAAAAAGATAAACGACAAAAGACATTTCGTTATTGTTCATATATTCGAAAACCTTTTCTCTGGTGATGCACTAATGATTTTCCAGTTTATCAATGCACGAGCTGAAAAATAGCCGTTCCTAATTTGTATTCAAAATCAACCACATCGTTTACATCCGTCTGCGTTAATGACTGTCGAACGCCTAAGATATCCTGATAATCAGCTTCATGAACAATCTGATTTCTGCGGATCACAATATTCTTCTGTTTCTCTTTGCAAGCATTTTCAGGCATTCCTAATTGCGTTGCGATTTCTTTCCACTTATGGTTTTCAATCCAAATATAGGCCAAAGCATCAGCTATTTTAAGAGGATCCTGAAAAGACATCGTGCCAAACTTTTTTCTCACAACGGACTCAAATTCCAAGGGAGCAAACATTGGATTGCTTTCAAATATAAGCTCTGTTTGCATGTTGAGAGGAAACGTATTAAAAGCCGAAGTGGCAGGACGTATCCCCTGATATTCTTGCACCATACCAATCCGCACAAGATCATGAATCAATTTATCCAATGCAGAGACCGACTGAACCCACTGCCATCGAAGCAAGTCAGATGCATCTACAGGCCCCCCTATCTGGTTGCTGATATAAAAATACAGTCCTTTGTCAATGTTGATTTCTTGAATAAGTTTGCAAAACAGAGAATACGAATTATTCATTATTAGCCCTCCTATACTTCAAGGAGTTCAATAATTACCTCTCCAATTTTTCTATATAACTTGCTGAATTTCTCCCGATTTTCATCCATCCGTGTATATACCAAGCCTTGCGTCTGCATAGCTTCCTGGTCAAGGTCAAAAACAGGAAGCATTGCTTCATTGGCCCTTTGGATCAGACTTCCGTAATCCGGAACCTCCCCCAGACAGTGATCCTGCAAAATACCTCTGCTGATCAGATTACTGATATCAAACAACATTGATTCACTTGCCATCGCTGTGCAGAATTCCTGTTCAATATAATCTTTTATTTCTGAAATTTTGTCTTCATAAGCCTTTGCCGGTTTCTTATTTCTCACATTAAATCGCTGTATAATTTCCCCAATAAATCCAGGGGTTTTCTCCGGAAGTGGATATGCAGCCGACTGAAAGGATTCTACATTAGCTTTATACCATTTCTCCCATCTTGGCAGGGTTTTTGAAAGCGTACGTAATGACATAATTGAAAAAGGATCCGGATTAACAGGGGCAATAAAACCATCTGCATACATGAAAAAAATCTGATTTAATGCAGTTAATCCCGGATTCATATCAATAAATGTATAGTCAATATTATATTGTTCAGCACACCTCTCTATCAAACAATATATTGCACCCGGAAGATTCTGTAATGTAACTATGGAGCTACTGCCTAACAAAGCCAAGGACAAAGGAGACTCATACTCAGCGAGATCCATATGGCCCGGAATTAAATAGAGCATATTGTTCTTGGGGTGAGAAAGACACTCGATAGCCTCTATTGGATTCGGTTTTCCTTCAAAAGCCGCGGATACCCCATCTTTAATATTTTGCCTTTTTCTCGCATCATTGTCATAGTAGTCCTCAAACATATCACCCAGGAATAAGCTGGTCATATTACACTGGGGATCACCATCGACAATCAAAACCCTCTTTCCAAGTTTTGTAAGCATCCACGCAACATGAAAAGTGCTAGTCGTCTTACTAACTCCACCTTTATGATTGAACATTTCAACAAC
>OMTX01000183.1 GCA_900314085.1 uncultured Lachnospiraceae bacterium | reverse complement strand
CCGGCGTTTCCGGATGCAGGATCTTGTCCACGGACTCCCGCAGAGATGAGATGCCTGCGTAAAGCACGATCACGGAGATGATCGATCAAAGCGCTGCTTACGGTCAGATAGGAAGCATCGTAAGCCTTCGAGGGGATGACAACGCCTGAATTCTCTTCATCAGTCGGCATCGCATAGGACATAAGACCGGAGAAGAGCTTGGTATTTCGCCCGGAAACATAAGCATCCGCCGAATCCGAGAAGACGTAGGTGGAACCGAAGACGAAGAGCTTTCCCTCCTCGCTGTTTTCAGCCAGAATCCCCGCCTCGAATTTTCCGGATTCGTCGCCCTCTTCCGCCGTTACCGCTCCGGACAGGACTGCCTGATCCGTCATCTTTCCCCGATCGGCATAAGCTGTCTTGGAAATAGCCTGGTCCGATGTCGTCAGAATATCGGTATAGGTATTTGTCCCGTCCTCTCCATGCGTCAGTGCAACGGAATAGGGAGAAAAAACGGAAAGGGTTCCGCTGATGCCGCTCGTGAAGTCCGTGCTTTCCACATTCGGAAGCAGGAAAAACTGGCTGTTGTAGTAGTAGTTCTCGTCCGTCTCTGCAAGAACTCCCTTGTGCACGGTGATTCCTTCCTCTTCCAGGAATCCGTTCAGTCTGGTCAGGGAAGAAGCGGATGCAAAATCGTACGCGATAAGCAGTTTCCCGCCGTTCTCATAGTAGGACTTCACCTTTTTCACATCGTCCTCGGAAAAATCCGACTGGGGCCCGTTGATGATCAGGAATTCACAGTCAGCAGGCACCTCGTCCGCAGAAAGAAGGTTCAGGGAATCCACCTCGCAATTGGCCTTTTCCAGGGCGTCCGAAAAGTTCCCGGCCATCGCCGTTTCATCATGACCTGTCAGCTCATATACCTTGGGCAGGTCGTCGGAGGCGATATACTGCAGGGCGGAAACCACCTGTCCCTCCCCGTCATAGCCATTCACAACGGGTTGGTAGGAAGAGTCGTAGGAATAGGAATAGAGGACATTCGAATTGATGACCTTGCTGCGGTCACTTCCCTCCCGCACGAGAATCATGGAATTCGTCGAAAGGTCCTCATCCGTATAGGTGGCGGCAAAGGTGGGCTCCTTCGTCGAATCCACATAGGAGATTTTTATATTATTCTTCTCATGATGCATGTTCGAGAGCGTCTTTTCAACGGTCTCATCCACATTATCCTTTGCCCCGATCACATAGATCGTGACATCCGTGTCGTAGGATTTCAGGAATTCTTTCGTATCCTTTGTAAGTGAATAATATTTTTTCGCTGTCAGATCTATATCCGTCACCGTGTCGGGCACGACGGACGTCATCACGATATTGACC
Organism: uncultured Lachnospiraceae bacterium; assembly: GCA_900314085.1. Lineage (GTDB taxonomy): Bacteria > Bacillota > Clostridia > Lachnospirales > Lachnospiraceae > RUG306. The sequence goes on along the minus strand of OMTX01000183.1, from coordinate 10,073 downwards.
ACGATTGTTGCAGCCAGAGCAATGGCGATGCCGCCGGCAGAAAAGACGGAAGCCCCAATCCGCTTTCGAGAAACCGTATAACGCCGCTTGTAGAAAACCTGGCAGGTGAGAAACAGAGCCAGGGCGATGATGGTCGCGAAATAGACGACATATCGCCAGGAGAGAATCCCGTTGTAGAAGTCCTTGACCGGCGTCGTGAAATCGTATGCTGTAAGGACGGTCTTCGCTGCTCCGGAAAGGCCCAGGGTGGAAGCCAGGGAAGGCAGCAATATTCCCATCAGGAGAACCACGAAGGTCACTATGCCGGAAATCACTACATTCTCCGTCAGGGAGGAGATGAAGAGGCCGATGGCAATACAGGTAAGCCCGTAAAGGAAGAAACCGAAAAGGGCCAGGTAATTGAGGCGGAAGGAAACATCACCGTAACGGGACAATACCACCGGCGCTATCGCCATGACTGCGCAGATGATGACATGAAACAGACCGAGCGCAATGAATTTTCCGAAAACAATTCCGGGAACAGATACCGGAGATGTCAGAAGCAGCTGATCCGTCCGCGTTTTCCTCTCTTCTGAAAGAGAGCGCATCGTGAGGACCGGCGTCATCATGGCAAAGACGATGGTCAGCGAATACAGGGGATAGGAAATGGACGAATACCCGGCGGAAAAATTGTACATCGTCATGTAGATGCCGAAGAAAAAGAGGTTGACGCCGAGAAAAAGCCAGCCGGTCACATTATGAAAAGCGCTTACAAAATCGCGCTTGATGATTGCTTTCACTGCTCTTCCCCTCCTTCCTCATCTCCGCCGTCCGATTCTTCTCTGTCATCAACGGATTCGTCTTCTGTATTTTCTTCGGCGTCTGTGCTTTCAGCCTCTGCGCTCTTCTCTTCCGCATCCTCTTCTTCATCGGCTGCGGGCGCTTCCTGAGGCTTCGTAAGCTCGAGGAAGACATCTTCAAGAGAATCTCCTACCTTCTTCATCTCGAGAATGGTGAGGCCGGCTCCTGTCAGTGCTTTTGAAATGTCGGGGCGGATGTCTTCCGCATCCGACGCCGCAGTCACCGTAAAGCAGTATGTCCCGTCTTCCGCCCCCTCTTCGGCCTTTACGGCAGAAACCGTGCCGAGAGACGAAAGAGCATTTTCTCCGACTGCCCGGTCACCGAGGGCTGTAGCCTCCACTGTCTCTGCCGACTTCGTATAGGAGGCAATACTCGCCGTATCGCTTTTCAGGAGGACGCGTCCCTTGTCAATGATGATAATATGGTCGCAGACCTCGCTGACCTCGGAAAGAATGTGGGAAGAAAGAAGAACCGTATGATCTTCCTTCAGGGAGGCAATCAGCTCCCGGATTTCCTGAATCTGCTTGGGATCGAGGCCGACAGTCGGTTCGTCGAGGATGATGAGCTCAGGGTTTCCAACAAGGGCCTGGCTGAGGCCGACCCGCTGCCGAAAGCCTTTGGAGAGATTTTTGATCAGGCGGTCAGAGACATCCGCTATGCCGCAGAGTTTTTCTACCCGCTCCGCTTCTTTCACCCTATCTGCCTTCTTTTTCATTCCCTTGAGTTCACAGGCAAAAAGCAGGTACTCCCGAACCGTCATATCGTTGTAAAGGGGCGGAATTTCCGGAAGATAGCCGAGAAGCTTCTTGGCCGCGATGGCATCCCTGAAGATGTCGTGGCCGTCAATCGAAACCTCCCCGGAATCCGGCGCCAGATAGCCCGTCATCATGTTCATCGTCGTGGACTTGCCTGCCCCGTTTCTGCCAAGGAGGCCATAGATTTTTCCCTTCTCCAGGGTAAAGGAAATATCGGAGACCGCCGTTTTTTCTCCGTAGGTTTTTCGTAAGTGTTTGACTTCAACCAAAATGGTTTCCTCCAATCAGACTTTCTGCACATACGAATGCCATTGTAAACTTCTCTTGTGAAGATAATGTGACGGCCTAAGGGCTATAGAAAATCCCGGCAGAAACAGCAAAAGCCGAATCCGCCGGGAAGGTGTGGTTTTCTATTATTCGAATGAATTCACTTGCGGAGGATGATATCCTCGCGGGCCGGGCCGTTCGAAACCATCGTAATCGGGCATTCGATGTGTTTCTCGATGAACTCGATATATTTGCGGCAGTTCTCCGGCAGATCCTCATACTTTTTGATGCCCCGGATGTCGCATTTCCAGCCGGGAAGGGTTTCATATACCGGCTTTGCCTTGTTTAAGAGGGCTGTCACAGGGAAGTCCGTCGTGACCTTACCGTCAATCTCGTAGCCCGTGCAGACAGGGATTTCATCAAGGTAGCCGAGCACGTCGAGGACAGTCAAGGCTGCTTCCGTAGCCCCCTGCAGACGGCAGCCGTACTTCGATGCCACACAGTCATACCAGCCCATACGGCGGGGACGGCCTGTCGTAGCCCCATACTCGCCGCCGTCGCCGCCCCGGCGCCGGAGCTCGTCCGCCTTCTGCTCGTCAAGGATCTCGCTGACGAAATCACCGCCTCCGACTGCGGAGGAATAGGCCTTTGTGACAGCCACGATGTCTTTGATCTCATAGGGTGGAATACCGGCGCCGATGGCACCGTATGCAGCCAGTGTCGAGGAAGACGTAACCATGGGATAGATGCCGTGATCCGGATCCTTCATGGTACCGAGCTGGCCTTCAAGAAGGATGGTCTTTCCGTCTTTGATTGCCTGATAGAGGTAAGCGGAAACATCGCCGACATAAGGGGCGATCAGATCCCTGTACTCGTGAAGAGTCTTCATCATTTCCTCAGGATCAATCTCAGGCTTCTTGTAGAGATACTTGAGCAGGGTGTTTTTCTGAACGAGGACGTGGTCAAGCTTGTCTTTCAGGATGTCATCATCGAAGAGTTCGGAAACCTGGAAGCCGATCTTCGCATACTTGTCTGAATAGAAAGGAGCTATTCCGGACTTGGTAGAGCCGAAAGAAGCCTTGCCGAGCCGTTCCTCCTCGTACTGGTCGAAGAGGACGTGATAAGGCATGACAACCTGGGCACGGTTTGAAATCATGAGATGAGGAGCAGGGACGTTCCGGTCCGTCAGGGACTTGATCTCGGCAACGACCTTTTCCACGTCAAGAGCGACGCCGTTTCCAATGATATTCATGATGTTCTGGTGGAAGACACCGGAGGGCAGGGTGTGCAGGGCAAATTTGCCGTACTCGTTCACAATCGTGTGACCGGCATTGGCGCCGCCCTGAAAACGGATGACGATATCCGCCTGCTCGGCAAGCATATCCGTGATCTTGCCCTTTCCTTCATCTCCCCAGTTTGCTCCGACAACAGCTCTGACCATCTTTCTTCTCCTTAAAAGCAGTGATCATTCCTGCGGCAAGCGCCGCAAGAGGTTCCATCTATGAAACGGGAAGCGATTTCCCGTCATCAGCAAAAGCTCTTCTTTCCGGTATTCAGCCTGCATCGACAGGCGTCTCTTTTATCTTTGAAATGAAAGACTTCGACGTCGTAATGGCAAGAGATCCGGGACCGATGTGACAGGCGATGGAAAGGGCCAGAGGATCGATGATGATCTCGTGGCCGGGGAACCTTTCAAGAGCTTCCTCCCGGAAGATCTCCGCCTCTGCCCGGTTCTGCGTGTGGGCGATGGAAAGAATACAGCCCTCTCCCGTCTTGTCATGGAAGTCTTCGTCCATGTCCTTTGCAATCCGGTCCAACATGACAGACTTGGCCTGCTTCAGTGTCCGGACCTTGGCAAAGGTATCGAGCTTCTCTCCCTGAATCTGCAGGACGGGCTTGATATGAAACAGCGTGCCGAGCGCTGCTACCGCAGGCGTCAGACGGCCGCCCTTCTTCAAATACTCCAGCGTGTCTACCATGATATAGATATGGGATTCGCCCCGATGACCTTCCAGGTATTTCTTAATTTCCTTCGCGGACTTTCCTTCATTGGCCAGGGAAACCGCCTCATAGACGGAGAGCTTCTGGGTGACGGAAATCCGGTGGTTGTCAACGACCTGTACCTTTCCGTCATAGTCCTCTGCCAGCATGGCTGCCGTCTCGCAGGAAGAAGAAAGGCCTGAAGACATCGGAATATAAACGACCTCGTCGTGATCCTTCAGGAGCTCGTCCCACTTGTCCATGACGTCGCCGACTAAGGGCATGGACGTCGTGATCCGGGCTCCCCCTGCCTGCCTCTCATAAAAATCTTCATGTGTCAGGTTCACGCCTTCATAGAAGAGTTCATCGTTGATGTAAAAGGGCATGGGCTGAATAAAAACCCCGAGGCTTTCGGCCTCTTCCTTCATGATGCCGCAGTTGGTGTCGCAGAGAATGGCAACTTTTCCCATTAAATCTCTCGCTTTCAATTGATGAAAAAAATCCCGTGCACCGGGCAGTTTCCCTGTCCGCACACGGGCTTTATATTAGCACATTATATTTCCACGTTCAAACCTTTGGCGCAGCCGGAATCGTTCGGTTTTTCCATTTATAAATACAGTCCGGCCGGATTGTCATTCATTGCTTCAGATAGTCCGATACGTTTTCCGCAGTCACTGCGTAGTAGTCAGCATAATAATATTTTCCATTGGTGAGATGCATAGCCGAAAGATCGCCGCCCCGAGCCACCGTAATTGCGATATTGACAAGAGCCTTTCCCTGGGCCTCCTTGTCATTATATACGGTTCCGTCCAGAGATCCGTCAGCAACTGCTGAAAGGCCGACTGAAGTGCCGTCAATACCGAAGATCTTCGGCATATCCGTTTCCGTATAATTCATCTGCCGGTAGGCATCAATGGCGCCAAGAGCCATCTCATCATTGTTCGCAAGGATGAGTTCCACGGAACTTCCGTAGGCAGAAATGAGCTGCAGGGTTTGCGTCTTTGCCTGAGACCTGCTCCAATTGGCAATCCGGTAGGAAAGCTTGTCCAGAACAATTCCCCTGTCTGCCATAGTGGAAACTGCCATATCTGTCCGGATGATAGCATCCTGATGGTTGGGTTCCCCCTGCAGGACGGCATACTGAATTTTTCCGTCTTTGTTCCGGTCAACCCCGGGGTTGCTCTCACACAGGGCAGCCGCCAGTTCCCCCTGCAGTTCGCCGGACTCTGCCGCATTGCCCCCGACATAGTAGAGACGATTCCAGAGTCCCATGTCATTCCGGACAAGTTCCCGATTGAAAAAGACAATTGGAACATTGTTTTCCCGGGCCGTCTCAATCACCCGTGCCGGTGCATTCCGGTCGACCAGGTTGACGAGGAGGATGTCACAGCCTTCATTGATCATGTCGGAAACAATCTCATTTTCCTCAGACTGGGAATTTCCTGCGTTTCTTTCCACAAGGGTAATGTCCCAGTCACCGGTATTCAGATCATCGATTTCCTTCCGGACAGCAGCCATCATTTCGTTCAGAAAGGCGTCGTCCCCGGTATAGAGAACAACTCCGACCTGAAGTTCGCTTTTGAGGGGACCTGCCGCCTGCCTCCTGTCATCCGTCGGCAGGAAAATTACCCCGCAGAGAAGGGCAAAGAACAGGGCCAGAACGCAGGCCAACCGCATAACTCTTTTTCTCATCTCTGTCCTCACTTACTGCCTGTAAAAAGCCGGTCCTGATTTTCCTCCGAAAAGAGATTGTCCCGGCGGACGACCGTATATCCCGCCGTCGCATCGGAAAGGGAAGCGGACGTATGATGAAGCAGCTGTACCGTCCGGCTCATTGCCTGATAGCCCTCTTCCCATTCGTCCGGAACTATCAGGGCCTTCACGATATTCCGATCCAGATAATAATAGGCCTTGTCCGACGAAGCAATGCCGTAAATCAGAGCCGGGCTTCCCTCCTGTTGCACGGCATTTGCCCCGGCCACCTCTAGGGAATAGGTATCAAGTGCCACCAGAATATCTACACTTCCGAAAGATGAGATGTCCTCCCCCAGTCCCTTCAGATCCGCATTGGAAAGAAGGAAGCGGAAATCCGGCTTTCCAAGTGATTCGGACAGACCGGAAAGCCTTTCCGAAGCCTGCTGTGTATTCAGCCTTCCCGACAGTACCCCGATTTTTTTCCCGGAAACATCGCCGGAAAAATCAGAAAGGACCTCTGCGCCTATGGCCCGCCCCAGTTCTTCGTCATCAAAGGAAACACGGTTTAGATAAGAACCGCCGAAACAATCCGCCTCTACAAGCAGAACAGGAACATTTCTCGCCGCTTTCTGCAGCAGTCCGCTCGTCCGCTCGCCCGGTGCAGGTTCAACGATCAGAGCCTTTGCCCCCATTTCGATTTCCCGGTCGATGAGCTTCTGTTCCTGTTCGGCAGAGACAAGCTCCCCGGTGGAAACCATGACAATATTGATGTTCTGATCCTTCGCCGCATCGGAAAGTCCCTGCCGGAAGCTGTCCCACTTGGCATCCGAGGATTTCTCCACTATTACGGAAACCCTCTTTTCCGCATTAACAGAGGCATTGTAGCGGATGGAAATAAAGAGGAGCAGAACTACTACCGCGATGGCCAGCTCAATCCAGAGAAAAATATTATTTTTTCGAAAAAAATGTTTCATTCGTTTTTACAAAACCTGCTACAGGGCGGACTTGTCCTGCCCCGGAATTTTTCCGGCTTCAAGTGCCTTCCGGTTCTCCTCCGAAAATTCGATTGCCGGAAAGCGAATCAGCACCCGCGTTCCTTCATCCGGTTCGCTTTCAATGGAAACCCCGTAGGCCTCTCCAAAGAGGATCCGGAGGCGGGTATCGACATTGACAAGGCCGACTCCGTTTCCGTGTTTGACGATATGGGCTTCCGGAAGCAGAACCTTTGCCGCCGTTTCCGGTGTCATCCCGACGCCGTTGTCGGAAACTGATATCAGAATGTCCTTCCCCTGCTTTTCCGCCGTCACACGGATTTCCCCGTCCCCGTCCATCTCCGAAACTCCATAGTAGATAGCATTTTCAAGGATGGGCTGGATGATCAGCTTTATCGTGCAGAAATTTTCCAATTCCTTCGGAAGATGGATATCTGCGGTGAACCTGTCCTTGTAGCGAACCTTCTGGATATTCATATAGCTTTGGGCATGAGCGAATTCATCCTCCAGGGAAATAATATTTTTTCCCTTGGAAAGACTGATCCGCAGGAGCCTGGCCAATTCGGAAATCATGGCCACCGCCTCATCGCTGCGCCCTCCCTCCACCATCCAGGTGATGGAATCCAGTGTATTGTAAAGGAAGTGGGGATTGATCTGGCTTTGAAGGGCGGCAAGCTCACTATGACGCTTTTCCTCCTGCTCATGAACAATGCTCGTCATGAGTTCTTCAATCTCGGCATAGGATTTTTTGATGGACGCGCCCAGATGCCGGATTTCGTCCGATCCTCCCGTATAGATATCCGGATACTTCTCCCCCGCTTCGTAGGCCTTCACAGACCGGTCGAGCCGCGTAATCGGGCGGGAAATCCGAAAAGCGACAAGGCGGTTGATCACAATCAGGGCCATGGCGGTCAGAAGCAGGGCGATCAGGAGGAAATACCTGCCGTTTGTCGAGCCTATGAAAGCTGAGGATTCCGGCGTGACAGAGATCAACTTCCACCCCGTGTAAGCAATGGAAGCAACTGTCACATCCCGTCGTCCCCCTTCATAGGTCAATTCATAGCGGCCATCGGGAAGAGCTGCTTCTTCCTTGGCATTTTCTTTAAAGAAACCGTGGATAATAGCCATGGACTGGGGATGATAGAGAATGTTCCCGCTGCCGTCGCAAAGATAGAAGTACTGTTTTCCGGAAAAATTCGTCTCGGAAAAACCGTCATACAATCTGGAATAATCCATATCAATCAGAAGAACACCCGCTTCCGGCAGCCCGCCGTCCGTCAGGTCAACGGCCCGGGAAATGGAAATCACCCGATGATAGTTCGGACTCATATCCTCAAATATGTTCTCGATATGGGGAGCAGAAAAATAATAAGCTTCCTTGTGCTGCACCGCATTTAAAAACCAGTCACAGTCTGAAATCTTTACATTATCCTTGACCGTGGAAAGCGGGGAGCCGGCAATCAGGAGACCGTTTTTGTCGAAGAGGCTGATGCTCACGATCCGGTCCTTGTTCGCCTCATAGAGAAGGTTCATCTGCAGACTGATGGCGCTGTCAGAAATGTCCGTTTCCCGAATGGTGTTGTAATAGAGGGCGTCCGAAACCTCCCGCATATAGTAGAGGTCGTCCTCCAGGCTGCTCTTCGCCACATTCATGATGTGATCCGTCGATTCGGCGGCCGCCTCCCGGGATTCCGCTGAAAACCTGGCATAGATGGAAAGACCGAGAACGGACACAATGAGCAGAGTTGACAGGGTGAAAGCCACCATCAGGATGGACTGAATGTCGTTCGGAATATGAAGTTTTCTTTTCTTTTCCTGCTTCAGATCCATGAATACTGTTTATGCCGTTCTTCCCTGTAGCCCTGCCGTGCCGGCTCGCATTACTGCTGCCCCGTCCGGTTTTCCGTCCTGTACTTCGTCGGCGTCGTACCAAACTGCTTTTTGAAAACGTAGCTGAAATAGTTGGCGTCCGTGTAGCCGAGTTTTTCCGCAATTACATAGTTTTTGTCATCCGTCTCCGTGAGAAGCCGTTTTGCCTCCTGCATACGAAAGTCCGTCAGATAGGCTGTAAATGTTTTGCCGGTCACCTTCTTGAAAACAGATTGGAAATAGGACTCGGAAACCGATAGAATCCCGGCCATCTTGTCGACAGAAAGCTCACTGTCACCGTATTCGAGATGGATATAGTCGATTGCCTTATATACAAAGGATTTCGTTGTCTCATTCCGGCGGGAATTCAGAGCCTCCTGCAGTTTCTGCGCCAGGGAATAAACCTCACTCTTCAGTTCATCCCTGCCGATTTTCGGGAAACGGGCAAAGAGATCATCCCCGCCCGTGATTTCATCAATATCAATGGCGTTCTCAGTTGCGAAACGGTAGATGGCGCTTGCAAGCTCCATCAGGGCCGTATTGTACTGGCGGATGGTCTTGCAGGAATCGATGCTTGTCAAAAACCAGTCATCCACAGCCTGCCGGACATCCTCCTCAGAATTCAGCAGGATATTTTTGAAAATCAGCTGCAGGTCATCCGCCTGAATGGTTTCGAGGGACTCCATCTCATTCGGGGCAACTTCCCGGATATTCAGTGCCCGTCCCATCCCGTATAGCACGCGGTAGGAAACCGCTTCCCTGGCGCCGGCATAGGAGGAGGAAATATCCAGGATATTCGAAACCAGTTCTCCGATTCCCGCCGTAACGACTGCCCCGTATCCCCGTTTCATTTCCCGGCAGAAGGTATCACACTCATCGGTCAGGTCGGAAAGGTCGTGCGTATTGGAGAGTCCGACAATCATACAAGTATTCCCGAGGTAGGTAAAAAAACGGGCTTTCCGGTGCTCCAGGAAATACCGCTCTGCCTCCTTCTGGACGGAAACGGAAAGCAGAATGGGATCCACTCCTTCCGGCGTGTGGGTTCGGGAGGTGTGAAAAACAACGGCAGTATGGTAGGGCATCTCAAATGCAAGCTGATACTCATCAAGATAGCTTTGAATCCGATCCGCGTCAATCCGGCCTTCAATCAGAGCCACAAAGAAGTTCACCTGCAGCAGGGGCAGGCTCTCGTCGAAGTAATGGCGGAGCTTCTCCACATTCCGCTTTTCATCATATTCATGATCCAGCTTTTCGTGGAGTTTCCGGAAAATTTCTGTCAGTTCCGTCGCATTGACCGGCTTTGTAATATACTCCTCCACTTCGAGATGGATGGCTTCCTTGGCATATTCGAGTTCGTCAAAGCCCGTAAAGAGAAGGAGCTTCGTCTCCGGCAGTCTCTTTTTCAGGCGGCGGGAAAGCTCAAGTCCGTCCATATAGGGCATCTTGATGTCGGTCAGAACCGCATCCGGCTCCTTTTCCTCGGCGATTTCCAGGGCCTTCACCCCGTTGTTTGCGGTTCCGACAACAGAAAAGCCGAGTCCTTCCCAGTCCATCTTTGCCATGATGGCATCGATGACTTCCTCTTCGTCGTCTGCGATTAATAGCTTATATGTATTCATAGTTATAATTGTACCATAAAAGAGGCCGGGCCGCGAAGGCGGCCCGGCCGAAAGGA
>OMTX01000187.1 GCA_900314085.1 uncultured Lachnospiraceae bacterium | reverse complement strand
ACAAGGTTTGCTTCAATATCGGACATTTCAACTGGGAAGAACTCGGGATGAAGGCCTTTGCCGGAACGATCAGAAATCTGGTAGGTGACGGGCTGCCTGTACATTATCTTGCGACAGGGGATATTGCCACCTACTATGTGCCGGATGCTGATGATACCTGAAAATAATGTCAGTACCGCCAGGTGGTCATAACTGAAAAATCTACGAAAAGAACTTTGATGAGAATGGAAAAAGACTTTGAAAAAAACGGGATTAATGAAAATTACGGCTGCCTTTTCGGTGTGGGAGTCGGACCGGGAGATCCGGAGCTGCTGACGCTTGCGGCAGTACATGCAATTGAAAACGCAGATATCATTGCTTTTCCAGGAAAGACGAAAGAAGATAGTACAGCGTATTCCATTCCTGCGAAGGTCATTCCAGGATACACAGAAAAGCCCGCAGTCCCAATTGAGCTGCCTATGACGAAGAATCAGGATGAGCTGAGGACTATTCACGAAAAGGCGGCTGCTCAATTAGAGAAATATTTAAGGGATGAGAAGGATGTTGCGTTTCTGACGCTCGGAGATCCTTCTTTCTATTCGACCTACGCCTATATTGATGAGAAAGTCCGGGCGGATGGCTTTGAAACTGAGATTATTCCGGGCATTACGTCGTTTTCAGCTATTGCGGCAAAACTGCAGGTACCGATTGTCTTGGGAAGTGAGACCGTAAAGATCCAGACCGGTCTTGACCGGAATCTTGATACGGATACTGAGAACCTGATTATTCTGAAGGCCGGAAGAAACGCCGGAAAGATACGGGACCAATTGAAAACAGCAGGTTTCAAGGCAGCAATGGTCTGCAATGCCGGAATGAAGGACGAGAAAATCTATGCAACAATCGATGACATTCCGGAGATGGAAGGCTATTTTTCATTGATGCTGGCAAAAAAACAAAGGGTAGAAGGGTGATGACTGATGTTCTTCGGAAAGAGAAAACAGAAACCGAGCATCGACCTCACCGGCAAGCAGGCAGTTCTTCATTGCTCCATCTGCAACGGTGAGCAGGTCGCCGGCTTTAAGGATATGGAGACGGGGAAGTTTGAAGAAGTCATGCTGATCCGAAATGCTTCAGATCTCGAAGAATTCAAGCGGAAGTATGGCGTAGATGAAGTCACAAAGGAATACTAACGCATCGGGAAAATTTAAGAGAGAAGCATGTGAAATATAATGCTACCTGAATCCGCAGGACTGCCAAAGCAGTTCCTGCGGATTTTTTTCTTGCAATTTATGCAGCGCAAAACTATAATGCAGATATGCAATGCAAAACACTTCAAGGAGGCACTTATGATAGAAAATGCAGCTGAGGAAATGAAGAAGCTTCGGGAGTCGACCGGGATGAACCGCAAGGAGTTCTGCGAGTACTTTATGATTCCCTATGCGACTGTGACCGACTGGGAACTTGGTCATCGGAAGATGCCGGACTACGTGCTCCGGATGATGGCCTACCAGATCAAGATGGAAGGTCTGGACCAGATTTCGGAGGAAGAGCGGAAAAAGCTGGGAAGAATGGGGCGGAAGCCAAAGAATGCAGAGGCTGCTTCTCCAAAGGCAACGGTTAAGAAAGACGTAAAAGCAGCTGCCGGGAAGAAATCTACAGCCAAGAAGACAACAAAAACGGCTTCTGGCAAGAAAGCCGAAGTCAAGAAGACGGCTGCCGGAAAGAAAGCTGCGAAGAAATCGAAAGGCAAGTAATCACACGAAGGGAGAGGGGATATGTCGGGAATGAACTGCAGGCACTGCGAATTGAAGAGGCTGCCCAATACAGTCTGGGAGCGGACCGCAGCCTTGAGGATAATGAAGTGCGCATAACCACCTTTGGCAGGCTGCGGATACAGACGGCCAGGGGTGAGATCAGTGAAGGAATCATGCAGAAGAGCGCAATCGCCCCGGTGTTGGTCTTCCTTCTGCTGCAGAAACGACGGCCGATTCCGTCCAGTCTCATCTGTGAAAATCTCTGGAAGGACTCTGAATCGGAGCCGTCCAACAAATTGAAAAATATAGTCTATCGTTTCCGCAAGGACTATAAGGAACTCTTCCCCGGGGAAGGGTTGATCGTGACCAGAGATGGCGGCTACTGTCTGAACCCGGAATATAAGATCATTTCCGACATGGATGAGTTTGATAACTGCATTCACTCTTCAGAAAGATTTCTGGATAAAGGGGCAAGAATCCGATTTCTGAAAAAGGCACTGCACATTTATAATGGGAAGATTTTTCCGCCGGACTGCGCGGATGCGTGGATCGAGGCAAAGTCTGTCCACTATGAGAGTTTGTTCCGCAAGGCTGTTAACAAGCTGGTTCCTCTGCTGGAACAGAAGAGCGAATATGAGGACATGGTGGAGATTACCAATCATGCGCTTCGTGTCTCCGGCCCGAATGAGCAGCTGTACCTCTGGCACATATTATCCCTGAATCGCGTCATGGCCTATGAGCAGGCCCAGCAGCAGTATCAAAAAGCTAAAGGAGAACTGGCCGATTCCGAATACAACAAGCTGACCAGGGCACTTCAGGAAGATAATATTATTTTCGACCCTGCATAATATTTGTGGCATCGGTTAGTTGCGCGACCGTCGCGTGACCGAAAATGTTTCGGAATCAGTGTTTATGCCACCTTCCGGAAACTGAATGTGATATTATCTTTTTCGCGCCGCAACAATTCGGCAAAAAGAAAGACCATTCAGTAGAAAGGAAAGGCGGGTTGACAGCAAGAGGGACAGAAAACAGGAGAGATTCGTTTTATGTATCCTGCATTTTCTGCGGACGGAAATTGGAACTGGCGCATTCCAGTTCAGCAATTATTGAATGTCCGCGCTGCGGGAGGAGAAATGTGGTCAGGATCCAGAATGGAAAATTGACCATGTTTGAGGACCGAAGGAGTACGGTCCGCGATTAAGAATGACAGTGCCAGGGAGGGCGCTGATTGAAGCCGGGAAACATCCGGTGTTACAACTGAATATTGAATGAGGCCGCCACGGAGCATCCCTGGAGCTGATGTAGGAAAGAGATATTCCATGATCATGAAAAAGGAGAACCCGGGGGACGCGATGGAGGCCAAGAGTTTGCGTCAAGAGCCAAGCTCGGACAAGTGCTGCACAAGGGTGCAGCCATAATCAGATCGCGAGGAGCCTGCAAAACAGAAGCTGATGGACAGCATGATTGCTGTACATTTATTTGCTGATGCTTTGCAGGCTCTTTTCTTATGCCCCAATTGCTGACAATGGCTCTTGACGCGGCCGGCGGAAATCACATCCCGACTCGTATGCTTTCCGGATGCTTCTGTTTTGAACAGGCACCGGAAAGGTGTAGAAAATGAAAAAACAGAATCAGGACACATCAACCATCGGCGGCCGTCTTCGGGCCCTTCGGCAGCAGGAAGGGATGACACAGGAGGAATTAGCGGAAGTGCTTCATCTGGAAAGCAAGAAAAGTGTTTCCCATTATGAGAACGGTCGACGGGAGATCCCGTTCACATTATTGATCCAGGTTGCAGATTATTTTCATACCACGACGGATTATATCCTTCGGGGGACGGATGCGATATCAGGGAAAGACGCATTCCTTTCAGAAGTAGTGAGCCTTTTGCGGGAGATTACAGATGAGAGAAGAAAGGCGGAAGTACTGGCTCACCTGAAAGTGATGGTGGAGTTTGGAACGTGATGAAAGAATGATTGTGATTCCGGTGGCTGCGTGCTATACTTCATTTACGGCAAAAAATGAAAAAATTGCCGAAAATGAAGAAAGGAGAATGCCAATGGATTTCAATCAGATTGTGGAGGCACTGCCGAAGACCACGTTTGGCAAAGATGATATTATCACCGCGGCAAGTGAAACACGACAGCCGATTCAGTCCGGCTCGGTATTCTGGCTGATCAACTGTCTGATTGACAGCGGCATGATCCAACGGACTGGGCGGAACAGGTACGTCGTGGACGGCGGGGCACGAAAGCGCAGCGCCTACCATTATACTTTTTCAGAGCCTTTACAGCGGATTGTTTCTTCGATTGAGGAACAATATCCGCTTGTTGAGTTTCAGGCCTGGGAGTCCTTTCAGTACAACCGCTTTGTCAATCATCTCATCGCACACAATATGTTCTTCATCGATGTAGAAGGAATGCTCTGCGATACAGTCTTTGAATATCTCAGGGACAGCGGGCAGGGAACTGTACTGAAGAATCCGAAAGAAGCGGACTTTTTGACCTATGCCGTTCATGACTGTATTATCGTACAGAACCTGATCACGGAAGCACCGAAAGATTCTGCAAACCCGCATACTGTGGTCATCGAGAAGTTTCTTGTAGATATGCTTGCGGACAAGAAGGTGAGCCTTTTTGTGGAACCTGCGGAATTTCCGGCTATTTGGGAAGAGGCTTTTTCTTCCTACATCATCGATGAAAGCCGCCTGCTCAGGTATGCACAGAGGCGCCACGCAAAAGAAAAAGTCCTCAGCCTGATCCATGATCACACGGATATCCGGCTGAATATGGAGGAAACAGCATGATCGATCCGAGGTCATATGAAGAAGGACATATCCGTGCTCTGCAGCATATTACGGGAAATGATCCGTCCCTCTTGGAGCGGTCTGTCTTTGCATTCGGTCTTCTTGAAGCTCTTGTTCGGGTGGGGATGCCGTTTACCTTTAAAGGTGGTACCAGCCTGATGCTGCTTCTCGAGCATCCCAGGAGGTTGTCGACGGATATTGATATTATCGTTGATCCGGGAACGGATGTGGACAGGTATCTGAAGGAGGCGGCAGAGATTTTTCTTTTTCTCCATTCGGAAGAGCAGATGAGGAAAGGGCGAAATGCAATCGTCAAACGCCACTTCAAATTTTATTATCCTTCCCACGTGCAGAATGAAGAATTCTATATTCTCCTGGATATCCTGTATGAAAATCAGGCCTATACAGATCTGGTTGAACGGGAGATCCGGAACGACCTTCTGCTGATAGATGAGAGTGTAATGTATACGGTAAGGCTTCCCGGAGCCAATGCGATTTTGGGAGACAAACTGACTGCTTTTGCTCCTCATACAATCGGAATCCCGATCAATGTAGGGAAGGAACTCGAGATCAGCAAGCAGCTATTTGATGTTTCAACGCTGATGGATATCATGGATGACCTTCCTGCTGTTTGGTCGAATTATCAGGCTGTTGCAGCAAACGAGATTGCGTACAGAGGCCTGGATATTACGGAACGGGATTCTCTGCTGGATACGGTTCATTCAGCCATCAGTATCATTGGCAAAGAAAAATTCTCTCCGGAGGAGTTTCCACTGTATATGCGCGGGGCAAAGGCCCTTTCAACGCATATCTACAACAGCACTTATTCGGGGGAAATGGCGACCGCCGATGCCTGTCGGGCACTCTGGCTGGCAGCGTCACTGCTTGCCGGTCGGCAGGAGATCATTCGGCCGGGAAAACCGGAGGAATACCTTGAACACCCCATTTCCATCCGAGAGTACTCCAAGTTTTCCTATGTACGGAAGAACCGGCCGGAAGCTTATGGATATTTGATAGAGGGAATGAGATTACTGGCAGCAGAAGTGCCGGAGTTCGCGTAAAAACTGGATTTCGTGATATTTTATGATGGCCTGATGCCGATATTTTCGGCGTCAGGCCATTTTTTG
>OMTX01000188.1 GCA_900314085.1 uncultured Lachnospiraceae bacterium | reverse complement strand
CGCCTGCGGCGCCCGGCCCTTTTTTACAGATGGACGAAAATTTTTTTGTTGGTGAAGGGATATGGCAGAAGAAGTTTGGACCCTGCGGCAGAAGTACGCCGAATTTGACCGGATTGCGGCAGAGAACGGAATAGACCCGGTGACGGCGCGGATTGCCGTGAACCGCGGAATTGAAGAAGCGGATATGGCGGCCTATTTCCATCCGGCGCTTTCCGGCCTGCATTCCCCGCACCTGATGATGGATCTTGACAGGGGAGTTTCCCTGCTTCTTGATGCCATTCATGCGGGGACGAAGATCCGCGTCATCGGCGACTACGACGTTGACGGTATCAATTCGACCTATATCCTCTATTCGGGCATCAAAAGAGTAGGCGGAGATGTCTCGTGGTATATCCCTGACCGGGTGGCGGACGGCTATGGCCTGAATCAGGCCATGATCCGGAAAGGAGCGGAAGACGGCGTCTCTTTCATCATCACCTGCGACAACGGCATTGCCGCGGACGACGCGACATCCCTTGCAAAGGAACTCGGGATGACCGTTGTCGTGACGGACCACCACGAGGTGCCGTATACCATGGTCTGCGATGACGACAGCGGGCGCGCCGCGGCCGGCGTCGCGCCCGCTGAAAGCAGCCCACATTCATCTGTCGGTGAATGTGCTGAAAGCAGCAGCGCACCCGCGCAGGCAGGCGGCATCGGTGCCCGCGTTGAGAACCTTCCCACGGCGGATGCGGTGATCGATCCCCACCGGCAGGGGGACGCCTATCCTTACAAGAATATCTGCGGGGCGGTCGTTGCCTGGAAATTCGTCATTGCCCTTTATGAGGCTGCCGGCATTGACAGATCGGAAGCGAATGTCTTCCTGGAGAATGCTGCCTTTGCGACGAACTGCGACGTCATGCCCCTGCAGGATGAAAACCGCATTATCATGAAGTACGGCATAGAGGCGATGGAGCAGACGCAGAATGCGGGAATGAAGGCCCTGCTCTTGAGAAAGGAGCTCACGGGCAAGCCCATTACGGCCTATACCCTGGGCTTCGTGCTCGGCCCCTGCTTCAATGCGGCGGGACGCCTCGAAACGGCGGACCTTTCCATGAAGCTCCTCCTTGCGGAAACGCCTGGAGAAGCGGCAGAGCTGGCGGACAGGATTGCATCCCTCAATGATGAGCGCAAGGAGATGACGGAGCGCGGCGTTGAAGAGGCTGTCGCGCAGATGGCGGACTATGATCTCGACAGGAACCCGGTCATCGTCCTCTTTCTGCCTGACGTCCACGAGAGCATTGCAGGCCTCATCGCAGGAAGACTGAAGGAAAAATATTATCATCCCGTATTCGTGATCACCCGGGCAGAGGGATGCGCCAAGGGCTCCGGCCGGTCCGTCGAGGGCTACTCCATGTACGACCGCATGAAGGCGGCCGAGCATCTCTTCATCAAGTGGGGCGGCCATCCCATGGCTGCGGGCTTTTCCCTCAGGGAGGAAGACATTGATGAGTTCCGCAGAATCCTGAATGAAACGTGCGACCTGCCGGCGGAGACCTTCCGGAAAAAGGTAGCGATCGACGTCGATATGCCCCTTTCCTACCTCATTTCCCATACGGGCGTCATCGACGAGCTTTCCCTCTTTGAACCGACGGGAACGGGGAACGAGAGCCCGCTTTTCGGGGAGCGCGACGTCCCGGTGCTTAGGATCCGGGCGGTCGGACGGACGAAGACCTTCTACAAGGTGACGTTCGCTGCAGGCAGCGGAGCCATCGACGGGATGTACTTCGGGGAAGCGGAGGACTTCAAGGCGTATTACGCAGAGAAATTCGGGGAAGCAGAATGGGAGAAGGCCGCGACAGGAAAGCCTTCCGCCATTCAAATGAAGATCGTCTACGAGGCTTCCTGGAATGTCTATAACGGCGTGCAGTCGCCGCAGATCATCATCCGGTCGTACAAGTAGGTGGAATGTCCGTGCCCCGGCGGCGCTTGTTTCGGAACCCGCGGCGGATTATCCTGTACAGATTGCCCGCATCCGTTCGGGAAACGCGTGAATTTGCGGTTTTATTTGCATTCTGCCAGGGGAAAAACTATAATGTCTGCAATAGTTTCGGCAGCCGTGTAAGCGCTTTCAGATTCGGAATGGGAAAGCACATGGACAGGTGGCGAAGCCACCCGGAAGCCCCAAAACGAGGATTTCGAAGAAATCCGAGTATGGGGCTTCTGAATAGATAATATAAAGGGGAAAGATAATGGCACTGAAAGAAAACTATACATTCAAATCAGCTGACGAAGACGGTACATCCATTCACGCCGTCAAGTGGACGCCGGAGAAGGGGGAGATCAGGGCGGCTATCCAGCTGAACCATGGCATGATCGAGTACATCGAGCGGTATTCGGAGTTCGCGGAATACCTCGCTGACCGGGGATTTGTCGTCATGGGACACGACCACATCGGTCACGGCGATTCCGTCGCAAGCGAGTCCGACTGGGGAATCATCCATACGGCAACGCCTTCGGACACC
This sequence comes from uncultured Lachnospiraceae bacterium, assembly GCA_900314085.1. GTDB lineage: Bacteria > Bacillota > Clostridia > Lachnospirales > Lachnospiraceae > RUG306. Next base: position 8,564 of record OMTX01000188.1, on the reverse strand, counting down.
CTCGTTGAGGATATGTTTACGAATTACAAGATCATCCGCGACCAGTATCCGGATGTGCCCTTCTTCATCTTCGGTCACTCCATGGGTTCCTATCTCCTCCGCAAGTTCCTCTGCGCGAAGGCGTCTGAGCTTAAGGGCGTGAACGGGGCCATCATCTGCGGCACCGGGACGGTTCCGAATTCCACGCTGAATTCCGCCCTTGCGATTTCAGGTATCATCATGGCCGTGAGGGGACGCGACTACAAGTCGAAGTTCCTTGCGAATGCTTCCTTCGGCAAGGCGTACAAGAAGTACGATATGACCGGTGCGGTCCCTGAAAATTCCTGGCTTTCGAAGAATGTCGACTCAGTCACGAAGTACTATCACGATCCCAAGGATACCTTCGAGTTCTCCGTCAACGGCTACCGCATCCTCTACGAGGCCTGCAAGTACGACAATGATCCGAAGAATATCGCCCTGATGAAAAAGGACATGCCCCTGCTCGTCGTTTCCGGCGCGGACGATCCCGTAGGCGATGCGGGCGTCGGCACGACGGAGGCCTTCAACAAGTACAAGGAGGCCGGGATTTCCGATGTCACATTGAAGCTCTTCGAGGGCGACCGGCATGAGATCCTGCAGGAAACCGACCGGCAGGACGTCTACGCTTATCTCTACGACTGGATGAAACAACGGATGTAAGCGCATGGGGACAGCCGCGAAGCGGCGTTTCTTGTGCACATATATTTATGACTAATATAATGCCACACCTTTGGTTTTTTTCGGAGGTGTGGTTTTTTTCGTTATATAGGGGTTAAATGCAAAATCCCCGCTTATATTTCCAAACATTCGCGTCTCAGAAGAAGAATCTTCTTCCGTGTAGGGGACAAATGTAAAAACTCTGGCCTATAGTTCCAAACATCCGTGTCTCAGAAGAAGAATCTTCATCTGTGTAGGGGACAAATGCAAAATCCCCCGCTTATATTTCCAAACATTCGTGTTTCAGAAGAAGAATCTTCTTCCGCATAGGGGACAAATGCAAAACCCCAGTCCATATTTCCAAATTGTTTTCTCTGTGCGAGGCCGGTCCCCCTGGAGACACGTTCCCAACAGAGAATCGTCCCCACTTTTTTTCAAGTACAAATTGTCCCGTCCGTATGCTATAATTTCTCTACCTGACTTTTGACTTTTTTAAGGGGACTGGCTATGAAAACGAAAGAAATGATGAAGATGATGGACGACCTCGTTGCCGAGCTGATCCGGCGGGAGCTTTCGGATCCGGTGAACAAGGACGTCTGGGGAAATGCGCGGATTGCCATCACGGACGCGATGAACAGGATTATTGCGCTGGAAGGCAAGAACTGAAAGGCTTTCTGCAGCAGATTCCGGGCATAGGCAGCCCGGGCGTGCGAAAGTCCGAGAGGTTATAGAAAGGACTTGACATGGGGAAAAGACTGATTGACGAGGGGCGGAGCGCGGAAGAGCAGAGCATGCGCTTCTTCCACGGTCCCGACTATGATTCGAAGAAGCTGGGCTACCGGAAGAGTCCGGTCGTCCTGAAGATGTGCCAGATGATCACGGACCGCATGGGACACCGCGTGAACTACGACGATCCGGACTACTACGGTGTCATCACCTACTGTACGGATGAGATGGCTCGCGTGGCGCTCGCCATGGGCGTCCGCAAGGACCGGTCCTTCGACTGGATTCAGAAGAAGACGAATAAGGACCCCCAGCGCCTGCAGAAGGTCTTAGACGACCTCTGCTTCTTCGGCCTTGTGGAGTACAACTGGGAGAACCCTGAGCACGAGAAGCGCTACCGGGTCATCATCTTCGTGCCAGGGAGCGCCGAGCAGTACAATATGCATCCCGAGTGGATGATCGACGTCGACAAGCTGGACGAGAACGAGAAGAAGTTCGTCCTGACGAAGCCCAAGCGGGTGCATCCGGAACTGGCCGAGGCCTTCAACCAGCTGACCCAGCTGCCCTTCACACCGACGGAGCTTCCCATGGACGGCATCACCCAGCTGGTTCCCATGGGCGGGGCCGGGACCGGCATGCATGTCATTCCCGTGGAGAAGGCCATTGAGGCCGAGAACCGGTCGGTTTCCGTTGAACATCTTTCCCACTGGCTGAAGAAGTACGATTACTTCTGTATCGGCCCCTGCACCTGCCGGATGTCCACATCCGTCCGGGGCTGCGGCTGTGAGGACGACTGGGAGTGGTGCATCGGAGTCGGGGACTACGCCCGCTACGTCGTCGAGACGAAGAAGGGGCGGGAGATTTCCTACGATGAGGTCATCGAGACCCTGAAGAAGGCCGAGGAGAACGGCTTCGTCCATCAGATCACGAATATCGACGGGGAGAACAAGATTTTCGGCATCTGCAACTGCGACCCGAAGATCTGCTACGCTCTCAGGACATCCCAGCTTTACAACACGCCGAATATGTCCGCATCGGCATATAGCGCCCGCGTTGACAAGGAAAACTGCGTCGCCTGCGGCCGCTGCGAAGAGGTCTGCCCTGCCGGCGCTGTGAAGCTCGGCCAGAAGCTCTGCCTGAAGAACGGGCAGGAGCGGCAGTACCCCAAGGCGGAGGATCCCGCAAATACCCTCTGGGGCAAGGACCATTGGAACTACAACTACCGGGACGACAACCGCATCAACACCTATGATACGGGTACCGCTCCCTGCAAGACGGCCTGCCCGGCCCATATCGCAATCCAGGGCTACTTAAAGCTCGCCCGCCAGGGGAAGTACATGGAAGCCCTCCGCCTCATCAAGCGGGAGAACCCCTTCCCTGCGGTCTGTGGCCGCGTCTGCAACCACAAGTGCGAGGAGGCCTGCACGCGTGCGACCGTTGACCAGGCCATTGCGATTGAAGCCATCAAGCGCTTCGTCGCCGATCAGGACCTCAAGGCGGAAACCCGCTACATTCCTGAAGTTGTGATGCCGTCCATAGAGCGCGATTCCTATCCGGAAAAGATTGCCATCTTCGGTGCCGGCCCCGCGGGACTTTCCTGTGCCTACTATCTGGCGACGAAGGGATATAAGCCCACCGTTTTCGAGAAGAATGAAAAGCCCGGCGGTATGCTTGTTTATGGCATTCCTTCCTTCAAGCTCGAGAAAAATATCGTCGATGCGGAGATTGATGTACTCCGTGAGCTCGGCGTTGACATCCGCTGCAATGTCGAGGTCGGAAAAGACGTCACGATTGAAAGCCTGAAAAAAGAGGGTTACAAGGCCTTCTATGTAGCCATCGGCTGCCAGGGAAGCCGCAAAGCCAATATTCCCGGCGAGGATGCCGAGGGTGTCATGAGCGCTGTTGATTTCTTAAGAGAAGTTGGCGGTCACATCACGGAGGACGGCGAGAAGTCGACGTATGAGGTAAAGGGCGACGTCGTCGTCATCGGCGGCGGCAATGTCGCAATCGACGTGGCTCGCAGCGCTGTCCGCTGCGGAGCAGGCAAGGTTTCCATGTACTGCCTCGAGTCCCGCGACATCATGCCTGCTGCAGACGATGAAGTAGCTGACGCAGAGGCCGACGGCGTGACCGTGAACTGCGGCTGGGGTCCGAAGGAAGTCCTGACGGATGCGAAGGGGAAGGTCAAAGGCATCGTCCTCAAGCGCTGCACGAAGGTTTTTGATGACCAGCACCGCTTCAATCCGGTATACGATGAGAACGACACCGTGACGGTCGAGTGCTCCCATGTCTATACCTCAATCGGTCAGGCAATCGTCTGGGGCGATATCCTGAAAGGGACGGAGGCAAAGACCGGCAGAGGAAACGGCATTCTTGTTGACTCCTTCACGTATCAGTCCGACGACGAAGCCATCTTCGCCGGCGGCGATGTCGTGACGGGACCGAAGTTTGCCATCGACGCCATTGCGGCAGGACACGCTGCAGCGGAATCCATCCATCTCTACGTACGGCCTTACGCTTCGTCGCTCACCATCGGCCGCGACAAGCGCTTCTTCAGGGAACTGGACAAGGACAATATCAGTCTGCCCGAGTATGACAAGACTCCCCGTCAGGTCGGCGGCGTCGACAAGACGATCGACCCGAAGTCCTTCCGCGATGCAAGCCTTACCTTCACGGAGGAGCAGGTGAAAGCTGAGACGGCCCGCTGCCTCTCCTGCGGCGCTTCTGTCGTAGATGAAGGCAAGTGTATCGGCTGCGGCCTCTGCACGACGCGGTGCGAGTTCGATGCCATTCACCTGCACCTGACACATCCGGAGCGGTCGAAGATGGTACCGTGCGAGGACCGCATGAAGGAGGTTGGCAAGTACGCTGCCGCCCGCGCAGTGAAGATTGTCACCAAACGGAAATAAATATTATTGATAAGCAGACAGGCGTCTGGAAACGGGCGCCTGATTTTTTCATGGAAAACGCTACTCAAACGGGAATAAATGGGTTAAAATATTATTTGATTGGGTAAAAATCGGAATGGTTTTACAAGGATGTGAAACTTATTTCAAAGGGGATGCATCAATGGCGATGAAAGACACAAATGAAACGAAGACGGTCCGGAGAGAGTCGCACAAGCTGCGCCTTACGATTATGCTGCTGGCGAGCGTGCCACTTGCCATCGGCGCCCTGCTCGTTACAATTATTTCATCAACGGAGCAGTACAATTCCCTGAAAACCTCCATGAACGACCAGCTCGTTTCCCTTGCGACATCCGTTGCGACGGAAATGACCAGCGGGGAGAATGAGGAGGCTGTGACCTTTGAGGACGGGGAACTGCTCGTAGATGGTGAGGACTCCACTTACCTTTCCGATTCCTTTGATGCCGTGAAAGAAAAGACCGGCGTGATCATGACGGTTTTCTACGGAGATGATTCCATTTATACGTCATTAATGGACGACAGCGGAACCCGTCTTCTCGATGCGCCACTGGATTCTACCGTCTGGGCGACAGTGCAGAAGGGCGAGATCTACAGTGCTTACAATCTGGACATTGTCGGTACCTCCTATTCCGTAGCCTATGTGCCTTTGAAAAATCAGAACGGGGAAATCGTCGGTTCTGTCTTTGCCGGAGTTCCAGATGCTTCCGTCCGGTCTCAGGCCCTGCGGACCTTTATTATCAATGTGCTGATCACCCTTGCGATTATTGTCATCATTGACATCATCGCTTTCTTTGTCGCAAACAATATCACCCGTTTCATTGAGCACATCAAGGAGGCGTCTGCTTCCCTTTCCGAAGGAAATCTTCGGAAAGATGACATTCTCGGAGAAGAGGGAGCAGAACGGGCGCAGAAAATTCAGGAGAGGAATGACGAGCTGGGTGAGCTCATGCGGAATACGAATGAAATCACCGACCGGCTGCGCGGTTCTGTCATAGCGATCAAGGAGCAGGCAGGCCGCGTGAAGACTTCTGCCGATGATCTCGCGGGCATCGCCTCCCAGACCTCGGATACTTCCCAGGGCGTTACATCTGCAGTCAACGACATCGCCCAGGGCGCTACGGGCCAGGCGGAGGAGGTTCAGACCTCGGCTGAGAACGTCACCGAGATCACGGACAAGATGAACCACATCATGACGAGCGTCGGCGATGCGGACAAGCAGGCTCAGGAGATGGCGGATATTTCTAATTCCGCCTCCGACAACTTCGGCCGCCTCATGGATGCCATGGAGCAGACTCAGGCTGCCATTGCCGACATCACGGACAAGATGAACAATGTAAACGAGGCCGTAAACAATGTAAACGAGGCCGTTACCGCCATCAACTCCATCGCTTCCCAGACGAACCTGCTGTCTCTCAATGCTTCGATTGAGGCAGCGCGCGCAGGTGAGGCCGGCAAGGGATTCGCAGTTGTTGCGGAAGAGATTCAGAAGCTTTCGACGGAGTCCGAGCAGTCGGCTGATTCCATCCACGAGATCATGGCAACGCTCGGCAAGGATACGGGGGCAGCTATCGATACCCTGGCGCGGCTGAATGTCACGGTCGACGGGCAGATGGAGCAGGGGCACGAGACGTCCGAATCCATGGAATCCCTGACGAACTCCATCAAAGAGACCAGGGCCATGTTCTCGACAGTCCAGACGGATGCCTCTGCGGTATTTGACCTCTGCAAGAAGCTCGACGACTCCATCTCAAATCTCTCCGCAATTTCCGAAGAGAACGCAGCGTCCTCGCAGGAAACCTCCGCTTCCATGGAGGAAATCAACCGCGAGATCGAGAAGATCAACGAGCTCTCTGCAAACCTGAAGGAGGTTTCCGATTCCCTGTCGGAGGCTCTCGACTTCTTCAAGCTCGACTGAGATTTTTCAGAATAATAATAAAAAGGCGGGAAGCGGCATAGCTTTCCGCCCTTTGTTTATAGAAAGGAAGAGAAAGATGATCAAGGAAGCCATTGAAAAGATTGTGCTGAAGGAAGACCTGACCTATGACGAGGCCTACGCGGTCATGAACGAGATCATGTCCGGCGAGACAAGCCAGACTCAGAACGCCGCCTTCCTCGCGGCTCTGTCCACGAAGTCCGCAAAGGCCGAAACCATAGATGAGATCACGGGCTGTGCCAACGCGATGAGGGAGCATGCGACGCCTGTTCCCCATCCCGGAATGGAAGTCCTTGAGATTGTCGGCACGGGCGGAGACAAGGCGAAGACCTTCAATATTTCATCGACTTCCGCAATGGTGATTGCTGCAAGCGGCATCAAGGTTGCAAAGCACGGAAACCGGGCGGCGTCATCCGCTTCCGGCGCTGCAGACGTTCTGGAAGCTCTTGGCGTGAACCTCGATCAGAGCCCCGAGAAATGCCTCGAACTCCTGAATGAAGCGGGAATATGCTTCATGTTTGCCCAGAAGTACCATACGTCCATGAAGTACGTCGGTTCCATCCGCCGCGAGCTTGGTATCCGGACAGTCTTCAATATCCTTGGCCCCCTGACGAATCCGGCGAAGCCCTCCATGTATGTGCTCGGTGTTTACGACGAATATCTGGTTGAGCCCATTGCGAAGGTTCTTGCAAAGATGGGCGTGAAGAAGGCTCTTGTCGTCTTCGGCCAGGATGTCCTCGATGAGATTTCTCCTTCGGCTCCGACGACGGTCTGCGAGCTCAAAGATGGCTATTACAAGACATTTGAAATCTGCCCCGAGGACTTCGGCCTGAAGAGGGGGGAGAAGAGTGAGATCGTCGGCGGCACGCCGGAAGAGAATGCAGACATCACGAAGGACATTCTCGCCGGGAAGATCCAGGGAACGCGCCGCAATGCGGTTCTCATGAACGCCGGCGCCGGCCTCTATGTCGGCGGCAAGGCGGACTCCATCGCGGACGGCGTCAAGCTCGCTGCAGAGCTCATCGATTCCGGCGCGGCGCTGAAGGTCCTCGACAAGTTCGTTGAGGTCAGCAACCGGTAGTTTTCTGACTTTGTCCCCCCTATTTACAGCATGCAGGGGGGACGAAGTTTTGAAACGTTTCCTTCTCACCCAATATCATGCGGCGCAGGGGGGACGAAGTTTCAAACCCCGGCAATCTTACCCTGCAGCGGGGTGCGCAGGGGGGACGAAAATCCAAATGTGTTGTTTTTCCCTCTTTACAAATTACAGAGGGAAGTGTAATATAGCCAGCGAACTCGGTGAAGAGAACAGTACTTCAGAGGGATGCCACAGATAGGAAGGCCACGGGAGCTGCTCGTAGCGGCGCCGCGGGTGAGAGCCGACCGGCGGAAGCCTGAAGGAAAACCATCTCGGAGAGGGCCCTCAATCGGGCACGGTGATTCCGATATCATCAGAATGAAGTGGTCGGAAAAAAGCAGGCCGGAAGAAAAATCCCGGCAGCAGAGTTTCAGATGATATGAAGCTTTGCAGATGCAGCTCCGGCAAGCATGGGTGGAACCGCGCTATAGAGAATCCTATGAGCGTCCCTTGCATCACAATTCATTTTGTGGTGTAAGGGGCGCTCTTTCTGTTCCCGGTACCCGGCCGGTTTCCGGCGGCTTTGAATTGGCCGTTTCGGAAGCCCGGAAAGGAAGCCCGGGACGAGAGCATTCCTGATACCACAGCAGCCCGCCCGAAAAAAGACGCGGCGCGGGAAAACAGGAGGTTCATATTATTATGGAAAAGGAACAGATTCTGGAAGTGTACCGCCACTCCCTGGCCCACATCCTGGCAAAGGCCATGATTGAGCTTTACGGGAAAGACGTACAGTACGCGATCGGACCGCAGATCGCAGACGGCTTCTACTATGACTTCGGCCTGCCCGAGGGCGTTCGCGTCACAGAGGACGACTTCGCAAAGATTGAAGAAAAGATGCACGAGATCATCAAGAGGCGTGAGGACTGGACCCGGAAGGAAGTGTCAAAGGCCGAGGCCCTCGACATCTTTAAAGGCCAGAAGTACAAGACAGAGCTCATCGAAAATCTCGCAGACGACGAGACCATCACCGTTTACTATACAGGCGACGACTACGTAGACCTCTGCCGGGGACCTCACGTAGAAAATTCCCAGGAGCTGATGAGCGCAGCGTTTGAAATCCGCTCCGCATCCGGCGCATATTGGCGCGGCGACGAACACAACGATTCGCTGACCCGTATCTATGCCTACGCCTTCCCTGACAAGAAGCAGCTGAAGGACCACAAGGCCC
>OMTX01000189.1 GCA_900314085.1 uncultured Lachnospiraceae bacterium | reverse complement strand
ACCCGGGAGACAAGGAGGCCGAGGCCAAATTCAAGGAATGCTCCGAGGCCTACGCCGTCCTGTCCGATCCCGAGAAGCGGAAGCAGTACGACCAGTTCGGCCATGCGGCCTTTGAGGGCGGCGCAGGAGGCGGCGGCTTCGACTTCTCCGGCATGGACTTCTCCGACATGTTTTCCGATATCTTCGGGGACTTCTTCGGCGGAGGAACGTCGCGCCGCAGGGCTTCAAACGGCCCCATGAAGGGAGCCAATCTCCGGGCGGCCGTCACGGTCTCCTTCCACGATGCGGCCTTCGGCTGCACGAAGGAACTTGAAATCGTCCTGAAGGATGAGTGCGAAACCTGCCACGGCACCGGCGCCCGGCCGGGAACGGGCAAGAAGAAGTGCCCGAAGTGCGGCGGCAAGGGCCAGATTGTCATGACGCAGCAGTCCTTCTTCGGCACGATCCAGAATGTCACGACCTGCCCGGACTGCCACGGCACCGGCGAAATCATAGAATCCCCCTGCCCGGACTGCCACGGCACCGGCTACGTCGCAAAGAAGAAGCGTCTTTCTGTCAATATCCCTGCCGGCATCGATGACGGGCAGGCTGTCCGCATCCGCGGAAAGGGCGAGCCCGGTACGAACGGCGGCGAGCGGGGCGACCTGCTTGTCGAGGTCCGCGTCAAGGAAGACCCTGTCTTCAAGCGGCACAATTATGACGTCTATTCCGAAGCCCCGATTTCCTTCGCCCAGGCAGCCCTCGGCGGAGAGGCCATCATTGACACGATCGACGGCAAGGTATCCTACGACGTTAAGGCCGGCACCCAGACGAATACGACGATCCGCCTCAAGGGCAAGGGCATCCCGTCCCTCCGCAATGAAAACATGCGGGGCGACCACTATGTGACCCTGGTCGTTCAGGTTCCGACGAGCCTTAATGCCGAAGCGAAGGAGGCCCTCAAGGCCTTCGACGATGCGACGGGCATGACACTCACTCCCGGCGGAACGAAGGTCAAGGCGGAAAAGAAGAAGAAGTCCTTCCGCGACAGGTTCACAACCTGAAATATTAGTCCTAAAAAATCAACCGCAGGCCGATTGGTCTGCGGTTTTTCATGCCTTGTATTGACAGGTCGGATATAGGGCTATATACTAGTCAAGTACAGTTTTCTGTACGTTTTTGTGGGGCTGATTTTAAGGAGTATTCGCTATGACTGCTGTCAATTATACCCAGTTCCGTGACCATATGAAAACCTATATGGACAAGGCAACGGACAATTATGATCCCGTTTTTATCACGAGAAAAGAGAACAGAAATGTGGTGCTGATGTCCGAAGAAGTATACAATAATCTTTTGGAAAATGTATACCTGCTTGGAAACAAGGCAAATTATGACTGGCTGATGGAATCGAAGCAGCAGCTGCTTTCCGGGAAGGCAAAGGCCCACGAGCTGGTGGAAGTAGATGATTAAGCAGTTCACGGAAAATGGCTGGAAGGACTATTGTTTCTGGCAGACCGAAGACCGAAAGACATTGAAACGCATCAACCAGTTGATTGAGGATATCTGTCGCAATGGCAATGCCGGCATCGGAAAACCCGAACCCTTGTCCGGTGATCTTTCCGGGTTCTGGAGCCGACGCATCAACGAGAAAGACCGGCTTGTTTACTGCATAGAAGGTGAAACGGTGGGCATTCTGTCCTGCCGTTATCACTACGGTGATTCATAGGAGATTATGAATAATGAAATACTATTGCTTTGCCATCGATACGACCGTTGAGGCGGAGGACGTCATTGCCTTCCTGCTGTCTGACCGGCTCGGCATCGATTCCGTGGAATTCGATGACAATGAATTCGTGGACGACTCCGAGAAGGAGGGCGGCTTCTTCCCGGAGCTGCAGCCCGATACACCGGCGGACGACGGAACCTCTGTCGTGAAATTCTACATGCCGGAGGACACGGACGCGGACGGACTGGCGGAAAAGGTCCGGGCAATTCTCGCGGAACTCAAAGAGAAGGAGAAGAGCGGAGAGGGCATTCCGGTCGGGAAGTGCTCCCTTACCGTGACGACCTCCGATGACAAGGACTGGCGGGACAAGTGGAAAGACTACTTCCACGCCTTCACGATCGGCGACCTTCTGATCCGCCCCTCGTGGGAGGAGGCGGCTTCTGATCTCCCCCATACGCATGAGCTCGAAATCGACCCGGGCATTGCCTTCGGAACAGGCGCGCATGAATCGACGAGGCTCTGTATTGAAGGCCTGCAGAAGTACCTGAAAGAGGGCGACAAAGTCCTCGACCTCGGCACGGGTTCCGGCATTCTTGCCATCGTGGCTCTGCTCTACGGGGCTTCTCACGTCGTCGGTACGGACATCGATCCGGACTGCGCACCCACCTGCTATGAAAATCTGGAGAAGAACAGTCTGTCCCGCGAGGACTTCGACGTCTACATCGGAAATCTGACGGAAGACCGGGAACTTCAGGACCGGGTCGGCTACAGTGCATACGACCTTGTGACAGCGAATATTCTTGCGGACATCATCATTCCTATGGCTCCGCACGCCTACAAGGCCATCAAAAAGGACGGCATCTTCATCACATCCGGCATCATAAATTTCCGGGAAGGAGATGTAAAGGAAGCCCTGGAGAAGGCCGGATTTACGGTACTTGACGAGGTGCCGGACGGAGAGTGGTTTTCCATCGTCTGCAAAAAATAATAGGAGGCTGTGTCTTACGTACCGGAACTGTGTTTTGTCCGATACGCGCGGCATGTATGACTCCGAACGATAGATAGGGATTTACATTAGTCATGAAAGAAATATATCTCGACAATTCCGCAACGACGCGCTGCCTGCCGGCCGCCGCGGAGGTCATGGAAAAGGTCCTGACAGAGGACTTCGGTAATCCGTCGTCACTGCACAACAAGGGCGTTGATGCGGAGCAGTATCTGAAGCACACGCGGAAGGTCATAGCGGACTCCCTGCACGCGAAGGAAAAGGAAATCTGCTTCACCTCCGGCGGTTCGGAATCCAATAATACCGCCATCTTGGGTGCCTGCGACATGTACCGGCGAAACGGAAAGCATGTGATTACGACGTCGATCGAGCACGCCGCCGTTGAAATGCCCATGACCTATCTCGAGCAGAACGGGTACGAGGTGACGCGGCTAAAGGTCGACAGCAAGGGTAGGATTGATTTAGGCGAGCTGGCTGATGCCATGCGCGACGACACGGTCCTTGTTTCCATCATGCAGGTGAACAATGAAATCGGCACCGTGGAGCCCGTTGAGGCCGCGGCAAAGATCGTCCACGAAAAGAATCCGAAGACGATTTTCCATGTGGACGCGATTCAGTCCTACGGGAAAATCCCGATCAATCCGGGCAAGGCGGGCATCGACCTCCTGTCTGTTTCCGGTCACAAGATTCACGGGCCGAAGGGATCCGGTTTTCTCTATGTGCGGGACGGTGTCCGGGTGCGCCCCCTGATCTTCGGCGGCGGACAGGAAGGGGCACTCCGGTCGGGAACGGAGAACGTGCCGGCCATTGCCGGACTCGGCGAGGCCGTTTCCTTCATCACGAAGGAGAAACACTTAGAGAAATTTGGGCAGCTGCGGAAGACCTTCGTTGACGCGATTTCAACAATCGACGGTGTGTCCGTAAACGGGCCGGAGACAGCGTACGACGGGGTCAAGGATCCGGCGGAAGAAGATCTCGTCGCCCCTTATATCGTGAGCGTCAGTGTACAGAATGTCCGGGCGGAAGTCCTGCTTCATGCCCTCGAAGAAAAGGGAATCTACGTCAGCGCAGGATCTGCCTGCTCTTCGAACCGCCCCTCCATCAGCCGGACACTGAAGGCCATCGGCCTTCCCACGGACCTCCTTGACGCGACGGTCCGCTTTTCCATGTCGGTCTTCACGACGGAGGAGGAGCTGCTGGCGGCAGCAGAGGCTATGAAGGAGCTCATACCCACACTGCAGAAATACAGAAGGTATTGAGTAGTGGCTGTCCATGAGATCCGCGAAGATCCGGAACGGCTATGCGGTAAACGTGAACATTTGGAAAAAATATGCATGCGTGTATATTTTTCCTGCAAAAATATGCAACAGTGCATATTTTTTACACACTGATACAGTTCCTGGATTAATAGCACTTTGATTATGAAAAAGGCTGCACTCCAGCAGCCCGGAGAAAACCATGTATCATGCATTTCTTTTGAAATACGGCGAGATCGGCGTCAAGGGGAAGAACCGCTACCTCTTCGAGGAGGCCCTGGTGCGGGACGTAGAGCGGGCCTTAAGGCGCGTGGACGGGAAGTTCAGTGTCACCCGGCCCAACGGCCGCATCTACGTAGAGGCGGAAGGGGAGTTTGATTACGAGAACACCCTCGATGCCGTGAAATCCGTCTTCGGCCTTGTGCAGATCTGCCCGGTGGTATTGCTCGAGGACAATGGATACGAGGACCTTTCGAAGAAGGTCATCGACTTCATTGAAAAAGAATACGACAAAAAGGACTTCACCTTCAAGGTGGCCTGCCGGCGGGGACGAAAGGACTATCCCAAGGACTCCATGGAGCTTGCGGCGGACCTGGGCGGTGACATCCTCGACGCATTTCCTGACCTCAAGGTAGACGTCCACAATCCCGACGTCATCATCCACGTGGAAATCCGTGAGAAGATTTCCCTCTATTCCAAGGTCTATGAGGGTCTCGGTGGCCTGCCCCTCGGCACTTCGGGACGCGCCATGCTCCTTTTGTCCGGCGGCATCGATTCCCCTGTCGCGGGCTACCGGGTCGCCAGGCGCGGCGTCACGATTGACGCAGTCTACTTCCACGCCCCGCCCTATACGTCCGAGCGGGCGAAAAACAAGGTCGTGGATCTCGCAAGAATAATATCGAAATACACAGGCCCCATCCGCCTGCACATCGTAAACTTCACGGATATCCAGATGAAGATCCTGGACTGCTGTCCCCACGATGAGCTGACCATCATCATGCGCCGCTACATGATGAAGATTGCGGAGCACTTCGCCCTCGAGGACGGCGACATGGGGCTCGTCACCGGCGAGTCGATCGGGCAGGTGGCATCGCAAACCATGCAGTCGCTTGCCTGCACGGATGCGGCTGTGACAAAGCTCCCTGTCTACCGTCCCCTCATCGCCTGGGACAAGCAGGAAATCATCGACGAATCCCTAAAGATCGGTACATATGAGACAAGCATCCTTCCCTACCAGGACTGCTGCACGATCTTCGTTGCCAAGCACCCGGTGACGAAGCCCAAGCTCGACATCATAGAAGCTGACGAACGCGCCTTGGTCGGGCAGATCGAAGAGCTGTATCAGACGGCGATTGACACGGCGGAAGTGGTGGAAGTGGAATGAATATATATGGCTAATCTAAAGCGTGACTTTAGATTAGCCATATTTTTATGAAACATACTTCAATGAAATATAATTCATAAAAAACTAATGCGTTCACTGATCTGTGAAATCTTGCAAAAAATCCCGGCGCGACTATAATAAAATTGGATTTTAGATTAGCCAATATGAAGAGAGCCGTATGTCTTACATTGAACGCGCCATATCATCTGTACTGATAAAGCGGGTGGCCACCAGCAAGTGCCTGCTTCTGTCCGGCGCCCGGCAGGTGGGAAAATCCACTCTGATCAAGCATGTGTTTTCGGACTACAACCGGGCGAACTTTGATGACCGGCTGACATGGCTGCAGGCGCACGAGGATCCGAAATTATTCTTTATGAACAATCCCTGCCCCCTCTTCATCGATGAAGTGCAGAAGGAAGACAGTGTTCTGGAAACTATCAAGCAAAAGGTGGATGATTCGGACGAACGCGGGCAGTTTATCCTTTCAAGATCACAGAGCCTGGCTCTGAGGAAGGGAATGAGTGAGTCGCTGGCCGGACGGGTGTCCGTCATGGAATTGACGGGGCTTTCTTTACGTGAAATCAATGGAATTGACTTCAACCGGCATTTTGTGCCGACGGAAAAATATCTGGCGGCACGGGAAAAGAAAATCACGCAGTATACGGACCTTTGGAATATTATTCATAAAGGATCCTATCCGGAGCTGTATGATGTGGATCGGGACTGGCAGGACTTCTATTCCTCCTACGTCACCACCTATCTGGAACGCGATATCAATGAGCTGATCGACGCGGACAGCCTGACATTTACGAAGTTCCTGACGGCCGTTGCCGCACGGACCGGAGAACTTCTGAACTATGCAAATATCGCCAGTGACGTGGGCGTGAGCGAACCCACAATCAAGAACTGGATATCCATTCTGGAACGGACCGGGATTGTTTACATTCTGCAGCCCTACAGTTCAGGGGCTTTGAACCGGGCAATCAAGACTCCGAAGCTCTATTTCCGGGATACCGGCCTGGCTTGCTACCTGACGCGGTGGATTTCCGCTGATGCCCTGAAAAATTCGGCGGTTGCAGGAAATATGTTTGAAACCTTCGTCGTGTCGGAAATCCTGAAGTCCTACACCAATGAGGGAATGGATTACCGCTTCAATATTTTCTACTATCGCGGAAAGGACAGAAATCCGCAGGGAGAAAATGAAATCGACCTCATCATTGAGGAAGACGGAATTCTGTATCCCGTTGAGATCAAGCTTTCCGCCAATCCCAAGGCCGATATGGCAGCGGCTAATCCTGTCCTCGACAAGATCCCGGAACGGAAGAGAGGAATGGGAATCATTCTTTGCCGGGTGGAGAAGAAAATATATCTGAGAGAGAACCTGTTGGCATTGCCGATTGAATATTTGTAAAAATCGACTTTCGAACAGATATGACGAATCAATACTACTGATGTATTTATGCGGAGTATTCAGACGCGGCGCAGTTTCATTTCATTGACTGGTTTTGCCCACAATTGTGCCCACTTGCCAAACTCTGGATTATGGCACATAATACTTTGGTTGCGAAAAAAAGACCCGCAAGGTTTTTCCCTGCGGGTCCGTGCGTTTGAAATCGTGTCGATCAAACGAGGTAAGGCTTGATGGCCTCGAGGATGGCTGCGTCGTCATCAGCGTGGATCGTCAGCTCGATGGGCTGGGAAAGATCCAGGGAGAAGATGCCCATGATGGACTTGGCGTCGATCACGTAGCGGCCGGAGATGAGGTCGAAGTCGGAATCAAACTTCGTGATGGTGTTGACGAAGCTCTTGACCTTGTCAATGGAATTCAGTGAAATAGAAACTTTTTTCATTTGGAATACCTCCCAATCAAAAATTGTGCTTTGGCCGCGGAAGAATTTTTCCCTTTCGCCGGTCAAATTTGTTTCCCCGAACTTACGATGCCATCTTATTTCAAACGCTTCAAAAAGTCAATCACAAGGCAAGATTTGACCTATCTTTTATCAACATTTGACAGAGATTTATGATGAATAAAAAAACGGCGGCCCTGCACAATCTCGGCTGCAAGGTAAATGAATACGAAACGGAGCGGATGAAGCGGGCCCTTGTCGACGCAGGCTATGCGATCGTTCCCTTCACGGAAGAAGCGGATGTATACGTCATCAATACCTGCACCGTGACGGCCGTCGCCGACCAGAAGTCGCGGCAGATGCTGCACCGGGCCCGGCGCTTAAATCCGGAGGCTGTCGTCGTGGCGGCCGGCTGTTTCGTGCAGACGGCCGTGGCAAAGGACGGCGTGGAAAAGGTCCTTGCCGAAACCGGGGCGGATATCCTTCTCGGGAACAATGAAAAGACGGCCCTTCCGCAGAAAATCGAGGACTTCCTTTCCGGCAGAACGGCAGTAGAGGACATCATTGACATCAACGAGCGGGGCCTTTCCTTTGAAGAGATGGGAGCACCATCTGAAGATGCTGATTCTCTGAACCGGACCTCCGGCTTCCTGAAGATTCAGGACGGCTGTGACCGCTTCTGTTCCTACTGCCTGATCCCCTATGCCCGGGGCCGGTCGCGGTCAAGGGCAACAGCGGACATCCTGAAGGAAGCGGAAGCACTTGCAAAACGCGGCCTGACGGAACTTGTTGTGACGGGCATCCATATCGGTTCCTTCAAAGGGGCGGACGACGGGGCGGACATCACGGATCTTCTTGAGCAGCTCTGTGACGTGCCGGGAATTGAGCGGGTACGGATCGGGTCATTGGAACCCGTGACGGTGACAGAGGACTTCGCAAAAAGATTATCTTCGAAAAAAGAACTCTGCCCCCATTTCCATATGTCGCTCCAGTCGGGCTCGGATACGGTGCTCGCCCGCATGAACCGCCACTATACGACAGAAGAGTTTGCCGCCTCGGTCGGTTACCTGCGAAAGTATTTCGACAATCCGGCCATTACGACGGACATCATCTGCGGCTTTCCGGGTGAGACGGAAGAAGAGTTTGAAGAGACGCTTGCCTTTGCGCAGCGCATCGGTTTCTATGAAATCCACGTCTTTCCTTTTTCTTCGCGGGAGGGAACGCGTGCGGCGAAAATGCCCGGCCAGCTTTCGAAGGCCGTGAAGGCCGGGCGGGTGAACCGGTTGATTTCACAGCAGAAGAGCGCGAAGAAAGCCTACATGGAGAGCTTCATCGGAAAAGAAGTCCGCGTCCTCTTCGAGCAGGAGGAGACGATAGACGGGAAGCCGTATGTAAGCGGTTACAGCATGAATTACCTGCGGGTTCTCGTGGACGAGGCTGCTGCCTGCCGCACCCGAAATTCCATTGACGGAGGGAGAGCGCATCTCATCGGCACGGAAATCCCTGTTGCGGTGACCGGCATCGATGATGATGATACGGTGTGGGGAGAAACGGTCCTGAACTGAAGCGGCTTGCCTTCTTCCCGCAAGTCCAGTATAATGACAATGACTTATTACGTGTTTTGACAGAGGGAAAGCTATGAACGGTGATCTTTCGAATACCCAATACTTCAAGGTGGAATCCGAGAATTCCGTCGGCGTCAAGGAAATCATCCATACCGTATACGACGCCCTGACGGAGAAGGGCTACAACCCCGTGAACCAGATTGTCGGCTACATCATGTCCGGCGATCCCACCTTCATCACGAGCCACAACAACGCCCGCTCCCTCATTATGAAGGTCGAGCGAGACGAGCTTGTCGAGGAACTCCTGCGCGAGTACATTGCAGGTGAATCCTGGAACGCGAAGTCGTAATGACAGTGCCGGCTTGACCGGCAGCTGTTGTCTTTGAATCTTGCGGCAGCGGGAGGAGAGATTTATGGCAGAGAGACTGCTCGGTCTCGACTATGGCGACAAGACAGTAGGGGTTGCGATTTCCGACGAACTCGGCATCACGGCTCAGGGCCTTACCATCATCCGGCGGGAGAAGGCTTCGAAGCTCCGCCAGACACTGGCACGGATTGTCGAAATCATAAATGAGAATGCTATTACAACGGTAGTTGTCGGCCTGCCCGTACAGATGGACGGGACGGAAGGGGACCGCTGCGAGAAGACGCGGGCCTTTGCCGATGCCCTTGCGAAGCGCATTGACGTTCCGATTGAATTCATGGACGAGCGTCTGACGACGGTGATCTCCGACAGGACCATGGACACCACCGGGCAATCCGACCACAAGAAATACGTAGACGAAATCGCTGCGATGCTGATCCTGCAGACCTACATGGACAGGGAACAGAACACCGCACAGGAATAATATAAAGCCGTACAATGTAGGGGCTTTAACTGAATATGAGAAATTACACCAAACAAGGTGTTTTACATTAGTCATAAGGGAAAATTCTATGCCTGAAAATGACGCTATGGAAAATGCTGCTTTTGATGCAGCCACGATAATGCTTACAGACGCGGAGACCGGCGAAGAGGTACCTGCGTATGTGATAGAAGAGACTACACTGACCGGAAAGCACTACCTTCTGGTGACGACGGACGAGAATTATTTTTCGGCCGGGGAGGAGGATGAGACGGAGTCTGAGGTCCTGATTCTGCGTGAGATCAGGGACGAAGACGAAGACGTCCTCTATGAGTGCGTTACCGACGATGACGAGCTTTCCGCTATCGGCAAGGTCTTTGAAGAACTTTTGGACGATACGGAGGTTTTAGTTTAAGTGAAAAAATCGAAAAAAGAGAAGCTGCAGGTCATTCCTTTGGGCGGCGTTGAGCTCATCGGAATGAACATGACAGCTTTCTGCTACGGCGACAGCATCATCGTCGTTGACTGCGGAATGGCGTTCCCTGAGGACGACATGCCGGGGGTCGACCTTGTCATACCCGATATTTCCTTTCTGATCGAGAACGAAGACAAGGTCAAGGGAATTTTCATCACCCACGGGCATGAAGACCACATCGGGGCGATTCCCTATGTGCTGAACCAGCTATCTGTGCCCCTCTACGCGACGAAGCTCACTATGGGCATCATAGAGCACAAGCTCGAAGAAAAGAATATGATGACGAAGGTGCGCCGCAAGGTCGTCTCCTTCGGCCAGTCCATCAACGCGGGCTGCTTCCGTGTGGAATTCATCAAAACGAATCACAGTATTCAGGATGCGGCGGCGCTCGCCATCTATTCCCCGGTCGGGACCGTCATCCATACGGGCGACTTCAAGGTTGACTACACGCCGGTCTTCGGCGACCAGATCGACCTGCAGCGCTTCGCGGAAATCGGAAAGAAGGGGGTTCTCGCCCTCTGCTGCGATTCCACGAACGCGGAGCGGCCCGGCTTCACCCAGTCCGAGCGCACCGTCGGCCGTACATTTGACAATATCTTCGCAGACAATACCGACACGCGTATCATCATCGCCACCTTTGCATCGAACGTCGACCGCGTGCAGCAGATCATCAACTCCGCCCACAAGTACGGGCGCAAGTGCGTCATAGAAGGCCGGTCCATGGTGAACATCATCACGACGGCCACGGAGCTCGGCTACATCAATATCCCGCCGAATACTGTCATTTCCATCGACGAGCTGAAGAACTTTCCGGACAACCGGACCTGCCTCATCACGACGGGCTCCCAGGGCGAGTCCATGGCAGCCCTTTCACGCATGGCGTCCGGCATGCACAAGAAGGTCCGGATCAAGCCGAACGACACGATCATCTTTTCGTCTCACCCGATTCCGGGCAACGAAAAGGCCGTGTCCCGCGTCATCAACGAGCTTTACCGACAGGGGGCCAAGGTCATCTTCCAGGATGTCCACGTTTCCGGCCACGCCTGCCAGGAGGAGATCAAGCTGATCTACTCCCTCGTGAAGCCGAAATACGCGATCCCCATGCACGGCGAGTACAAGCACCTGCGCGCAGGAGCGGAGATTGCAAAATCCCTGGGCTATGACAGCAAGCACATCTTCCTCCTTTCCTCCGGCGACGTCCTCTCCATGGATGAAGAGTCGGCAGGTGTCACAGGAAAAGTTCATGCGGGTTCCGTCATGGTCGACGGCCTCGGCGTCGGCGACGTCGGCTCTGTCGTATTGAAGGATCGGCAGCGGCTGGCGGACGACGGCATCATTATCATTGTCATGACCATGCAGTCCGGCACCGGCCTCGTCCTTTCCGGCCCCGACATCGTTTCCCGCGGCTTCGTCTATGTCCGCGGGGCCGAGGATCTGATGGACGCGGCGCGCGAGGTCTTAAACGATGAGCTAAGTGACCTCACCAGGCGGAATGTCACGGACTGGACCCAGATCAAGAGCTGCCTCAAGGGCGCCCTTTCCGACTTCGTTTGGAAGGAGACCGAGCGCCGGCCCATGATCCTGCCCATCATTATGGAAGTATGATCGTTGAGAGGTGAAGCCCGGCTGCTAATGCCGGAATATCCCTTTTGCTGCGGCAGCAACGCTTGTTGTGTGATGGCAATGACGTTCTGCGATCGCTGTAGATTTTTTTAAAAACGATGAACAAAGAACGTCTGGACGTTTATTTATCAATCCTGATGCCGCCTCTGCCGCCTGTCCTCGCTGAAATCGAGCGGGGGGCCCGGGAAGAGGGCGTGCCGATCCTGCGGAAGGATTCGCAGAACCTTCTGAGGCTGCTGCTTTCGATGCAGCAGCCGTCCTGCATTCTCGAAATCGGTACCGCCATCGGTTTTTCTGCAGGCTTCATGGCATCATGTCTTCAGAATAATGTAGAGATCACCACTCTGGAAGTGGATGAGCGGATGGCTGCCCGGGCCGAAGAAAACTTCAGGCGGCTGGGCCTTTCCGACAGGATTCGTCTCATCAGGGGGGATGCGGCGGAAACCATGAAAGCGCTTACAGGCACCTACGACTTCGTCTTCATGGATGCAGCCAAGGGGCAGTACGGGGTCTATTTCGAAGAAGTGAAGCCCCTGATCCCGGTCGGCGGCCTCCTTGTCACGGACAACTGTCTGCAGGAGGGAACGACCCTCGAATCCCGCTTTGCCGTGCGCCGGCGGGACCGCACCATCCACGGGCGCGTCCGCGACTACCTCTACACCATCTGCCACGACAGCGACTTTGTCTCCGACATGATCGATTCCGGGGACGGGGTGCTCGTCAGCAAGCGGGTTCGATAGGGGTGTCAAACTTTGAAATATGCTTGATTTTACCCTTGAAGCAGAGCCAGAGGGGTGTCAAACTTTGAAATATGCTTGATTTTACCCCTTGGGAAAGAGCCAGAGGGGTGTCAAACTTTGAAATATGCTTGATTTTACCCTTGAAGCAGAGCCAGAGGGGTGTCAAACTTTGAAAAAGCCCGGTTTTTGCCCCGGACGCGATTGATTATTTTTTGAGATGAATAGAAGAGAAAGAAAAGTCGAGCTCCTGCTCCCTGCGTCCTCCCTGCCGGTTCTCTATACAGCCGTGCGCTACGGGGCGGATGCCGTGTATATCGGCGGGAACTTCTATGGCCTCCGGGCCAAGGCGGAAAACTTCAATCATGCGGAGATGGCGGAGGGCATTGCGTTCGCCCATGCACATGGCGTCAAAGTCTACGTGACGGCCAATATTCTGGCTCACAACGCTGATCTTCCCGGGGCGGAGGACTATTTCCGCGAGCTTTCCACATTGGGGCCCGACGCGGTCCTGATCTCCGACCCGGGCCTCTTCACCATTTGCCGCCGCGTCGCGCCGGATCTCGACATCCACATTTCAACCCAGGCGAACAATACGAACTACGGAACCTTCAACTTCTGGCATGACCTGGGGGCGAAACGGGTTGTGACGGCGCGCGAATTATCCCTTGATGAAATCGCGGAAATCCGGGCGCACATACCGTACGACCTCGAAATAGAGACCTTTGTCCACGGGTCCATGTGCATATCCTATTCGGGCCGCTGTCTGCTTTCGAACTACTTCACAGGCCGCGACGCCAACCACGGAGAGTGCACCCACCCCTGCCGGTGGAAGTACTATGTCACCGAGGAGACGCGGCCGGGCGAATACCTGCCGGTGGAGGAAAACGAGCGGGGAACCTATATCTTCAATTCCAAAGACCTCTGCATGATCAGTCATCTTCCGGAGCTCATCGACGCCGGGGCGGATTCCCTGAAGGTAGAGGGGCGGATGAAAAATGCCCTCTATGTGGCGACTGTTGCCCGGACCTACAGGACAGCCCTCGATGACCTCTATGAGTCGCGGGAGAAGTATCAGGCGAATATTCCGAAGTACGAGCAGATGATTGAAGAATGCACCTTCCGTCAGTTTTCGACGGGCTTCTTCTTCGGCAAGCCGACGCATGAGAGTCAGATCTACGATGAAAGCACGTACACGCAGAAATTTGTCTATCTCGGAATGGTGCAGGACGTAGAGGGCGGCCGCATTCATATCACACAGAAAAACAAGTTTTCCGTCGGGGATACGATAGAAATAATGAAACCGGACGGGAAAAATGATATAGTAGAAGTCGCTTCGATTGCAGATGCGGACGGAACTGAAATGGAATCCGCCCCGCACGCCAAACAGGAAATATTTATCGGTCCGGCAGCTTCTGCCGAGCCCGGCGACATACTCAGAATGAAAGCGAAAGAAGGAAGCTGAAATGGGAAAGAAATCCGGAAAGTATGTGGCTTATGTGGGGACATACACCCATGCGAACAGCGTCGGCATCTATGTCTATGATGTGGACCCGGACAAGGGGATTCTGACGGAGCGCAGTGTCTGCCCCATCAACAACCCTTCCTACCTCTGCATTTCAAAGGACGGCAAGTTCCTCTATTCCATTGCGGATGAAGGCGTAGCCGCCTTCTCCATCGATGAGAACGGAGATCTGACAAAGATCAACCAGCAGTGGATCGGCGGCATGCGGGGCTGCTACGTCGAGGTGGATTCTCAGAGACGCTACCTCTTCGTCGGCGGCTATCACGACGGCCGTGTCACGATGATGCGTCTGAATCCGGACGGCTCCATCGGAGACATTGCCTGCGGCATCTTCCACCAGGGCGTCGTCATTTCAACGTCGGAGCATCGGCTCGACCACCCGAAGGTCACGTCCGTCAAGCTTTCTCCGGACGAGAAGTACCTGCTGGCAGCGGATCTTGGCCTCAACCAGATCAAGGTCTACCGGATCGACTACAAAAACGGGAACTTAAAGCTCGAAGACATCATCCGCTGCGAGCTCGATGCGGGTCCCCGGTCCATGGGCTTTTCCGCGGATGGAAAGTTCCTCTATGTGCTGACGCAGCTCAACAATGAGATGGCCTGCTATTCGTACGAGGACGTGGACGATGAACCCCAGTTCAAGCTCGTGCAGTCCCTAAGCGTCCTGGACGGCGACTTCCCCATGGCCGAGTCCTCCTGCTTCAAGCTGAACAAGGCCGGGAACTATATCCTCGTCACGATTGACGCGGCAAACCAGGTGACGTTCCTCAAGCGGAATACGGAAGACGGAACACTTGAGTATGCCTGGGAGACGCCTGTGAGCGGCGACTTCCCCAAGTCCCTTGTCGTCCTGCCCGGTGACAAATATTACGTTACCCTGAACCATGACACGAACGAAATCCGGTCCTTCCTCATCGACTACGAGAAGGGCTATGCCCTGATGATGAACGCTCCCGTAAAGGTCGACAAGCCGAACGTCATCAAGATCCACCAGCTTGTATAACTATTCAGCACACAGAATGCAAAAATGCTGATGCATGCTTGCATGCTGGAAGCGTTTTTACATTCTGTGTGGCCTGGCGGCGAAGCCGCCCGGAACCCCGACAACGAGGATTTCGAAGAAATCCGAGTGGTGGGGCTGAATAGTTATATTGAGAGTTTGCTGCCTCTCGTGAGAGTACTCTTGCGGGAGGTTTCTTTTTTGGAAAGGATAATATGAGCGGTTCTCTCTTTGGAAAAAATCTTCAGCTGATGACCTGGGGCGAGTCCCACGGGTACGGGATTGGAGCGGTCCTCGACGGGGTGCCGGCCGGTCTTTCCCTTTCGGAAGAGGATATCCAGACCTACCTCGACCGGCGGAAGCCCGGCCAGTCGGCCTTTACGACGCAGCGGAGCGAGAGCGATACGGTGATCCTCATGTCCGGCGTCTTTGAAGGCGTCACGGAGGGCACACCTATCTCCATGATGGTGAAGAATGCCGACCAGCATTCAAAGGACTACAGCAATCTGAAGGACGTCTACCGGCCCGGCCATGCGGACTATGGCTTTGATGCGAAGTTCGGCGTCCGGGATTATCGCGGCGGCGGCCGTTCTTCTGGCCGGGAAACAGCCGGCCGCGTCATGGCCGGGGCTGTAGCAGCGAAGATTCTTTCTGAACTGGGAATCACTGTATGCGCTTACACAAAGGCCATCGGACCGGTGAAGGCGGAGAAAATTGATCTTGCTGCTGTACAGGAGAACCCTCTCTACATGCCCGATGCGGAAGCGGCAGAAGAAGCGTCTGAATATCTGAAGGACCTGCAGGCAAAAGGCGATTCAGCCGGCGGCATCATCGAGTGCTGCGTGACAGGACTTCCTGCCGGTATCGGGGAGCCGGTCTTTGAAAAGCTCGATGCTTCTCTTGCGAAGGCCATCCTCTCCATCGGGGCAGTCAAGGGCTTCGAGATCGGGGAAGGCTTTGCGGCAGCCGGACTGACGGGCTCCGAGAACAACGATCCTTTCACGGCAGATCCGGGTTCTCAAAAGATTGGATCCGCTGTGGGGGAAAATGTTATTCATAAAAAGACGAACCATTCCGGCGGTACCCTCGGCGGTATGTCCGACGGCTCGCCCCTCGTCTTCCGGGCGGCGGTCAAGCCGACGCCTTCCATTTCCTCCGCGCAGGAAACCGTGACGCGGGAGGGGGAGAATACCGAGATCGTCATCAAGGGAAGACACGATCCCGTCATTGTTCCCCGGGCCGTCGTCGTGGTGGAGTGCATGGCGGCGCTGACCATCGCGGATCTGCTCCTGACCGGGCAGGGAAGCCGCCTGTCCGATGTAAAGGCTTACATGGATGCGGTCCGCGGGCGGCAGAATCGATAGAAGTGATTTTCAAGCGAGACACGAGGCATTTCGGCTGTTTCATAATGAACACGCGTTGCGTGTATGCTGATTTTGAAATACAGGTAAAATAAATGAGCAAAAATTACAAGCTGATCACGGTGGACGGGCGGGCCAAACGCGGAGAACTCACGACTGTTCACGGCACCGTGCAGACCCCCTGCTTCATGAACGTTGCCACCGTCGGGGCTATCAAAGGGGCGGTTTCTGCCGACGACCTTCACGGCATCGACACCCAGGTCGTCCTCTCGAACACCTACCACCTGCACGTGCGGACCGGCGATGAGCTGATCAAAAAGTACGGCGGTCTCCACAAATTCATGGGATGGGACGGGCCCATTCTCACGGACAGCGGGGGCTTCCAGGTCTTCTCTCTGGCGAAGCTCCGCCATATCAAAGAAGAGGGCGTGACCTTCCGCTCGCATATCGACGGCCACAAGATCTTCATGGGGCCGGAGGAATCCATGCAGATTCAGTCGAACCTCGGCTCGACCATTGCCATGGCCTTCGACGAGTGTCCGCCGGCGCTTGCTGACAGGGACTATGTGGAGCCGTCCGTGGCCCGGACAGCCCGCTGGCTTCGCCGCTGCAAGGAAAAGATGGCGGAGCTCAACTCCCTGCCCGATACCGTCAACCCTCACCAGATGCTCTTCGGCATCAACCAGGGTGGGGTGATCGAGGACATACGGATTGCAAACGCTGATGAGATCAGCGGGCTCGACCTCGACGGCTATGCGGTCGGCGGCCTGGCGGTCGGGGAGACGCATGAGCAGATGTACCACATCCTCGACGTGACGGTACCCCACCTGCCCCAGGACAAGCCCACTTACCTGATGGGTGTGGGGACGCCCGAGAACATCCTCGAGGGCGTGCGGCGGGGCATCGACTTCTTCGACTGCGTCTACCCCAGCAGGAACGGGCGCCACGGTCACGCCTACACCCACCACGGGAAGATGAATCTCGCGAACGCCCGCTTCGAGCTCGACCACCGGCCCATTGAAGAGGGCTGCAATTGCCCGGCCTGCCGGTCCTTCTCCCGAGCCTACATCCATCACCTGCTGAAGGCGAAGGAGATGCTGGGCATGCGCCTTCTGGTCCTCCACAACCTCTACTTCTACAACCGCCTGATGACGGAGATCCGCGGAGCTATTGAAGAGCACAGATACGATGCCTTTGCGGATGAACTGATTGCCAGGATGCAGGCAGGGGAAGAGTAAGCGCTTACATTATTCTTTTCCTTTGTGAAGTTTCATCGATTTTTTGTTGCTATGAAGCGGCTGTTTCGCTAAAATAGCAGAAGTTGTGTCTGTTAAATGCGGGAAGCGGGATGACCGTTTTCCGGGATTGAAAGAACATATTATTTTTAGGAGGTTTGTATGTCACTTCTTTTAGAGAGCACGGGTTCTGCTGCGGGCGGTTCCAGCCTGATGCTGATCGTCTGGATCGTCATCATCTTTGCATTCATGTACTTCTTCATGATCCGTCCCCAGCGGAAAGAGGAGAAGAAGAAGGAGGCCATGAAGGATTCCCTGGCGGTCGGCGACACCGTTCTGACGACGTCCGGTTTCTACGGCACCGTTATCGATATCCGCAAGGATCAGAACACGATCATCGTCGAGTTCGGCAACAACAAAAACTGCCGCATCCCCATGCAGATGGATGCTGTCGCTGCTTCCGAAAAGCCCGGCGATGCCGTAAAGGCTGCTGAAGAAGCAAAGGCTGCCGAGGCCGAGGCAAAGAAGAAGCTCGAGGAGAAGGAAGCAAAGAAGGCCGAGAAGAAGGCCGGAAAAGTCAAAGAGTGATTCCTTAAGAAAAGTTCCGCAGGTGCCGCTGAAGTAATAGTAGGCGGAGAATAGGGAAGCGGGTGCAAATCCCGCGCGAACTCGTCACCGTGATCAGCATATGGCATGAATAATAAGTCACTGGCGTTTGCCGGGAAGGCATTCATGCTGCTGTCAGCCGGGAGACCTGCCAGCCGAACGGATGAGAGAATGCTGCGAGTAACCGGCATTGATATCACAAGCGCTGTCAGCGTCTGCTGACGGTTTCTTTGTGGACCAATGCCTTTTACCTATCGGTAGGAGGTATTTTTTTATGAAAAAAAAAGTTCTGGCACTTGTAATGGCGCTTTCCATGGCCGCCTTCGGTCTGGCCGGATGCGGATCGGACAGCAGTACGGCGGATGAAAACGCAGAGAAGACGGAAAACGCTGCAGGAGATGCGGCGAAAGACAGCGGATCGGAAGCGGACAACGATCAGGCGGCTGCAGACAAGGTGGCTGCCCTGATCGATGCCATTTATGTGCAGGAAGCCACAGACGATACGATGAAGCAATGTGAAGAGGCGAAGGCAGCCTGGGACGCCCTGACGGATGCCCAGAAGGTCCTCGTTTCCGGAGAAAATGCGGACCCCGATTATTTCGGGCGCGATACAGGAGATGCGTCTATGGACGATCCTTTGAATCAGGACGGCATCGGAGAGAACGAGCTGCTTGTCGTTTCCTTCGGAACATCCTTCAACGACAGCCGGGTAAAGGATATCGGCGGCGTGGAAAAGGCGCTTGCCGCGGCCTTCCCGGATTACTCCGTGCGCCGGGCGTTTACGGCCCAGATTATCATCAACCATATCTATGCCCGGGACGGGGAAAAGATTGACAATATGGATGAGGCTCTGGCGCGGGCCAAGGACAACGGGGTGAAAAATCTCGTCGTTCAGCCCACCCACCTCATGCACGGGGCGGAGTACGATGAGCTCAGCGAGGCGGTGGAGGCCCACAAGGGGGATTTCGAATCCGTGAAGATTTCCGAGCCCCTGCTGGGCGAAGTCGGGGCTGACGCGACCGTCACAAATGACGACAAGAAGGCCGTTGCGGAGGCAATTACCGCTCAGGCCGTGAAGGAAGCCGGTTTTGAGAGCCTCGACGCAGCAAAGGCTGCCGGAACCGCCTTCGTCTTCATGGGACACGGCACAAGCCACACGGCAAATGTCACCTACGACCAGATGCAGCAGACCATGAGCGACCTCGGTTACGCCAATGTCTTCATCGGTACTGTGGAGGGTAAGCCTGCCGATACGGAATGCCAGGCGGTGATTTCAAAGATCAAAGAGGCCGGTTACAAGAAGGTCATTCTGCGTCCCCTGATGGTTGTCGCCGGAGACCACGCCAACAACGACATGGCGGGTGATGACGATGATTCCTGGAAGAGTCAGTTTGAGGCGGCCGGTGCCTTTGACGACGTGACCTGCCAGATCGGCGGTCTCGGGGAAATCCCTGCCGTTCAGGACATCTATGTGGCCCACGCAAAGGCAGCTATCGGACAGTAATCGAATGCCCGTTGACAGGACTGTCCGAGACAAAGCCGACGCTGAAGTTTTGCCGGCCCTGGCGACTGTGGTCTGAAGGAGAATACTATGAAAAAGAAGATACTGGCGATACTTGCAGCGGCTCTGCTGGCTGTCTCCATGACGGCCTGCGGGAATACAGCGTCCTCGTCAGACGGGGAAACAAAGACAGAGACCACGGCTTCTTCGGAGAGCAAAAGTACCCTTTCCGATGGTACTTATTCCGTCGACTTCACAACGGATTCCACCATGTTTAAGGTGAATGAGGCGAACGAGGGCAAAGGTCTCCTGACCGTGAAGAACGGGGCAATGACCGTCCACATCAGCCTGCCTTCCGAGAACATCGTGAACCTCTTTGTCGGAACGGCGGAGGATGCGGCAAAAGACGGGGCAGACCTCCTGCAGCCGACAGTAGACACCGTATATTATTCTGACGGAACGAGCGAGGAAGTGAACGGCTTTGACGTGCCTGTCGCGAAGGTCGGTGAGGAATTCGACCTGGCCATCATCGGGACGAAGGGCAAGTGGTATGACCACAAGGTAAAGGTGGAAAATCCGGTAGAGGCAGATACCATTCCCGGTCGCGATCCTTCGGCCGGTGAGCCGGACCATACGGCGGATATTGACCTTTCAGATGGGGAATATACGGTGGCTGCGACTCTGAACGGGGGCTCCGGCAGGGCTTCCATCACTTCACCTGCAAAGATTCATGTGAAGGACGGGAAGATCACGGCCGACATCGAGTTCTCGTCGGACAAGTACGACTATGCCATCGTGGGCGGAACGAAGTACGAGCCGGATCTCTCTTCCGGCAAGTCCATGTTTACCCTTCCTGTCGAGGCACTTGACAAGGGACTTGTCCTTACGGCGGATACGACGGCCATGAGCGAGCCCCACGAGATCGACTACGTCATTGAGTTCGATCCGTCGACGGTCACAGATGCGAAGTGATTTTTTCGACTGACGGCCTGCAGGAAGCGGAGACCGTTTTCTGTGAAGGCTGGCGGCGGATTCCGTGAACAGAAAAATAATTCAGAAAAGAGGCAGTATGGAAGCGAGCTCGAAGTACTTCTGCAACAGCGCATGCAGGTATTATCCCTGCCATGGCGGGGCAGAGGGGGAGAGCGGCTTCAACTGCCTCTTTTGCTATTGTCCCCTCTATCCCTACGACGACTGCCCGGGGGCCTTTGAGATGACGGCGGGGAAAAACGGGAAGCCCGTCAAGAACTGTACGGACTGCCTCTGGCCCCACGTGCCGGAGCACTACGGCGACCTGATCGCTTTTCTGGTGAAAAAGAATAATGAAAACGCGTAAGCACTTGCAGACCGGACTGTTGGCGGCTGCCGTGGCTTTCGCGCTGGTACTTACCTCCTGCGGAAGCGTATCCGGGAATGGCGAAAGCGGCGGGAAGACAGCGGAAATAGACAACGGGCCGTCCGGACAGGAAAATTTTTCCGGGCTGACCGTCCTTTCCACAGAGACACCGGAATATGCCACAGGTTTTTCCATCGTGCGATATGAAAGCGGGTACAGTGAGATCGACGTGACGGACGGGCGGGAATACTTCGTCATTCCGGAGGAGGCTGAGGTTCCTGCAAATCTCCCGGATTCCAAAATTGTTATCATGCAGCCCTTGCAGAAAATCTACGTGGCATCGTCCTCTTCCATGAGCCGCTTCGTCGATACTGGAAGTGTGGACAGGGTGGCCTATTCGGGCATCCGGGAAAGCGAGTGGAAAATTCCGGAGGCAGCGGAGGCCATGCAGGCGGGAACCCTTTCTTACACGGGAAAGTACTCGGCACCGGATTATGAAACTCTGCTGACAGGGGGCTGTGACCTGGCCGTTGAAAACCTGATGATTCTTCATAAGCCGGAGGTCATTGAAAAACTCGAGGCCCTGAATATTCCGGTATTCATTGACCGGGCTTCGGCGGAGAGCGAGCCTCTGGGACGGACCGAGTGGCTGAAGGCCTACGGGGTCCTCCTCGGAAATGAGGAGGCTGCGCAAGCCGCGTTTGAAGAACAGAAGAAGCTCTATACGGAGGCGGAAGCCCTGCCGGATGCGGGAAAAACCGTGGCGTATTTCTATGTGAACAGCCAGGGGCTGGTTGTCTGCCCGCGGCCGGACTCCTCTGTAGCAAAGATGATCGCGGCGGCCGGCGGTGTCTACCTCTATCCGGACATCCAAACAGAGGAGAGCCGCCTTTCCACCATGAAGGTGGACATGGAAAGCTACATGACGGCAGCAGGCGGGGCGGACATTATTATTTATGACGGGGCAATCGACACGGTGAACACCCTCGCAGACATCGTTTCAAAGAACGCTCAGCTTTCCGGCTTCAAGGCGGTACAGGATGGAAACGTCTATATTTCCGCCTCTGATGCCTATCAGAATTCAGACGACACGGGGACGACGGTCCATGACCTCTACCTCACCATAAACGGACAGGGCGGGGCGGAACACATACGAAAAGCGGAATGAAAAGAGGATGCCTGCTTTCGGATAGTGTAACGAGGAAGCCGGCAGGATGGGGACAGGCAGGAAAATGGAAAAACGGAAAATCAGGCAAAACTGCATAGTGTTTGCAAGCCTTGCGGCCCTTCTCCTTCTGGTATTCTGCCTTTCTCTGTCGATGGGCTCTGTTTCCATTCCTGCGGGCGATGTCTTTTCTTACCTCTTCGGCGGGAGCGGGGATGAGCAGCATGTGAAAATCATCCGGGAAATCCGTCTGCCGCGGGCAACACTTGCCCTCTTTTCAGGCGGGGCTCTGGCAATTTCCGGCTACCTCCTGCAGACCTTTTTTCGGAACCCGATTGCCGGCCCCTTCGTCCTCGGCATTTCCTCGGGTGCCCGCTTTGCCGCCTGCGTCCTGATGGTGATTGTTGCAGGGCAGGGCTTCACTGTCTCGAATGCCGAAATGGTGGGCTGGTCCTTTGCCGGGGCCATGCTCGCGACGGGGATCATACTATTACTCTCCTTTCAGATCAAGAGCATGGGTATCCTCCTGGTGGCGGGCTTCATGGTGAGCTACATTATGAGCGCACTGACGGACTTTCTCATTTCCTTCGCGGACGACGCCTCCATCATCAACCTGCACGGGTGGACTTTAGGGTCCTTTTCCGGAACGGCGCCGGCGGACGCGGCCCAGGCGGCGGTCCTGGTTGCCATCGTATCCGTCATTGTTTTCTGCCTCTCGAAGCCCATCGGAGCCTACCAGAGCGGAGAACGCTTTGCGGAGACGGTCGGCGTCCATGTACGCCTCCTGCAGCTTTCCATTATCATTCTTTCGAGCCTCCTTTCCGGTGTCGTTACTGCCTTTGCGGGTCCGGTGTCTTTTGTCGGCGTCGCGGTGCCTTTCATTGTGCGGACTATCCTGAAGGACCGGCGGCCCCTTGTCATGATTCCGGCCCTCTTTCTCTGCGGGGCGGTTTTCACACTGGTGTCCGATCTTCTGGCCCGCATGCTCCTGTCGCCGATGGAGCTTTCGCTTTCGACGGTGACGTCCGTGATCGGGGCGCCGCTCGTCCTCATCATGATGGTCGGGCGGAAAAAGGAAAGAGAATTGTAGAGTGATATGTTCCCGAAAGGTGGGAAGGGAGTACACAGAGAGCATGTACAGAAGCTTGTAAGCACTCACATAGTATGCGGCATGCAGGTGGATTGAGAAGAAAAATGGCGAAGGAACCCCTCCTGACAATTGAAAATCTGAGCGCGGGCTACGACAGGAAGCCGGTTCTCTCGGACGTGAATTTCTCTGCGGAGCCGGGGGAGACTGTCTGCGTCATCGGACCAAACGGGGCAGGAAAGTCCACCCTGCTGCTTGCGGCGGCAGGACTTCTGAAACCTATGGGCGGGGCGGTCTTTCTCTCCGGCAGAAATCTTTCCGACCTGTCGGCGGGACAGCGGGCAAGGACAGTGGCCGCCATGTTTACGGACCGCCGGCAGCGGGAACCGAAGACGGTGCGGGAGCTGGTGGCGGAAGGGCGCTACCCCTACACGAGCCGTCTGGGAGCCCTCGATGAGAAGGACTGGGCGGTCGTCAAAGACGCGATGAAAAAGACGGACCTGCTGTCTCTTTCCGGCCGCGACATCGGGGAACTATCCGACGGACAGCGGCAGCGGGCCTACATCGCCCGGGCAATTGCCCAGGAACCGGACCTTCTCATCCTTGACGAACCGACGGGCTTTCTCGATGTCCGCTATCAGCTCGAAATCATTGAGGCGCTGAAAAGCCTCTGCCATAATAATGAAAAGCCCGTTACCATCCTGATGACTCTTCACGACCTGGCCCTGCTTCCGAAAATTGCTGATCAGGTGCTGATGCTGAAGGAGGGAAGGCAGGTCGGGTACGGGGCGGCAGGAGAAATGCTGACGGCGGAAAAGCTGGCCGATCTCTTTGACATACCGGAGGAGGAAGCTGCAGTGTACCTGCCGGGGCGTTTTTACAATCCGTTAGAGTATACAAACGTTTCTTTACAATTCAGTAAGGACATCGTGCAGATCGGTCAGGATTCAGCCCTGACTGTGCTCAAAGGCAGGAAGCATCTGCGATACGGCTTTACGACCGGAACGGCAGCTGCATTGGCTGCGAAGGGGGCGGCGGAATTGCTGCTCGGGCTGCGGACAGAAGGGGCAGGCGGAGGAAAAATTTCCCTGCTGACGCCGAAGGGGATTGAAGTCAGCGTACTGCCTGAGCGACTGGATTGTCCGCAGGCCGATTGCGCCGTCTGCTCTGTGCGTAAGGATGCCGGAGACGATCCGGATGCCACGGACGGAATCCTGATTACTGCAGAAGTGCGGAAGAAAGCAAGCGATGGTGTAAGCACTTTCAGGGCAAATGGGGAGCGTTCAGATACTGAACAGACAAATCACGAACATTCTGGTAATCAAACAGTGAACCGGGTGGAAATCCACGGCGGATCCGGCATCGGCCGCGTGACAAAGCCCGGTCTCGACCAGCCCGTCGGGGCAGCGGCCATCAACTCCGTTCCGCGGAGGATGATTTCAGAAGCCTGTGAAGAGGTCATGCGGGCGGCGGGATATGAAGACGGGCTTTCCGTGACCATCTCTGCAGAGGGCGGGGAGGCCATTGCAGCAAAGACCATGAATCCGGTCCTCGGCATTGAGGGCGGCATTTCTATCATCGGGACGACCGGCATCGTGGAGCCCATGTCGGAGAAGGCGCTGGTAGATACGATCGCGGTGGCACTGAAGCAGGCCGCCGCGGAGCAGGATGTAAGTGTGCCAGCTGCTGCGGTTGAACACAATGTGGCTGCAGACAGGGAAGCGACTGATGCCTGTGCAATGGCTGCAGAAAATGGCCCGGATGATACCGGAAAGAAATCGGCCGGACGGGGCAAAAAACGTGTCATTTTGACGCCGGGAAACTACGGGGAAGAATATATTGAAAAGACCGGGATCGGAGCCCTGGGCATTCCGGTGGTACAGGTTTCGAACTTCATCGGAGATGCCCTGGACCTCTGTGCAGAATACGGCTTCACGGATGTCCTCCTCGTCGGCCACGCGGGAAAGCTTATCAAGCTGGCAGGCGGTCTCATGAACACCCACTCGCAGTACGGGGACTGCCGGATGGAAATTCTCTCTTCCTACGCAGCCATGGCGGGGGCGACTGCAGATACCGTCAGAGAGATCATGGACTGCGCGACGACTGATGCGGCGACAGATGTGCTGACGGAAGCCGGGCTTTTTGAAGAAGTCGCAGGGCGGGTAACAGCTGCAGTCGATGCCCGTCTGCAGCGGAAGGCAGCCGGGGATTTTCGTGTCGTGGCAATCATCTTTTCAAAGGTCCACGGCCTCTT
The DNA here is from genome assembly GCA_900314085.1 of uncultured Lachnospiraceae bacterium. Taxonomy (GTDB): domain Bacteria; phylum Bacillota; class Clostridia; order Lachnospirales; family Lachnospiraceae; genus RUG306. The sequence goes on along the minus strand of OMTX01000189.1, from coordinate 24,523 downwards.
CGGCATCACGGACGGGGCGAAGAAATTTCTGGAGAAGAATGGATTCCATGGAAATCTGAATCTGCTCCCGGATTCTACTGGAAAGACGATAAAATAGGGAACAAATGCAAAAGTATACGGCATTATTTCCAAAGTTCCGCCTGTGCAAGAACAGAAGGATAAAAAAATAGGGGGCAAATGCAAAAGCATGAGGCATTATTTCCAAATTTTCGCCTGTGCAGGAAAAGAAGGATAAAAAAATAGGGGACAAATGCAAAAGCATGCTTTATATTACCAAAGTTTCACTTATGCAGGAACTGAAGGATACATAAATAGAGGATAAATGCAAAACATTTACCTATATTTCCGATTTTCGCCTTTGCGCGGATAGATTAGGGAAAAGGATATGGTATATTTCGTCGGTGCGGGACCGGGAGATCCGGACCTCATCACAGTCAAGGGGCAGCGGCTCATAGAGCAGGCTGATACGATTGTCTATGCGGGGAGTCTCGTCAATCCGGATGTTCTGCAGGGAGCCCGCTTTAATGCAAAAATCTATGACAGCTCAAAGATGTCCCTGCCGGAGATTATTTCCGCCATGAAGCGGACGGAGCCCGGTATCACGGTCCGCCTGCATACGGGGGATCCGTCCATCTACGGGGCCATCCGCGAGCAGATGGAGGAGCTTGACAAGGCAGGGATTTCCTACCGCGTGATCCCCGGGGTTTCGAGTTTCTCAGCGGCGGCGGCCACTCTCCATCAGGAGTACACGGTGCCGGACGGAAACCAGACACTGATTATCACCCGGGAGGAGGGGAGGACGCCGGTGCCGGCGGAGCAGAATCTCGCCTCCCTGGCGGGACACGGGGCGGCCATGGCGATCTTCCTCTCTGCCGGCATGCCGGAAAAGGTGCAGGAACATCTGCTGGAGGGAGGCTATACGGAAGATACGCCTGCAGCCCTTGTCTACAGGGCTTCGTGGCCGGATGAGAAAGTCGTGAACTGCACGGTCGGTACCCTGGCGAAGAGCGCGGCGGAAAACGGGATACAGAAGCAGGCTATGATCCTGGTCGGCGACTTCCTCTCTGCGGAGGGCAAGCGGTCGAAGCTCTACGACCCGGCCTTTTCCACGGACGTGCGGGCAGGCGAAAAAGAAGGTATCGCAATCGCAGCTTTCACAGACCGGGGGGAGGCGCTCGCGCACAGGCTCGCGCCGGGACTTTCCACTATTTTGGATGACGATTCATCCGTTACTTCGGGTGGCAGACATTACGTACTTGAGTATTCAGAAGACGGAGATCTTCCATCTCATCTTGCAGACGTGGAATCCGGCGAAGATGCGGCTATGCCATCCGAAGCGGTCACAATCACCCGCCTCGGCAAAGGTAAAGGTGCCGTTTCTCTTGCCGACTGGACGAAGGAAAACTGGTACACACGGAAAGCCCTGATTTTCATTGGGGCTGCCGGCATTGCGGTGCGGGCAATAGCGCCCTACGTCAAAAAGAAGACACTCGATCCTGCGGTTCTTGTGCTGGATGAGGACGGGCATTATATTATTCCTGTACTGTCGGGCCACGTCGGAGGCGGGGTGAAGCTGGCGCAGGAGATAGAGGCGCTTTCAGAGGGAAAGGCCATCATCACCACGGCAAGCGACGTTCGGGGCGTCTTCGCTGTTGACACGTGGGCGGCGGAACAGGGACTCATCATTCAAAATTCGGAGCGGATCGTCGATGTGACGAGTGCCCTGCTTTCCGAAAAGACAGTCACCATGCGGACCGACGTGCCGGTGGGCGGACCGGCGCCGGAGGGGATTCTTTTCCGCTCGTGTCATGTTCCTACAGAGCAAACAGTTTCTGTCGGAATGGAGAATCCGGAAGACAAGGCAAATGCAGCCGGCAGGCAGAGACAGAGGGAATTGTCTGGTAATGCCGGTGCTTATGACAGAGATGCGAATTTCCATCGGTCGGAAACCGAGATTCTTCTGACGCCATATGACGTCGACCCGGGAGATGGCCTCCTGCTGCTTCTTCCCGTTGCCATCGGCATCGGAATGAAGCGGGGAACGGGAGCTGGAAGAATCGAAGCGGCCCTGAAGCTCTTCCTGCAGGACCGGCACATCAATTCCGCTGCTGTGAAAAATCTGTACACGATCGACCTCAAGAAGGATGAGGCGGGACTGCTTTTCTTTGCAAAGGAAGCAGGGGTTTCGCTCACATTTTTCAGCGCAGAAGAGCTTTCTGCGGCAGCAGGAGAGTTCACTCCGTCTGCCTTCGTGAAGGAAGTCACCGGCGTCGACAATGTTTGTGAACGGGCGGCCGTCCTCGGGGCCGGGGCGGGCAGCACGCTTCTTGTGAAAAAGTCCGTCTATGATGGAATCACCTTTGCAGCAGCGGTACCGCATCTGGCTTTTCCGTCGTAAAATAGAGAAATTAGAGCGGATAAAAAACAGCAGCGTGACAAAATGTTTTTTGACCGGCGAAGTTTTTTCTGATGACATGGAAAATTGTTTTGGGCTGTTTTGTAAGTTGATGAATGTCCGGGTGAGAACTTCGATTTCGAGGGGAGGAAGCGTTAAATGAAAAAGCTATATGTAGTGGGCATCGGCCCCGGCGACCGGGACTCGATGACGGGGGCAGCAGTGAAAGCGCTTACAGAGGCGGACCTCATTGTCGGCTATACGACCTACATCGGCCTCGTGAAAGCGGCCTTTGCCGGCGATGAGGATTTCGAGGGCAAGGAATATTTTGAGACCCCGATGACGAAGGAGATGGACCGCTGCGCCTATGCCCTCACACAGGCGAATAGCGGGAAGACCGTTGCGATGGTCTGCTCCGGGGATGCCGGCATCTACGGCATGGCCTCGCCCATTCTCGAAGGGGCGGAGAGATTTCCGGAGGTGGAGATTGAAGTCATTCCCGGCGTGACGGCAGCGACGGCGGGGGGCGCCCTCCTTGGCGCCCCCCTGGGCCACGACTTTGCGGTCATTTCCCTGTCCGACCGCCTGACGCCATGGGAGGTCATCGAGAAACGGCTGAAAGCAGCTGCTGCAGGCGATTTCTGCATTGCCCTCTACAATCCCCGGTCCCACGGTCGAAAGGACGCCCTGGAGAAGGCCGTTGGAATCCTGCTTTCCGCCGGGGTGGATGCCAAGACGCCCGCAGGCGTGGCAAATTCAATTGGCCGGGAGGACGCCACCATCATCCTTTCCCGCCTCGATGCCATCCCGTATGAGGAAGTCGGCATGACATCCACCGTCTTCATCGGAAACTCTGCGACCTACATCGACGGGGTTCGCATGATCACCCCCCGCGGGTACAAAAAAGGATAGTTTGAAACAAACCTCCACCAATGCGCAGAGTGCGGTTGGGCTGAATAGGTCGTTCTGCGACAATCTTCCACCAATGCGCAGAGTGAGGTTGGGCTGAGTAGGTCGTTCTGCAACAAGCTTCCACCAATGTGCAGAGTGCGGTTGGGCTGAGTAGGTCGTTCTGCAACAAGCTTCCACCAATGCGCAGAGTGCGGTTGGACTGAATAGGGCGTTCTGAAACAAACTTCCACCAAAGGCCCGGTGGAATGGCTTCGAGAGGAGGGCGCGGTTGAAAATTCTGATCTTTTCCGGGACCTCTGACGGCCGTCGGCTTTCCTACGACCTCTCTGCAGCAGGCCACGCAGTGACGGTTTCTGTGGCAAGCGAAACGGGCAAGGCCTTTGAGGAAGAAATGCATCCGGAGATCCGTACGATCTACGGGAGAAAGACAGCAACTGAAATGGCGGAGCTGATGACGGACTTCGACTTCGTCATCGATGCCACCCATCCCTACGCCGTGGAAGTGAGCCGCGAAATCCGGACGGCAGCAGGAGCGGCGGGGAAGAAAGTCCTTCGTCTGAAGCGGCCGGCTTCTGTCGCCCCGCCCGGAACGATCCGGGTGAAGAGCGCAGAGGAAGCCGCGAAATACCTGACCGGGACAGAAGGCAACATCCTGCTTACGACCGGAGCCAAAGAACTTGCAGCATTTTCAGGGCTTGAGAGAGAAAGAGTCTACGCCCGCATTCTTCCTGTCGTTCCTTCCGTTGAGGCAGCTGGGGCTGCCGGCATCGACAGCCGCCACCTCATTGCGATGACCGGCCCCTTCTCGCGGACTTTCAACGAATTTCTGATCCGCGCGTGGCGCATCTCCTACCTCGTGACGAAGGACGGCGGCGCCGAGGGCGGCTTTTACGAGAAGGCAGCTGCCTGCGAGAACTGCGAAATCCCAATGGTCCTGATCGTCCGCCCGGAAGGAGAGGACGGACTGCTCTACGAAGAACTGCTGATGCGGTTGGGGGACTGTCGTTGACATTTCGACCGCAGGGAGAAATGGCAGGACTGTCCCCTTTGACACGATTTGCATAGTTTGATATATGCTGTGCAAATCGTGCCGGATCACAAGGAAATGATAGTGAGGTCTGAATGAAAAAGGTATATCTCATCGCCTGCTCCGCCGGCACCCGCGACTCGCTTTCGCAAGGCACCCTGCAAATCATCGATTCCGCCGGTCTTGTTCTTGGGGCAGAGAGGCTTATTACTAATATTCACCCCAAGCGGTTCGGGACGAAGGCTCTCACAGATTCAACGGCAATCCTGGCGGAAATCCGGGAGACGCGCGCGGAAACAATTGCCGTCCTCTTTTCCGGTGACACGGGCTTTTTCTCAGGTGCCAGACGGCTTGCTGCCCTGCTTGCCGACTCGGAGATTGCCTATGAAATCCTTCCGGGCGTTTCCAGCCTTGCTATGGCTGCGGCTGCTTTCGGCCTTTCCTACGAAAATGTGAAAGCGGTTTCATTGCACGGGCGGGTACAGGATGCGTGGTCTCTGAAGCGGGCCGTCATCTCCGGTCTCATGAGCGGGCAGCCCTGTTTCTTTCTGACGGATTCATTTGCAAACCCGGCGGCCATCTCACGGTGTATCGCAGAAGCCGGCTGCCCGGATCTTATTATTCATATAGGGGAAAACCTGGGCAGCCAGGAGCAGGAGCTTTTCACGGGAACGACAGCGGAGGCTGCGGAGGGGGAATTTTCCCCGCTTTCGGTCGTCTTCACGGAGGGGGCGCCTGTGACGCGCCCCCTGTCTGCCGGCCTTCCGGATGAAGCATTTCTGCGAGGAACAGACAAAAAAGCAGGACGGCAGGGTGAAGGTTCCCCGGACTGCGGAAAAGAGCTGTGGAAAATGCCCGAGACAGCAGAAAATGCAGAGTCCCAAGGCTGCGAATCTTCGCATGGCGCGCACGTTCCCATGACGAAACGGTACGTGCGGGCAGCGGCTCTGTCAGCGCTTGCCCTGCAGCCCGGAGACGTCGTCTATGACATCGGCGGCGGAACCGGTTCGGTCTCCGTGGAGGCGGCCCTTCTGAACAGATCAGGCTATGTCTTCTCCATCGAGGACAAGGAAGCTGCCATCGACCTGATGGGGCAGAACCGCGAACGCTTTCACGCTTACAATATGGAAATCGTTCCGGGTACAGCCCCTGCAGCCCTCGCCGGTCTGCCGCCTGCAGATGCGGCTTTCGTCGGCGGCAGTCGCGGAAATATTGCTGAAATCATCGATGCATTGCTCTTGAAAAATGAAGGCATGCGGATCGTCATCGCTGCCGTTACGGCAGAGACGAATGCAGCCGCAGTGCAGGCTTTGACTGAACGGAGCATCCCCTACGAGGCGGTTTCCCTTTCGGCGGCGGCATCGCAGCAGATGGGGGCTTACCACCTGATGAAGGCGGAAAATCCGGTGACCCTGTACATCGCTGAAAAGACACATTGACTGAAAAATGCGCACTGCAGAAGACATTTTTGGGCATGCAGGCCTTGTGCCCACGGTGTTTCTGCACATGGAGGAAACTGCGGCTGACAGCATGATTCGCTGTATGTAATTGCTTGCATTTGCAGTATTTTTTCGGTGGAGAACAAGATGCGTATTTTCCCTGTTGGCAGAAAAGAAGCGGGTGAGTCGAATCCCTCCAAACTTTCCTTTATGATCACCGCCCCGGCTTCCGGCAGCGGGAAGACCGTCGTGACGATGACGCTTCTGTCTCTTCTGAAACGGCACGGGTACAATCCGACGGCCTTCAAGGCTGGCCCCGACTACATCGATCCTGCCTACCACCGGGCGGTGCTGGGCATTCCCTCCCACAATATCGACATGTATCTTGCGGGGAAAGACGGGGCGAAAAATGTCTTCCGCCGCTATTCGGCCGGGGCCGGCAGCGTGGTTGTCGAAGGGGCGATGGGCTATTACGACGGGCTGATCTCGTGCGAAACGGAGTGCTCCGCCTACAATACGGCAGCCCTTTTGAATCTGCCTGTCCTCCTGGTCGTCGACGCGCGGGGAGCTTCGTATTCCGTCAATGCCGTGATCCGCGGCCTGAAGGACTTCCGCCCGGACAGCGGGATTGCGGGGGTACTTCTGAACCGCTGCAGTGAGAAGCTTTATAATAATATAAAGCCCGCCATTCTCCGCGAAACGGGCGTACTTCCTGTCGGCTTTCTGCCGGAGACGGAGGACGCCGCTTTTCCCTCCAGACACCTTGGCCTGGTCGGGGCAGAAGAAATAGAAGATCTGCAGACACGTATCGGCAGGCTCACGGACCTTGCGGAAAAAACGGTTTCTTTGGAAGCGCTTACACAGGCGATGGGCGCTGCCGGCCGGCAGCCGGACTTTTCCGTCCCCTTTACCGGCTGGGAGAGCGCGGATGAGAAATTCTATAAGCGCATGAGGAATCGTGAGGGCGGAAAAACGGATAATCCTGCGAAAGCAAACGGGAACGATGGCGGTAAGGCAGCTTCTGCCACGGCAGCAAAAGCAAAGCCTTTAATTGCGGTTGCCCGGGACAGCGCCTTCTCCTTCATCTATGAAGAGAATCTCGATGTTCTTCGGGACCTGGGGGCGGACATCGCTTTCTTTTCTCCGCTATCTGATGAAAAACTTCCTGCAGGGGCCTCCGGTCTCTACCTGCCCGGGGGTTATCCGGAGCTCTATGCGAAGGAACTCTCAGAGAATGCTTCCATGAGGGCGTCCGTTCTGGGGGCAGTACGAAGCGGCATGCCTGTGATTGCGGAGTGCGGCGGCTATTCCTATCTGCAGAAGAAGCTGGAAGGAAAGGCTGGAAGTCTGTACGACATGGTGGGTGTCCTCCCGGGAACCGTGCGAAGGCAGAAGGGGCTGGTACGCTTCGGCTATGCGGAGATGAAAGCAATTCTGCCTTCCCTCCTTTTTGACGAGGGGGACTGCGTCCATGTCCACAGTTTTCACCACTATGATGTGGTCGACTTTGACAGCGGCGTGGCCTTCGCCCTGACAAAACCTGACGGACGGTCTTGGATGGAGGGCATCGCCAGCCGCACCGCCTACTGTGCCTACCCCCACCTCTATTTCCCCGGCGCGCTGAAGGCAGCAGAAAAGTTTGTTGAGGCAGTGGAAGAGTATGCCAAACAGGTGACTGGCTCCTCGCAGTAATGTATAGGATCCGGTAAATGTCGGTTGAGGTGCCTGTCACCGTAAGAACGGCAGAGGTGCCTGTCCCCGTTAAAGAACAGGGTAAGAAAATGGATTCTGAAGAAGAAAAATTACAGCAATATATCGCACGTATCACCCCGCCCGACGAGGAGGCCCGGGCGGCAGCGCAGGACCACTGGGCCTCCCTGGCCCACCCCCTCGGGGGACTCGGCCTGCTGGAGGACGACCTCTGCGACATCGCTGCGCTGACGGGTTCCGCAGATATATCTCTGAAACCGGCGGCCGCCCTGGTCTTCTGCGCGGACAACGGAGTTGTGGCCGAGGGCATTTCACAGACAGATGCAAGCGTGACGGGCATTGTGGCGGACAACATCATTCATGACAGAACTTCGGTCTGTCGGATGGCGGCAAGTGCCGGCGTTCAGGTCGCTGCGGTCGATATGGGAATCCGGGATTTTCAGGCAAGTCAGGGACAAAACTCTCTGTTTTCCCGCAGGATTGGAAACGGGACAGGGAATATTCGCAAAGGACCGGCCATGACCCGGGAGCAGGCTGCCGCTTCTGTCAATGCAGGTATAGAACTGGTAAGAGATTTTTCTGCGTCCTGCAATCTTCTCGCGGCGGGGGAAATGGGTATCGGAAATACGACGACGGCGGCGGCAATACTGTCCGTCCTGCTGCGTCTGCCGGCAGAGGCAGTGACCGGCCGCGGAGCGGGACTTTCAGATGAGGCGCTGGAGAGGAAGATACAGGTGGTTTCCGATGCGGTGCGTGTGAATACACCGGACCGGGCGGATCCCCTTGGTGTGCTCTCAAAGGTCGGTGGCTTCGATATCGGCGGCATGTGCGGACTCTATCTGGGCGGGGCAATCTTTGGTGTTCCGGTTCTGATTGACGGAATCATATCTTCAACAGCCGCTTTGCTTGCTTATGCCTTTGAAGCGGATTCTGCCAAGGCCATGATCGCAAGTCATGTCTCTTCGGAACCTCTGGCACAGATTATTCTGAACCGGATTGGAAAGAAGCCCCTGATTACAGCGGGCATGCACCTGGGGGAGGCGACGGGAGCGGTGGCTGCCATGCCCCTCCTTTTCATGGCGGAGGCAGTGTACAGGGACTCCTATACATTTACGGAAGGCAATATTGAAGCCTATGAAAAATATGATTGAAAAGGAACGCGGGGACATGAAAGCCGGGCAGAAGGAAAGGGGGACTGTCGTCGACGCTTCGAGCCGCAGGCGAGAGGCGGCAGGACTGTCCCTGAATTTCTCCCACGGCGGGGACCGCGAGGCCTTTGCCGCTGCTACCGGCCGTGAACCCCTCGACTTTTCCGTGAACCTGAATCCGCTTGGAATTCCGGAAGCAGTTGTAAGCGCTTACTGCGAGGCGGCTTCTGAGGTCCGCTATCCGGACCCCTGCTGCCGGGAACTGACGGCTGCGTTGGCGGAACACTATGGCCTGCCTGCAGAGAACATTCTCTGCGGGAACGGGGCGTCTGATATTATTTATCGCTATTTCCGGGCCATTTCACCTGCACAGGTTCTGATTCCGGTGCCGACGTTTTCCGAGTACCCGCAGGCGGTGGCAGCAGGCGGGGGACAGTGTGTCTTTTTTCCGTTGAGAGAAGAAGAGGGGTTCCGGCTGACAGAGGGAATCCTCGATGTCCTCAGCGGGAAGATTGACTGCCTCGTCCTCATCAACCCGCACAATCCCACCGGCCGCCTCATCGAAGAATCCCTTTTTTGGGAGATTCTGAAAACAGCCCGGGACCGGAACATCCGGGTATTCGTTGATGCCTGCTTTATGGAACTGACAGGAACCCCCTTTCCCTATTCTGAAATCATTGAGGAATATCCGAATGTTTTCATTCTGAACGCCTTCACGAAAACCTATGCCATGGCCGGCATGCGCCTGGGCTTTGGGATGACTGCGGACACGGATCTCGTCGAAAAGATGAGGAAAGCCGGTCCGCCCTGGTCTGTCAGTTGGCCTGCGCAAAAGGCCGGAATCACTGCCCTTGCTGAAGAAGCCTATTTGCTTGAAGCGGTGGCAATGATTTCCGCAGAACGGGAACGATTGATGGAAGCGCTTACATCCCTTGGCTTTGCCGTCATTCCCTCTGACGCGAATTTCATCATGTTTTTTTCTGACAGAGAACTGGTGCAGCCTCTTGCAAAAGAAGGCATCATGATCCGGGACCTGAACAGAGAAACCGGCCTGCGGAAGACCGGCCAAACGGACAGCCCGGAGCACGAAACAGGCGGCAGGACAGGTGCTGCCGGCAGGGCAAAGTACCGGTACCGCATCGCCGTGCGGAACCCGGAGGAAAATGGCATTTTGCTTGGAGCCCTGCAAAAGATTGTCAGGGAATAATAGCTTTCCGCCTTATGTATGAAGGGGCCGGAAAAGATGGCGAACTATATTAGTCATAAAGAAATGAGTTGCAGAGGCAAATGAGCAAGGCAGCGAAAAAACTGATGATCTGCGGAACCATGTCCGGCGTCGGGAAGTCGGCGCTGACGGCGGGACTCCTGCGGATCTTTTCCCGCGAGGGGTACGTATGCGCCCCCTTCAAGAGTCAGAACATGGCTCTGAATTCCGGCGTTACCGCAGACGGTCTTGAGATGGGGCGGGCGCAGATCATGCAGGCGCGGGCGGCCATGCACGAACCGGACGTGCGGATGAACCCGATTCTGCTGAAACCGGAGGGGGACCGCAGGAGCCAGGTCGTCTTCCGGGGGAAGGCCGTCGGTTCGTACACTGCGACGGAATACTTTGAAAAACGGGGCACATATCTTCCGGACATCCTCGATTGTTTTCAGAGCCTGTCAGCGGAAAACGACATCATAATAATAGAGGGGGCGGGCAGCCCCGCTGAAATCAACCTGAACCTCGGCGGAAACGACATCGTCAATATGGGGCTCGCAGCTGCCGTTGATGCGCCGGTCCTGCTTGTCGCCGACATCGACCGGGGCGGGGCCTTCGCCCAGCTGCTAGGGACTTACGAGTGGCTGAAGGATGACGAAAAGAAGCGGGTGAAAGGCTTCCTTTTCAACAAATTCCGCGGGGATCCGAAACTGCTTGCGCCGGGACCGGATATGCTATATAATAGAACAAATGTTCGCACATTAGGCGTCGTTCCGTGGACGGACATTGACCTCGATGACGAGGATTCGCTTTCTGACCGGCTGGCGGAGAAAGGCCGCTTCGGTGATTTACAGGGAAATGGGGCAGGGAGGAAGGGACTCCTTGACATTGCCGTCATTCGTTTTCCCCACATCTCAAATTTCACGGACATGATTCCGCTTGCCGTTCCCGGGCTTTCTTCCGTGCGCTATTTAGAAAGGCCGGAAGACATGGGTTCCCCTGATCTTCTCCTGCTTCCGGGAACGAAGACGACGATTTCTGACCTGCGCTGGCTGAAGGCATGCGGACTTGCTCCTGAGATTTTGAAATTTGCGGCAACAGGCGGGCAGGTCTTCGGACTGTGCGGCGGCTATCAGATGCTGGGGACTGTTCTTGATGATCCCGCAGGAAATGACGGGGGAGGACATGAAGAGGGGCTTGGCCTTCTGCATACGGCGACGGTGTTTTCAGAGGAAAAGACTCTTGTACAGTGCCGGGGACGCTTCGGGGATGCAGCGGGCGGACCGGTTGTTAGCGGTTACCAGATTCACGCCGGCGTGACGGAGAGTACTGATCCGCCGATGAATTTTCTTGAAAACGGTCCTGAGGGTGCGGTGAACGGAAATGTCTGCGGGACGTATCTCCACGGGATTTTTGATTCGGCAGAATTCTTACAGGCATTTCTCAGAAATATCGCTGAAGCAAACAGGAAGACAATCCCTGCAGGCATTCGGATCGAGAGCCGGCGGGAGAGGGAAGAGAGGGACTTCGACCTCTTGGCGGAAGCGATTGAGAAGAATGTCGATATGAAGGCCATCCGTAGTATCATAGGCTTGTGAGGCCGGTACAGAATGGTTGCTGAGGATTTGTGGCTATTTTGTCTCTCAAGCCCCCGGCAGGCTTTCAATCGTGCAATGATGGAAGGATACAGAAATGGACGTGAAAAAGTCCGACATTGTCCGGGATCCGGCGGCCATCGAGCGGCGCAGCATGGAAATCATCGGAGACGAGCTTGCAAAGCGCGAGATTGAGATTGCACCGGAAAATCTGCCGGTGGTGAAGCGAGCCATTCATGCGAGCGCCGATTTTGACTACGCGGAAAATCTCCGTTTCCTGAATGATCCGGTGGCTGCGGGAATTGCTGCCGTGAAGGCAGGCAGGGAAATCGTGACAGATACGAATATGGCGGCATCGGGCGTGCATGCGGCTTCACTGAAGCTCTACGGCTCCCATGTTTCCTGCTTCATGGCTGATCCGGATGTCGCAGCTCTGGCGAATGAACTCGGGACGACGCGGGCGGAAGTTTCCATGGAAAAGGCGGCCAGGGACTTTGATTCTCCGGTCCTTGTCATCGGAAATGCCCCGACGGCCCTGCTTGCCGTTTCCCGTCTCATAGAGACGGAAGCCTTTGTGCCGTCCCTCGTCATCGGGGTGCCTGTCGGATTCGTCAATGTGGAGGAGAGCAAGGAAGCGGCGTTCGAGGGCTGCAGCAGAATGCGCATTCCGGCCATCCTTGCCATGGGACGGAAGGGAGGCTCCTCCGTGGCGGCAGCCATCATGAACGCCATCATCTACGAGGCGGCCGGACGGAAGATCTGAGTATTTCTGCCTCGATTCGGGCATCTGTTGTGACGCAGCTGCTGTCATCCGGCGGCTATTGCGGGTGAAGCTTCTATGAATATATTTGTGACGGGCGGAGCGACGTCCGGAAAGTCTGCCTTTGCGGAGCAGTCTCTGCTGGATATTGCCGGGGATACGGAAAAAATATATATTGCCTGCATGAAAAACGATTCTCCGGCTGCGGGAAAACGGATCGTCCGACACAGGGCCCTGAGGGAAGGAAAGGGCTTTGTCACGATTGAAAAGCCGGCGGCTGTCGGAGAACTGGCAGATCGTGTCAAGGGGACTTCCATTTTGATAGAGGGGGCGGGCATGCTGCTTTCGAATGAGCTCTTCCGTGGGTGGGACTTCGCGTACGGGAACCGGAACGAGGCGGCATTGAGCCGGTGGCAAAGGCAGACGGAAGACGTATGCAAAAATATTATTCATGACATCCTGTCCCTGATGGAGGTGGCAGCGAATGCAGTCATCGTATCTGACGAGGTCTTTTCGGACGGGCGCACCTATGACAGACTGACGGAAAGCTACATCGCATGTCTCGGGCAGATCAACTGCGCTCTGGTGAAAAAATGTGACAGGGCAGTGGAAGTGGTGTATTCTTATCCGGTAGATTTACCCGTCAAAGGAGGAAATATATGACCTGGGATCAATTGAGCCGGTCGATGAAGATCGCTTTTTCCATGTATTCGAGCATACCCGTGAAGGACTTCAAGTGGAAGCAGGAGGACATGAAATACGTCATGGACTTCTTTCCCCTGGTCGGCGCCCTGATCGGAATCATTGAATTCGTCATATTCCGCCTGACCTACGGGGCGGGAATCGGTTCTGCCGGCTTCTTTCTGCCGGTTCTCTTTGCTGTGCTGCCGGTCATCGTTTCCGGCGGAATCCATATGGACGGCTTCATTGATTCGGTGGATGCCCTGCTTTCCCACCGCGACAGGGACAAGCGGCTCGAGATTATGCAGGATCCCCATGTCGGGGCCCTCGGTGTCATGGGGGCTATCATCTATTTTCTCCTGCTTGCCGGCTCTTTTTCCGCCTGCTATGTTGCCCGGCCGGATCTGACGATTCAGGCATTCGCAACGACTGCGCTGGGTTTTGTGCTTTCCCGGACCATCAGCGGCCTTTCCCTCGTGACATCGAATTCCGCACGGGGAACCGGCCTTGCCTATACCTTCCAGAAATATTCCGATGCGAAAAATGTCAAGGATACGCTGACCATTGAGGCCGTCGTGACGGCCATCCTGATGATCGGTTTCGGCCACTGGACAGGCTTTCTGGCCCTGCTTATCAATCTGCTTTTCATCTTCTGGTTCCGGAGGGTTGTGAAAACACCTCTCGGTGGCATTACGGGGGATACGTGCGGTTTCCTTTCATCCATGTCGGAACTCCTTACGGTACTGACGGCTGCCGTGTACAGCCAGATTCTGGCGGCTGTCTGAAAGTAATGTTCCGCCAGGGGCTTCATCGGTTTTGGTGGGACAGGCAGATCCGTCGTTTCCGGAGGACATGATGATATTGATTGTTGGCGGCCGGGATCAGGGAAAGAGGGCTTTTGCCTGCGGTCTTGTACCCGGTCTTTTTGAATCAGACTTTGGGGACGGAAGGACGGAAACAGAGGAGAACCTTCTGCAGGCGAGAGGCCTCTGCCATTTCGAATCCCTGGTGCGGCGGATTCTTTCAGAAGGGGAAAAACCTGCCGACTTTGTCAGCGCTTACCTTTCCGCCCAACCGGATGCGGTCATCCTTTCCGATGAAATCGGGAGCGGCATCATTCCTGTGGATCCTTTCGAAGAGGAGTGGCGGGAGATGACGGGCCGTCTTCTCTGTGACCTGGCGCAGAAATCCTCCGCCTTCTACCGGGTGACCTGCGGAATCGGGCAGCGGCTGAAATGAGCGGGGCAGCAGATATGCGGACCATTACATTCATCCGGCACGGGTTTACGGCCGGAAATCTTTCTAACCGCTATGTAGGGCGGCGGACGGATGAAGAACTTTCGGAAAAAGGAATTATTCTGCTGCAGGAAAATTCGGCAAGGGACATGTACCCACAGGCGGATGCTGTCTTTTGCGGAACGATGGCGCGCTGCCGGCAGACAGCGTCCATCCTGTACCCGGAACAGACGGCGGTCCCCATTGCAGGCCTTACGGAGATGGACTTCGGAGACTTCGAGGGGAAGAATTTTTCGGAGCTTGATGGGAATCCGGACTTTCAGGCCTATATCGATTCCGGCGGCACCACCCGCTTTCCGGGAGGGGAGGACCGGGCAGCCTTCATCGACCGCACCATGGCAGCCTGGAAAAAGTTTCTTGATGCATTTTTGAAAACGGCTCCGGCAGAGCTTGCTGTCTCTGTCATCGTAAATTCCGGCACGCTCATGGCCGTTGCCTCGGAAACCGCTTCTCCGAAACGGGATTATTTTGATTGGCACTTATCTCCCGGCGGGGGAAAGAAATTTTTCCTGATGGGAGACGAAAAACTCACCTACATCAAAGATATTTGAGACGGCTGCCGGAGAATGTGTGACATTCGGCAGATCGTCGTGACAAGTGTTTCTATGCTGAATCTCCTTTTCCGGCAATTTCATCCTGTACTGGCAGCACTTTTCGGCTTCCTTCTGGACAGCCTGCTTGGAGATCCGGAAAAACTCTATCATCCTGTCCGCCTGATCGGGAAAGCCATTGCTTTTCTTGACCGGCATCTGAACCGGGAAAATCTTTCTGACCGGCGGCGGTTTGTCCGCGGAATTCTTACGGTGATTATCATTGCAGGCGGAACGGGATTGGTTTCAGGTGCCATTCTTCTGGCCTGTTACCAGCTGGGCTTTTGGCTTTTCTTTGCTGTGGAAGTCTGGATGTCCTACCGCATCCTTTCCGTGAAGTCCCTTTCGGAGGCTGCCATGGGTGTTGCCGACAGCCTGGAGGAAGGGGACATTGCCGAAGCGCGGAAGAGGGTATCCATGCTGGTCGGCCGGGATACTGTCGATATGGATGCACGGACGGTTGCCCGGGCGGATATTGAAACGGTGGCTGAAAATACGGCGGACGGAGGAGTCATCCCTCTTTTTTATCTGATCCTGTTTGGACCGGTCGGCGGGTGGATGTACAAGGCTGTCTCCACCTTGGATTCCATGATCGGCTACAAAAATGCCCGCTGCCTTTTCTTCGGACGGGCAGCGGCGCGGACGGATGATGCCCTGGACTTCATCCCCGAGAGGCTGGCGGCACTTTGTATGATTGCTGCGGCGGGACTCTGCCGCTTCTCTGACGGCAAAAATGCCCTCCGCATCTTCTGCCGGGACCGGCGGAAATCGCCGAGTCCCAATTCCGCCTGCTGTGAGGCAGTCTGCGCCGGGGCATTGCATATACAGCTCGGCGGCCCTGCGTCCTATTTCGGCGTGCAGATGATGAAACCGCATCTCGGCGATGCCGACCGGCCGATTGAAATAGCGGACATCAGGCGGGCGTGTATCCTTTCAAAGGGGACGTCCCTGCTGGCTCTGCTTCTGTTTTCCGCAATAGGAATTCTGGTGCTTAGGTTTTGCTGAGACAAACGCAAGATATGGCACCCGCTTCCCTTGAAAAAACGTATATGTTGTTTTAAAATTTAACCAACTGTAATCATTTGACCGCAAACATGAAGTGTCTATTCAGAACGGGGCGTCCGGAATCACAGTCCGCTGAATAGCTGCTGCATTCACTGATAAATGAGCGAAAAAAAGACGAAAGCACTCCGGGCAAAAAAGAAGCAGTACCTGCACTGGGAGAAGCTTGACAATACCGCAAATATTTTTCCTGTCATCGCCGGCGAGGAGATGACGAACACCTATCGGATTTCTGTCGTCCTGAATGAGGACATCAATCCGAACTTCCTGCAGGAGGCTGTCGACCGGCTGACTGTCCGCATGCCGGGCTTCAATCTCCGCCTGCGGAGCGGCTTTTTCTGGTATTACCTTGAGGAAATCGACAAGCCCGCCCCGCGGGTAGTGGAGGAAAATACCTACCCCTGCCGCTTCATCCATCCGAATACGAACAACGGCTATATGTTCCGCGTGACATACTATGGAAAGCGGATCAATTTCGAGGCCTTCCACGTCATCGCAGACGGGACCGGCGGCATCAACTTCCTCCGCGAGTTGACGTACCAGTACCTGCGCCTGGCTCATCCGGAACTGCAGCAGCAGCTCGGCGACGGGCTTTCCGCCGATACCTCCCTCGACCGCGAAGATTCCTTCCTCAAGAATTTCAAGAAGGGGCAGAAGAATACCTACCGCCTGGACAAGGCTTTTCTCTTTCACGGGGAGCGCCTTCCCTACCGGGGCTTTGGCGTCATCCACGGCATCATGTCCGTTGCTGAAATCAAGCGGATCACCCGGGAAAAGTACAATCTGACTATCAACGAATATCTGGTGGCTGCCTTTGTCTATGCGACCTACAAGGCAAATCCCCGGGGCGTGACGGCGAAGCGGCCAATCCGGGTAGCAGTGCCCGTGAACCTGCGGCCTTACTTTGATTCCATTACGACAAAGAACTTTTTCTGCATGGCGATTGCCGAATTCGTTCCGACGAAGGAAGACTATACCTTCGCCGAGGTGGCCGAGATCATCCGGGAGAGCCTGAAGAGGGCGATTACAAAGGAAAACCTCGAGAAGACCTTTTCCTTCGCCGTTTCAAATTCCGAGCGTCTCATAGCCCGTGTCGTTCCCCTGCCGCTCAAAAACGGGGGCATGAAGTTCTTCTACAATATGGCAGCGAAATCCACGACGACTACGATCACGAATATCGGCAATATGAAGGTGGACGAGGCTTACCGGCAGTATATCCGGCTGTTCTACTGCTTTCTGCCTTTTTCGACAGGGCAGCGGATGAAGGGGACGATTGCTTCCTTCAACGATACCCTGATGTATACGATTGTTTCCGCCTATCGCGATACCTCCGTGCAGGAAGGCATTTTCCGGCAGATTGCTGCAGACGGGGCTTCTGTCCGGATTGAAACGAATGGAGTCTACTATGAGTAAATGCCGTTATTGCGGAGTTGAGGTCGTTGACGACACAGAGTACTGTCCCCTGTGCCGGGGTGTGCTGGACAAGTCCGGGGATGAGGGCGATTTCGTCCGCTTCAATGAATACCCGGACGTGGTGACGACCCTGCACCGTTTTTCTCTTGTGAAGCGGATTCTCTTCTTTATAGCGGCGGTAGTGAGCATTCTGGTGGTGGCCATCAATGTGCAGCAGGAGAATCGGCGCTGGTGGTCCATCATTGCCGTATATGCGATGTTTTATCTGTATGGTACTTTTTGCCGTTTTACAAACGAACGCTACCAGGTCTTTACAAAGATTGCCATGACCATCTTCTGGGGCCTGATCTATATGGTGGTCATTGATGCGGTGTTCGGCTTTACCCGCTGGTCCATCAACTACATCCTTCCTGCGGCGATAATACTCATAGATGTGGTTCTTTTCATTGTCATGCTTGTTGACAACAGGAACTTCCAGTCGTATCTGGCGTTTGAGATCACCATGATGGCGGTAGGGCTGATCCCTCTGATCCTCCTTGCGACGCATGTCGTCACAAGCACGGCTGTCTGCGAAGTCGCCTTTCTCTCATCGGTCATCCTCTTTCTCGGAACGCTGATCATCGGCGGGAGGACAGCCAGGACGGAGATGCAGCGGCGGTTTCACATATAGCGCAGTGTTTTGCCTGTTTATGAAAGCCCTGTCTCGTACGGAGCTTCACATTATTATTATGTCTAATATGAAAGCGAAACAAATGAAAAAGACACTTTCAGTTTTCCTGAGCCTGTTCTTTGCCCTGGCGGTTTTTGCAGGCTGTTTTTCGCCGGCATCTGCTGCAGGCACTACGCAGATCAGTTTTTCCCAGGCTTCTGCGACAGTGGGAGACAGCTTCACGGTTTCCGTGAAAGCGAGTGCATCTTCTTCCATTACGCTGAAATTTTCTTCCAATTATGTCACGCTGACGGACGCCGGCGGCGGCGCGACTGCCGGGAATGCGGTCTCTTTCACGGGAACGAAGATTACCTGCCGTTTCACGGCGGCTGCTGCCGGCAAGGCGGATTTCATCGTGTCAAGCAGCGACGGGGCGGTTTCCGGTTCATCTGCTTCCATGACAGTAGCTGCATCTGCGCCTGCGGAGACGCCTGCAGCTCCGGCGGAAACCCCGGCTGCTCCTGCGGAGTCACCGGCAGCGCCTGCAGAGACACCGGAAACACCGGCGGAGACACCTGCAGAAACGCCGACAGACACTGCTGCGGCTCCGGCCAATGCGGACCTTTCTTTCAATGGGCAGTGGTATGCCGTCAGTGAGCGCTACAGCGACAGCCAGATTCCTGCAGGATTCACAAAAACGCAGGTGGCTATCGGGAACAAGACCTTCAATGAGCTTTCGAACGGGACGTACACGGTTCTCTATATGAAGCCTGTCGCGGCGGACGGCACGATTGCGGAGACCGGCTCATTCTTTCTCTATGACGCTGCAGCGGGCACCGTCACTTCTCCGTTCGAATTCATCGGTACGAAGTCGTCCTATGTCATTGCCGTGGATCCTGCCGACAATCCCTATTCGGACATCCTGACGCAGGCCTCTTTCGACTATACGTCGGGCGATAGCACCGTGACGATTGACAAGGCCTACACCCTGACCGGTTCCGGCGAGGGCTTCTATTACATTTACGGCGTTGATGAAAACGGTACCGCCGGCTGGTATATTTACAGTGCGGCAGACGGTACGGTACAGACGGCGGATACGACGCTTCTCGACAGTCTGAAAGCCAATTCCGGTGAGAGCAGCGAAGACGAGCCGGAGACACCGGATGCGCCGAAGGAGGGTACGACCTCCCGGAATATCCGGATATTGAAAATTGTACTTGTCGTTGTTATCGCCCTGGTGGTTCTGCTGATCGTCCTGAACCTTCTGCCCAGAGGCAAAAAGGCGGATGATGACGAATACGGGGATGACGATTTTGATGAGTCAGGCGCAGCCGGTGAAGAGGGCTCGGATACTGATATTGCTGCAGTTTCTGCGGCTTTGAAGGAACGCGCTGACAAGGCAGCAGAGGCAGAGGCTGCAAAGGACGCGGCAGGAAAAAAAGTCCCTGAACAGGCGGTGAAAGAAGCGAAGAAGGCTGCTGAAGCTGAAAAAACCAAAATTCTGCCGAATCCCGATGATGTGAAAAAGGCTGCGGCAGGGGCAGATGTGAAATCTGCTGCAGAGGCTGATACGAAGACCGATGCCATAGAAAACGTGAAATCAGCAGGCAATACCGAAGGGAAGACGGAGGCATACGCTGCTTCTAATCCCACCGGTCAGGAGGCTGTTCCGGAAACGGATGCGGCTTTGACGGAGCAGGAAATCCGCCAGAGGGAGGAAGAAAAGAGCCGGCTTGACTGGGCACGGCAGATTTTCTTCAACGGAAAGACGGGGACTATGCCGTCGGACGACGAGCTCTTTTACGGAGCCGGGCCGCTTGAAGAAAAGCCGGGATCCGGTCTTTCCGAATCCGCCAAAGGCAAAAAGGGCGGAAAGAAAGGCGGTTCCGATTCCGGATCCGGCGGTGACGGCAGCGACGGCGGCAGCAGCATTGATGTCATGGATCTGAACGACCTTTGATTCCTGTCGGAAATCAGAGGTCGTTCAAAAAAATATTATTTTCATATATTGTGAAAGAAGCAGCCGGATGAAATATACAGTACAGGCAAAAAAAACAGTGGATGGTGCAAAGCGGATTTCTAAGCGCCTGAAGCACAACTATACCGGGACAGAGCACATCCTGCTCGGTCTCCTTCGCGTGAAGGATTCCCTGGCGGCCAAGGTCTTTTCCCGGGAGGGAGTGACGGAAGACAATGTCGTCAAGCTGATCGATGAGCTGGTGGCGCCGGAATCCTCCGTTGCCCTGATGGAACGGTCAGGGTTCACGCCGAAGGCGGAGCAGCTCCTTAGGAATGCGGAGGACGAGGCTGCCCTTTCCCACCTCGATTCCGTGGGGACGGAGCACATAGCGCTTGCCATGCTGAAGATGACGGACTGTGCGGCGACACGCCTCCTTTCTTCCATGAATGTGAACCTGCAGAAAGTCTATGGAGATATTATCACCTCCATGGGCCGGAGCGGCGGAACCTATCAGGAAGAGGTCCAGAGAAAAGCCCGCGCTCAGGGCCGGCCGGACAGGCCTTCTGTCGTGGACCAGTATTCCCGGGACCTTTCCAAGTTCTGCGCGGAGGGGAAACTGGATCCGGTCATCGGGCGAAAGGCGGAAATTCAGCGGGTTATCGAGATCCTTTCCCGCCGGGGCAAGAACAATCCCTGCCTGATCGGGGAACCCGGCGTCGGGAAAACCGCTATTGTAGAGGGACTTGCCCAGTATATTGAGACCGGAATGGTGCCGGATTCCATCCGTGAAAAGCGGATTATTTCCCTCGATATGTCCGGTATGGTAGCCGGAACCAAGTACCGGGGCGAATTTGAAGAGCGGATCAAAAACTTCATGAATGAAGTGATTTCGGCTGGAAATATTATTCTCTTCATTGATGAGGTTCATACGATCATCGGTGCCGGCGGGGCGGAAGGCTCCCTCGATGCGGCAAATATCCTGAAGCCGGCGATGGCCAGGGGAGAACTGCAGATCATCGGTGCAACGACAATCACGGAATATCACAAGTATATTGAAAAGGACGCAGCTCTCGAGCGCCGCTTCCAGCCGGTCATGGTGGAGGAGCCGACGGTTGCGGAGACGAAGGAAATTCTTTCCGGCATCAAGAGCGTTTACGAGAAGCATCACGGGATTATCATTACGGAAGCCGCAACGGATGCCTGTGCAGAGCTTTCAGCCCGCTATATCACGGACCGCTTCCTGCCGGACAAGGCCATCGACCTCATGGACGAATCTGCAGCGAGACTTCGGCTGAAGAGCGCGAAGACGCCGGAGAAGATCTATGATCTTGAGGCGGAAGCCCATTCCTGTGAAGGGGAGTTTGAAAAGGCGCTTTCGGAGGAACGCTTCACGGATGCAGCTGAAATCCGGAAGAAGCGGGAAATCCTGCTTTCCGATATTGAACGCCTGAAGAAGTCCTACGAACGGTCGCGGAACAGGAGGGCGCTTTCCCTGACGCCTGAAGATGTGGCAGATGTGGTTTCCGTCTGGACGCGGATTCCCGTCACAAAACTCAATGAGTCTGAAGCCCACCGACTGACGGAGCTTGAAAAGACACTGCACAAGCGGATCATCGGTCAGGAAGAAGCGGTTTCCGCTGTTGCCCGGGCGGTTCGCCGCGGGCGTGTCGGCCTCAAAGCCCCGAACAGGCCCATCGGCTCCTTCCTTTTCCTGGGGCCCACCGGCGTCGGAAAAACGGAGGTCTCCAAGGCGCTTGCCGAGGCCATCTTCGGCGATGAGAACAAGATGATCCGGGTTGACATGACGGAATACATGGAGAAGCAGTCCGTCGCAAAGATGATTGGATCGCCTCCCGGCTATGTCGGCTACGAAGAGGGAGGCCAGCTGGCGGAGAAGGTGCGGAAGAACCCGTATTCTGTCATCCTCTTTGACGAGATTGAGAAGGCTCACCCGGATGTCTTCAACGTCCTCCTGCAGGTTCTTGATGACGGCCGGATTACGGATTCCCAGGGGAGGAAGGTAGACTTCAAGAATACGATCATCATCATGACATCGAATGCCGGGGCCCAGGAAATCATGGAGCCCAAGCATCTCGGCTTCTCGTCGGACGACAGCGAAAAATCCGACTATGAATTCATGAAGTCGCGTGTCATGGATGAGATCAAGCACGATTTCAAGCCGGAGTTCTTAAACCGGATTGACGAGACCATTGTCTTCAGGGCGCTCAACAAGGATGATCTGACGAAGATCTCAGGGCTTCTTCTGAAGGAGCTTTCTACACGGCTGAAGGGCTCAATGGAGCTTACGCTTACCTTCCGCCCGTCTGTGAAGAAGTACATCATGGAGAAGGCCTATGATCCCAAGTTCGGCGCCCGCCCCCTGCGGCGGAAGATCCAGACGGACATTGAGGACCCTCTTTCCGATGCTATTCTTTCAGGCGAGGTTTCCGGAGGATCCGAGGTCATCGTGACGGTGAAGGGCGGGAAAATCGCCTTCGAACAGGCCGCACCAAAGAAACGCAAAAATATTAGTCATAAAAATACAAAGGCTCCGAAGAAGCGGGGCAGGCCTGCGAAAAACACGGCAGGCGGGAAAACGGCAGCAGCTGCAGGCGGCACTTTGATACGGCCCGGAAGACCGAGAAAGTCCGCAGGCGGCAAAAACAGCAAGGAATGACTGGAGGAAAGAAAAGAAAATGGCTGACATCTTGAGGACAGAAAACGGGGGAAAACTGGCTTTTGGCGACTATACGCTTGACAGCAAGGCGAAGGTCAATGATTTTGCTGCCAACGGTGGCGTCTACAGCCTGCGCGCGTACAGGGAGATTACAAAGCTCGAGTGCAATGATTCCTTCGTTTATGAAAGCGTTCCCGGAACGGACGTATCCGGTTTCCTGATGAAGGACGAGTCCGTCAGCTTTTCCGTGACGGGGCCGGAGGATGCGGAAATCACGCTCGGTCTCGAGCCGGAGCAGGAGTACGATATTACCTTAAACGGGACTGATGCCGGCAAGATGAAGACGAACCTGGGCGGGAAACTGACGATTTCCGTTGAGCTCGAAGAGGGCAAGACCGTGTCTGTTGAGGTGAAAAAAGCCTGATGCCGGCGAAAAAGAAAACGGTCTTTTTCTGCCAGAATTGCGGTTTTGAGTCTGCGAAGTGGCTGGGGCAGTGCCCGGCGTGCCACGAGTGGAATACGTTTGTGGAGGAGGCGTATCACACGCCTTCTTCTTCATCTTCGGGAAAGACTGTTCAGAATAATATAAAGCCATCCACTTTGGATGAGATTTCGGGTTCGGACGAAAGCCGGATTTCAACCCATATGGAGGAATTCGACCGGGTCCTGGGCGGGGGCATTGTGAAGGGCTCCCTCGTTCTGGTGGGCGGCGATCCCGGCATCGGGAAGTCAACCCTGCTTCTGGAGCTGACGCGGAATCTCTGCGCGGACCACGTAAAGATGCTCTATATTTCCGGCGAGGAGTCCCTGGCCCAGATCAAGATGCGGGCTGAGCGGATCGGGACTTTTACTTCCGATCTCTCCATTCTCTGTGAGACTGACCTTGACACCATCTCTGCAGTCATAGACCGGACGCGGCCGGAGCTCGTCATCATTGACTCCATCCAGACCATGTATTCCGAGAGCGTCGGCAGCGCGCCGGGATCCGTGTCCCAGGTCCGCGAGTCGACGAATGTCCTCATGCATATTGCAAAGACCATGGGAATCACGGTCTTTGTTGTCGGCCATGTCACGAAGGAAGGGAACGTGGCCGGTCCCCGTGTGCTCGAGCATATGGTGGATACGGTTCTCTATCTCGAGGGGGACCGCTATGCCTCCTACCGCGTTCTTCGCGGAGTGAAGAACCGCTTCGGGTCGACGAATGAGATCGGTGTCTTCGAAATGAAGGGAGCCGGCCTTGTTGAAGTGAAGAATCCGTCCGAGTATATGCTGGCCGGCCGGCCGGAAGGGGCTTCCGGTTCCGTCGTCGCCTGCTCTATGGAAGGAACCCGGCCGATTCTGATTGAAATCCAGGCCCTGGTTACGAAGTCGAACTTCGGCATGCCACGGCGGACTGCAGTGGGATGCGACTACAACCGCGTCAACCTCCTGATGGCGGTGCTGGAAAAGCGCATCGGGCTCAAGCTCTCGGACTATGATGCCTATGTCAATGTCACCGGCGGCATGCGGATGAACGAGCCGGCGGTGGATCTCGGAATTGTCATGGCCATTGTATCTTCCTATAAGGACACGCCGATTGACGACCACATTATCTGCTTCGGTGAAGTGGGACTTTCCGGTGAAGTCCGGTCCGTGACCAATGCGGAGCAGCGGGTGCGGGAGGCGGCGAAGCTGGGCTTTACGAAGTGCATTCTGCCAAAGTCAGCAATCCGCGGAATGACGAAGGTCGACGGGGTACAGTACTACGGCATCGACTTCGTTTCGGACGTCGTGAAACTCTTTTAAAAAGCGCACACAATTCACACAATTCAAAGAAAATCGGGAAGTCGTTTTTCTTTTGAAATTTCCAAAATTTCCTGTTGACACGGACTTTGCAGGGTGATAATATACACATCGTTGCGGCTGAGAAAGCCACACACAATAGCGACAACTCCTTACGGAGCAGTTGCAATCTCAGTACTTTGACAACTGAACAATGAGACAACGATGAAAGATTGATAAGTGACAG